>NZ_CP009170.1:0-57500 GCF_000763575.1 Thermoanaerobacter kivui
ATTAACTTATCAATAATTAACTTATACCAGATAACATACTATGCCACCCTTTTTCGTAAGTTATCCACATTTCTTATTGAATGTCTTAGGAGGTCATACAATGTATGGAGATCATCGTCAAGTATGGGAGAGAATAGTGGAGGTCATCAAAAGTAAACTTACCCCCACCAGTTACAACACTTGGCTAGTTCATATAAAGCCACTAGCAATCATTGATAATGTACTTTTTTTAAGCACTCCAAACAGTTTTACAAAAAATATAATAAATGGAAGATATATAAACATAATTCACGACGCTGCATCAAAAGCCACTAACAAACTCTATAACATAAAAATACTGTCTGAAGACGAAGAAGAATACAGAGAAATCAAGGAATCAGTAGAAAAAGAAATATTAAACGAATCAACAACCCTAAGTACCTTAAATCCTAAATATACTTTTGACACCTTTGTGGTAGGGAACAGTAACAAACTTGCTCACGCCGCTTGTCTTGCAGTAGCACAAGCTCCTGCAAAAGCTTACAATCCCCTATTTATTTACGGCGGTGTAGGACTTGGAAAAACTCACCTAATGCACGCCATAGGCCACTTTATCAACAAACATCACAGTGGTTATAAAATAATGTACGTTACCTCAGAAACGTTTACAAATGAATTGGTAAATTCAATAAAAGACGACAAAAATGAAGAATTTAGAAACAAATACAGAAATATTGACGTACTTCTAATAGACGATATTCAATTTATAGCTAAAAAAGAAAGGACGCAAGAAGAGTTTTTCCATACTTTTAATACGCTTTATGAGGCTAACAAGCAAATAGTTATTTCAAGCGACAGACCTCCAAAAGAAATACCTACTTTAGAAGAAAGGCTGAGGTCAAGATTTGAATGGGGCTTAATAGCTGATATACAACCTCCAGATTATGAGACAAGAATAGCAATACTAAAGAAAAAAGCTCAAACAGAAAATCTCAACATACCTGATGAAGTTTTAGCGTATGTAGCAGAGAAAATCCAATCAAACATAAGGGAATTAGAAGGCGCCTTGATAAGAATTGTAGCTTTTTCAAACTTAACAAAATCGAACATAGACTTAGAACTCACCAAACACGCTTTAAAAGAAATTGTCTCTAACAAAACAAGGCAGATAACTGTCAAGCTCATACAAGAAGAAGTTTGTAAATACTACAATATAAAATTAGAAGATTTCAAGTCTCGCAAAAGAACTAAAAATATAGCATATCCTCGACAAATAGCCATGTATTTAGCAAGAGAATTGACAGATTTATCACTTCCTAAAATAGGAGAAGAGTTTGGAAAAGACCATACCACTGTAATACATGCATATGAAAAAATTTCTAATGAAATAAAACAAGACGAACTCCTTTCTCGTCAAATTGAAGAACTTAAAAAAAGAATCAAAGGTTTTTAACATATAAACGGGGATAACCCTGTTTATATGTTTTAAAATTTTTTGTCTGTGAATAATGTTGATATTTTTTTAAAACTGTCTAAAACTTATCCACAGACACCTTTCGACATTTTATTTGGTTTAGAACCCATTACTCACAAAATAACATTTTCTATTACTATGACTACTAAATTATATCTTTTTATTTTATGCTTGAGCTGCAAGAAATATTCTAAATAACAGGAGTGAAAAAAAATGAAATTTGCGTGTGATAAAAATTCATTATCAGAAGGAGTAAATACTGCTATAAGGGGGGTATCCTCCCGCACAACTCTTCCAATACTTCAAGGTATAAAACTAACAGCTCTAAAAGATTTTGTCAAACTTTCTGGAACAGATTTAGATATAGGAATAGAATGTGAAATTCCTGCAACAATAGAACAAGAAGGAGAAGTAGTTGTACCTGCAAAAATTTTCTCTGAACTGGTAAGGAAATTACCAGAAGGAGAAGTTAGTATAAAAACTAATTCTGAGAATATTGTCGATATTACCTGCGAAAGTATAAATTTTACAATTTCAGGAAGTGATGCAGTCGAATTTCCTGAAATTCCTGAAGTATCAAGAGAAAACTCTTTTAGGTTAACTCAAAATCCTTTAAAAGACATGATAAGGAAAACAATATTTTGTATTGCACAGGAACAAACGAGGCCTATTCTCACAGGAGTTTTATTTGAGGTGTTTCAAAATGAAATAAAAGCAGTTGCTTTAGACGGATTTAGAATGGCAGTTTATTCATATACCAGTGAGGAGAAGTTTTTTGAAGAAGAATCAGAAAAATATTCCATAGTGATACCCGGAAAAACTTTAGAGGAGATATACAGGATTTTAAAAGATGAAGACAGTGAAATAGACATATACCATACTTCCAACCAGGTGCTGTTTCAAATAGAAAACACAAAAGTAATATCAAGGCTTTTAGAAGGAAATTATATAAATTACAATGCAGTTTTGCCAAAAGACCACAAAACGCAGGTAAGAGTTAAAAAAGAGGATTTAATGGAAAGCATTGAAAGAGCATCTCTCATAGCTGAGAGCAAAAATAACCTGGTTAAGTTTGAAATTGGAGATAAATTTATCACTGTTTCTTCTAATTCTGAAAAAGGTAAAATGGTAGAAAAGATTGAAGTAGTAGTAAAAGGAATGTTTCTCGAAATAGCGTTTAATTCAAGGTATTTACTTGAGTCTTTAAGAGCTATTGATGAAGAAGAGATAGAGCTTCATTTTATAAATAGCATAAATCCGTTAATAATAAGACCGATAGGGAGTAAAGATTATCTATACATGATACTTCCTGTAAAGCTTAACTGACAAGAGGTGGCTTATTTATGATAGAAGTTGCTATAACAACTGACTATATCACTTTAGGACAGTTTTTGAAGTATGTGAAGGTGTGTGAAACAGGAGGTCAAGCAAAACAACTTATTTTAGATGGAAAAGTAAAAGTTAATGGAGCTATTGAATTAAAACGAGGGAAAAAGCTCCGCAAAAATGATATAATTGAGGTAGAAGGCAAAATTTACGTTATAAAGTGAGGAATTGAGCTTGTATATAAGGGAGCTTTTTGTTGACAATTTTAGAAATCTGCAAAAGCAAAAAGTAGAATTTTGTGATGGAGTCAACATATTGTACGGATTAAATGCTCAAGGAAAAAGTAATCTTTTAGAGAGCATTAGGATTCTTAGCATGGGAAGGTCTTTCAGAGGAAGCAAGACAACTGAATTGATAAAGTTTGGAGAGGATTATTTTTACATAAGAGCTTTGGTACAGCAAGACAATGAGGACAAAAAAATAGAATTTGCTTACAAAAAAAATGAAAACAAAGTAATAAAGATTAACGGCAATAAACTAAAATCTGCTTCTGAGCTTTTGGGTCATTTTTTGACAGTTATTTTTTCCCCAGAAGATTTAAATATAATAAAAGAAGGGCCTTCCCATCGCAGAAAATACATAGATTCTTGTATTTCCATAGTAAGAAAAAGTTATCTTTACAACATAATCCAATATAATAAAATATTAGCTAACAGAAATAAAGTGTTAAAGAGCATAAAAGAAGGAAAAGGAAGAGAAATTTTAGAAGTTTTTGATGAACAGCTTGTAGACTATGGGTCAAAAATTATTTTGACGAGACAACAATACATAAAGACTATGGAGTCTTACGTTAAAAAAATTTTATCTGAAATATCAAAGGAATCCGTTGACATTGTTTATTTAAATAGCATAGGTCTTAAAGAGATGACTGAGGAAGAAATCATAAAAAATAAATTAAAAGAAAAGCTTGCAAAAAATATAGATTTAGATTTAAAGTACCTTACAACTCAGACAGGACCTCATAGAGAAGATTTTAAAATTTTGATAAACGGATATGACTCGAGAATTTATTCTTCACAAGGGCAACAGAGGACTCTCGCTTTATGTCTTAAACTTACGGAATTTGAAATTTTAAAGAGTGAGACAAATAAACGACCAGTGCTTCTTTTAGACGATGTGATGTCAGAACTAGATGACAAAAGAAAAAGATACGTTTTAGAAAAACTTAAGGGTTTCCAGACCTTTATAACTCATACCAATAAAAATGACCTTAAAGGAGATTGTTATTTTGAGATAAAAAATGGGGTTGTAATTAAGGAATAGGGGGTTTTTGAATGTATATCCATTTAGGTGGTAACGTCGTAGTCCCAGATAAAGACATCATAGCTATTTTTGACATAAGTGTTGTCACTACTTCTGATGCAACAGTTCAATTTTTAAAAATATCAGAAGAAGAAGGGTTTGTGGTGAGGATTTCTGATGAAAAGCCAAAATCTTTTATAATCACAGAGAGAGATAAAAAGAGCATAATTTACATGTCACCAATTTCTACTTTTACTCTCATAAAAAGAACTCAAAAAATAGAAGAATAAAAATAGAGGGATTATACCTCTATTTTTTTATGAATCTTTTTATTATTGATTGTTTAGCTGTTTTTTCTAAAGAGTCATCTAATGGTACTAATTCTATTTTTCCGTATTTTCTTTTCAAAGCGCTTAAAATGAGGTAGTCTGCAAATTCAGGATTTTTAGGTAAGACAGGGCCGTGGAGATATGTTCCATACACATTTTTATACACACAACCCTCTGTTTTGTCTTCTCCGTTGTTTCCACTTCCAATTATTATTTTACCAAGAGGTTTTGCTTTTCCAATATAAGTTTTTCCAGAATGGTTTTCAAAACCCACCATTTTAAAAGCTTTTTCATTTATATTTACTTCGATTACTACATTTCCAATCATCCTTTTGGTACCAGCTACAGTCCACACGTCTAATACACCCACGCCTTTTAATTTATCACCTTTTGCGGTTTGGTAATAATTCCCTAAAAGTTGATATCCGCCGCATATACCTAATACTGTCAAGCCGTCTTCAATAGCTGTTTTGAGATTTTTGCCCTTTTTAATTGTCAGGTCATCGCTTACCATTTTTTGTTCTCTATCAGATCCGCCTCCTAAAAAAAGTATATCTACATCGGCAAAATTTGTGTTTGTGTCTACTGTAATCGGCTTTATTTCGACTTCAATATTTCGCCATTCGCATCTTCTTTTTAATGCCAAAATATTTCCTCTGTCTCCGTATAAATTCAGTATGTCTGGATACATGTGGCCAATGACAAGTTTCATTTTTTAGCCTCCTGCGATTTTAAGTATTTATTTACATCATAAAGGGATGTATAATTGGGAAGTACTGCTATTAATTCTTCCTTAGTTAGTTCAGATATTGTATCAAGAGCTTTATCTACAGAGTTTAAAACTTTTATTTTATTAATATCAAAGTTTGCATATTTCAGTCTTACTGCCATGTCCTCAGCTCTTAAACCAGAGGTTATTATATAGTTCACCTTTGTTTTTGATAAAAATTCTTCTATGTTTACATCCCACAGCCATGACACATCTCTTCCGTCTGCGTAATTGTCGTTTATAAATATAACGAGGTTTAAAGGTTTGTTAAATTCTGACAGCATGTTTAAGGTGCTTTCAAAACCTATTGGATTTTTAATGAGATTTATTATTGCTTTTTTGCCTTTTATATAGGTTTTTTGCAGTCTTCCTTCTATTGGCCAATAATCTTGTATTGCTTCTATTATGCTATCTATGTTTATATTCAATAAAATGCTAGTAGAAATTGCGGCTAACAGGTTGTATACATTATAAAACCCTATTAATTTGCTTTTGATTGGCAATACTGCATTTTTGTAAAACAATTTAAAACTTATCCCCTCTTCGCTTAAAGCTATGTCAGTTGCTTTAAAGTGAAGGTCAGGTCTTTTTTTGCCGCAATTAGGGCAATAATAATCCCCCAGTTGTCCATAATATACTCTTTTATAAATATATTTTGTCCCGCAGACAGGACAGTATTTTTGTTCAAAAGATGTAGAAGTGTTTGAATTATTTAAATTACTCTCTACACCGTAATATATTACTTTTAAACTTAAATTGTCACCTATTGAAGCTGTAAAAGGTTCATCAGCGTTTAATAGAACTATAGAATCTTCAGGCAGTTTTAAAAGGGCTTCTTTTACTTTTTCTACTGTTGTGTCCAATTCTCCATATCTATCTAGCTGGTCTCTAAAAAAATTTGTTATCACTACAATGTTAGGTTTTACTTCTTCAATGATTACAGGCATGTTGGCTTCATCTACTTCGAAAACAGCTGCATTTTTATTTAAATTACCTAAAAAATTGCTATTTTTTATTAAGGCTGTGGCAATTCCAGTTTTCATATTTGCTCCTTCTTTGTTGTGTACAACACTTTTCCCAGAAGTGGTCAAAATATGGGCTATTAATCCAGAAGTTGTAGTTTTGCCATTTGTACCTGTTATTATTACTTTGTTTTCTTTTATAGGTTCAATTAACTTTTTTATTAATTTAGAATCAGATTTAAGAGCTATTTTTCCAGGTAAAGATGTTCCACCTTTTCCTGTCATTTTACAAGATATGTTCACAAGTTTACCTAAGTTAACACTTAAAAATTTCATTTTTTACCACCTTCTAGTAAATTTTATTCCCTATTTTTACTTCTCTTTCTGGCTGAAGCAATACTACATTTCCTTCTTCATCATCTACCCCTAGTACTAAAACTTCGGATACGAAGTCTGCAATTTGTTTGGGTGGAAAATTTACTACACACACTACTAATTTATTGTACAAATCTTCTTTTTTATATAGCTTTGTTATTTGAGCGCTAGACTTTTTAATACCTAATTCACCAAAGTCAATTTTTAACTTGTAAGCAGGTTTTTTTGCTTTAGGGAAGTCTTCAACTTCAATTATCCTTCCTACTCTTATGTCAAGTTTTAAAAAATCTTCATAAGTAGCCATTGCATTCACCTCAATTTAAGTATATTATAATATAGGTACATCTGTTAAGTATATTATATTATAGGCAATAATAAAATAAAAAAACATTTCCTTTCTATTTCCCGGGAAATTTTTGTGGGAAATAATCTTGGTTCTCATCTGTATTTTCTTAAAATTGAGTAAATGCAAAAAGAATGATAAAATAGAATTACTGGATAAATTTGCGGAGGTTGTGAATATGGCAAAGGATGAAACTTATACTGCGAGTCAAATACAAATATTAGAGGGTTTAGAAGCGGTAAGAAAAAGGCCAGGAATGTATATAGGTTCTACTGGTAGCAGAGGACTGCATCATTTAGTATACGAGGTAGTCGATAATAGTATAGATGAAGCATTGGCCGGTTATTGCAAAAATATAGTAGTTACTATACACAAAGATAATTCTATAACGGTTGAAGACGACGGAAGGGGTATTCCTACAGATATTCACCCAAAAGTTGGAAAACCGGCTGTAGAAGTAGCTTTAACAATGTTACATGCAGGTGGAAAATTTAATAATGATGCTTACAAAGTTTCTGGAGGATTGCACGGAGTAGGTGTTTCTGTTGTAAATGCATTATCTGAAAAATTAGAAGTTATTGTAAAACAACATGGGAAAATTTATAGGCAAATATATGAAAGAGGAGTTCCAAAAACGGATTTAGAGGTTATTGGAGAGACAGAAGAGACAGGTACAACTATTACTTTTAAGCCGGATAAGGAAATTTTTGAAGAAACTGTATTCGATTATGATGTATTAGCTCAAAGATTGAGAGAATTAGCGTTTTTAAATAAAGGTATAAATATCAAGCTTATAGACGAAAGAGACGGAAAAGAAGAGGTCTTTAATTACGAAGGTGGAATTATATCTTTTGTGAAATATCTCAATAGAAACAAAGAAGTTCTCCATGATGAGCCTATATACATGGAAGCAAAAAACACTGAATATGAAGTAGAGGTTTGCATGCAGTATAATGACAGTTATACTGAAAACATCTTTAGTTTTGCTAATAATATTGATACTAGAGAAGGTGGTACTCATCTAGTAGGCTTTAAAGCAGCTTTGACTAAAGTCATTAATGATTACGCAAGAAAATACGGGATTATAAAAGATAACGAGAAAAATTTACAGGGTGAAGATGTAAGAGAAGGACTTACAGCTATTGTAAGTGTAAAATTAAAAAATCCACAGTTTGAAGGACAGACTAAAACAAAATTAGGAAATTCTGAAATGAGGTCTATTGTAGAAAATGTAGTAACAGAAAAACTCTCGGCTTTTTTAGAAGAAAATCCCTCAGTTGCAAAAATTATAGTAGAAAAAGCTACTCAAGCAGCAAGAGCAAGGGAAGCTGCGAGAAAAGCCAGAGAGCTTACCAGAAGAAAGTCTGCTCTTGAGAATACTACTTTGCCAGGTAAACTTGCCGACTGCTCGGAGAAAGACCCTTCTAAATGTGAGCTTTTCTTGGTAGAGGGTGACTCTGCAGGAGGTTCTGCTAAATCAGGTAGAAACAGTAGATTCCAAGCGATACTTCCACTCCGAGGAAAAATTTTAAATGTGGAGAAGGCAAGACTTGACAAGATATTGTCTAATGAAGAGATAAGAGCAATGATAACTGCTTTAGGTACTGGCATAGGAGATGAATTTGATATAAGTAAGTTAAGGTACCACAAAGTAGTCATAATGACAGATGCGGACGTAGATGGAAGTCATATTAGGACACTGCTTTTAACATTTTTCTATAGGTTTATGAGACCTTTAATTGAAAATGGAAATGTGTACATTGCTCAACCGCCTTTATATAAAATTACAAAAGGCAAAAAGGTGTATTATGCTTACTCGGATAGAGAATTAGACAGGATTTTAAATGAAATTGGAAGGGAAAATTATACTGTTCAAAGGTATAAAGGTCTTGGAGAAATGAATGCTGACCAGTTGTGGGATACAACTATGGATCCAGAGAAGAGGACGATGCTTAAAGTTACATTAGAGGATGCGATAGCTGCAGATGAAATTTTCACCATTTTAATGGGGGACAAAGTCGAACCAAGAAGGGAATTTATAGAAAAACATGCAAAAACAGTTAGAAATTTAGATATATAAAAGAGGTGAAGTAGATGAGTGAAGAAAAAGAGAAAGTAATCCCAGTAGACATTGAAGATGAAATGAAAAAATCTTATATAGATTATGCGATGAGTGTAATTGTTGGAAGGGCACTGCCAGATGTGAGAGATGGTTTAAAACCAGTTCATAGAAGGATTCTCTATGCTATGAATGAGTTGGGATTAACTCCTGACAAGCCCTATAAAAAGAGCGTTGCAGTTGTTGGTGAAGTGTTAGGGAAATACCATCCTCATGGCGATGCGGCTGTTTATGATACTTTAGTGAGACTAGCACAGGATTTTTCAATGAGAGAAACTTTGATAGATGGGCACGGAAACTTTGGAAGCATAGATGGAGACCCTCCAGCTGCCATGAGGTATACAGAGGCGAGGCTTTCAAAAATTGCCCTTGAAATGCTTACAGATATAAATAAAGAAACAGTAGATTTTGTGCCAAACTTTGACGAGACTTTAAAAGAACCAGTTGTGCTTCCTTCTCGATTTCCTAATCTTTTAGTCAATGGTTCTCAAGGCATTGCTGTAGGTATGGCTACCAACATTCCTCCTCACAATTTAGGAGAAGTCATAGATGGCATTGTCGCTTATATAGACAATCCTTATATTTCAGTAGATGAACTGATGAAATATATAAAGGGACCTGACTTTCCTACAGGAGGAATAATTCTAGGAAGAGACGGTATAAAAGAGACTTATGAGACAGGAAGAGGTAAAATTGTCGTTAGGGCAAAGGCAGAAATTGAAGAACATCACGGTAAGATGAGAATCGTAATTACTGAGATTCCCTATATGGTGCTTAAAGCTAAGTTAATTGAAAAAATAGCTGAGTTAGTCCGTGACAAGCACATAGAAGGGATTTCTGATTTGAGAGATGAATCTGATAGGAATGGAATGAAAATTGTAATAGAACTAAAAAGAGATGTCAATCCAAAGGTGATACTTAATAAACTTTACATGCACACACAAATGCAACAGACTTTTGGAGCTATAATGTTAGCTCTTGTAGATGGAGAGCCAAAAATATTAAATTTAAAGCAGATTATAGAAAAGTATGTAGATCATCAAGCAGATGTTGTAACGAGAAGGACCAAGTTTGACTTAAGAAGAGCGGAAGAAAGAGCCCATATTTTAGAAGGATTAAAAATCGCTCTTGACCACATTGATGAAGTGATAAATATAATAAGAAGTTCGAAGACAGAAGCAATTGCTAAGCAAAATTTAATGGACAAGTTTGGGTTAAGCGAAAAACAAGCACAAGCGATAGTTGACATGAGATTAGGAAGGTTGACTGGGCTTGAAAGGCAAAAAGTAGAAGATGAGCTTAAGGAGTTAATTGAAAAGATAAAAGAATTAAAGGAAATTTTGGCAGATGAAAGAAAAGTGCTGGAAATAATCAAAAAAGAGCTTTTGGAAATAAAAGATAAATATGCTACTCCGAGAAAGACAAGCATTGTGGCAAAAGAAGAAGAGTTAGATTTAGAGGATTTGGTTCAATTGGAAGATGTTGTAGTGACAATGACACACTATGGATATATAAAGAGAATGCCTCTTGATATTTATAAAGCTCAAAAACGTGGAGGGAAAGGCATATTAGGTATATCTACAAGAGAAGATGACTTTGTAGAGGATATATTTATCACTACAACTCATGACAGACTGTTGTTCTTTACAAACAAAGGGAAGGTATATAGTTTAAGGACAATAGACATTCCTGAAACAGGAAGACAAGCAAAAGGCACGGCTATTGTCAATCTCATACAAATAGCTCAAGGAGAGAAAGTCACAGCGGTTATTCCTCTTAAAAAGTCAGAAGATATTAAATATGTTGTTATGTGTACTAAAAGAGGCATAATAAAAAAGACTTCTATAGAAGAATTCAGGTCAATTAAAAGAAATGGTATAATAGCTATTACATTGGAGGAGAATGACGAGCTTATAAATACAAAATTAACAAATGGAGAAAGAGAAATAATTATAGGAACTGCTAAAGGCTATGCTATAAGGTTCAATGAAAAAGACATAAGGCCTATGGGAAGAGTGGCAAAGGGTGTAATAGCTATTTCCTTGAGAGAAGATGATGAAGTGGTAGAAATGGACCTTGTTCACCCGGGTAGCGAAATTTTGGTAGTTACAGAAAAAGGATTTGGAAAAAGAACTGATTTAGAGGAATACAGGCTTCAAACAAGAGCGGGAAAAGGAATAATTGCAATAAGACTTAGTGAAAAAACTGGTAAATTAGTATCTATAAGGTCGGTAAATCCGGAAGATGAGTTTATGATAATTTCTGCAAATGGAATTCTTATAAGAATGAAGGTGTCTGAAATATCTAAGATGCACAGAGACACGAGAGGTGTAACTCTTATGAAGCTGGATGATGGTGACAGGGTTGTTTCTACCGCGAGAATAAACAATGAGGAAACTTAAAAAACCCTAAACTTTAAGGGCTTTTTAAATTAACGACAAACCCCACTTTCTATACATGTAAAAAGTGGGGTTTGATTTATACAGATTATGTGGTTTTCTCCAAAGGCTGAAGTACAAAAAGGAGTTGCCCTTCTCCTACCATCTGGTTTACTTTTACACAGATTTCCGCAATCTGAGCATCAAAAGGTGCAAGGATAGGATTTTCCATCTTCATGGCTTCAATGTTGGCAATTTCCTCTCCTTTACGTACTATGTCTCCCACCTTTAAAGTTCCTCTTTGGGGATTGCCAATTCTCCAGACTGTTCCATTAATAGGTGAGCCTATCTCATTGGGTTTAGTGGCCCTTCTGATTTCTGTTTTCCTAGCTCTTGGGGTTTCCACGTTGAAAACCTTGGTCTTGTTGTTTACCTTCAAAACTACATGGATTACGCCATCTGTCTCATTGCCAATGGATACAAGCTCAATAGTGTAGGGTTTGTCATCAAGCTCAAAATCCACCTTATCACCTGGTTTTTTTAAACCTTCTCTCCATACCTTAGTTGGAAGAACTAAAGGTGCATCTCCGTATTTTTCACGAAATTTAATAAAATCTATGGCATCCTTGGGGTGCATGAGATAAAGGATGAATTCTTCTTCAGTGGCAGGTCTTCCAAGTTCTTCGTCTAATTGTTTTCTCAAGGTGGATAAATCTTCATCAGGAATGCTCTCAAGAGGTGAGGTTTCTTTTCTTTCTTTTATTTTCTCCTGCCATTCATCTCCAAAGGTACTCTGATAAACCCAGTCTGCTGGCCAGCCCACAGGAAGCATTCCATAATGCCCTAAAATGAGATTTTTGAAATCACCAGGTGCGCCTCTAAAAAGGGTAAGAAGCTCTGCCTGCTCTTCAGGCTCCATGGCATTAAAATTCTGATTCTTTTCTTCCACAAATTTTCTTAAAAGCCCTATCACATGCTTAATTCCTGCTTCTCCCTTTTCTTTGGCATATTTGTTAACAATGCCACTGCATGTAACCCAGGTAATCTGGGAACCAGGAGTTACATCAAAATATTTCACAATCTGGTTGTAAAGGGACATGACTTCAAGGATATAGGGCATCAAAAAAAGGAAACCTCCCTTTTCTGCTTGTTCAAAAGAGCTTGGGAAAGCCCCACCTGGCATTTTATGCCTTGTAACCATGTGATCAAAGCCTTTAAAGGGAGACTCTGCCCATTCATAATCCCTGATCCATTCCCTTACTTTCTGAACAGCTTTCTCCGCAGAGGATCTATTTAAGTGAACAGGGATGCCTTCTTCTCTGAGCATGGCTTCCACAGCTAAAATAGGGGAATGCCCGTAAAACCTGACAATGGTATCCTCTTCCACGTCAAGGATTTTGGCACCAGCCCTGGCTGCAGCTAAAAGAACCGGTATTGCAAGCCCATCTGTAATATGTCTGTGATAGTTTATGACAAGCTCGGGATACTTCTGCTTTATGGCATCAATAAGCTCAGTGATACTTTTAACAGTCCCCACTCCTGCCATGTCTTTTATGCAGAGAATGATTTCATCAACTCCTCCACAAAGAGCCACAATTTCATCTACTACCTTTAGATAATATTGAGTATCAAACCAGGGGGCAACTGTGTAGGAGATGGCAGGCTCAAAAAGACGTTCTCTTTTCATCACTACCTCAGCCACAGTCCGCATATTCCTTACATCATTTAAAAAGGAAAAGCACCTCCAGACATCTATGTCCACTACACTTACCACATGTTCAATAATATTTTTTGGATAAGGTCTGTATCCCCATAGATTGGTTTCACGGATAAGAGTCTGCAAAAGAACATTGGGCATAAGTTTTCTTAAAATAGCAATCTCCTCAAAAGGACTCTCTCTTCTATTCATGATACCCACATGCCATCTTGCACCCCCGTGACATTCAGCAGAAAAAAGCCCCATTTCATTGTAATAGGGAGCAAGTGTTTCGAGGTCATATATTCGGAGACGATTTTTATAGTCAGACTGTCCAGCATCACGCATGCCCACAGAAACAAAACAAACCCCAGGAAGTTCTCTTACCTTCTGTACAATTTCCCTGGGACTTATCCCAGGTCTAACAAATATCCATGAATTCTGATTATTTTCAGTTTTCTGGTTATTAAATATTACCATAACACTCCTCCTTTACAGGTTACATCCAACTCTGTGGTCCAAGGGCTGAAACCATAGCAATATACTGGGCAATCTTCAAAGCCTCATCATCAGTGGTTTTTTCCTTAAACATGGAAAGAAGTTCTTCAAAATGCTCTTCAATGAATCTGGTTGAAAACTCACCTTCAATGAATTTGGGATGCCTTATAATACTCAAAAGTAAAGGTGCGTTGGTTTTAATACCCTCAACTCTCAGTCCTCTACTTAAAGCTCTATCCATAACTCTTATAGCATCATATCTATCTGTTCCTGCACTCATAACAAGCGTGATAAGTGAGTCGTAATAAGGTGGAACATCAGCTCCTTCATAAACTCCAGATGCTGCTCTGATTCCAGGTCCCTGAGGTATCTCCAAACGAGTAATGGAACCAAAAGAAGGGCTGAAAGTTCTTGGATCCTCTGCATTAACACGCACTTCCATAGCCCAACGGTTGGGATGAATATCTTCCTGAGTAAAGGGAAGCTTTTTCCCTTCAGCTATATCTATCATCAAACTTACAATATCAAGTCCAGTGATTAGCTCTGTAACACCATGTTCCACCTGCAAACGGGTATTCACTTCAAGGAAATAAAATTGCTGGGTTTTGGAGTCGAAAATAAATTCCACAGTTCCTGCAGAATAATAACCTATTTTACGCATAAGCCTTACAGCTGTAAAACAGATTTCCTGCCTCAGTGAAGGATCAAGTGTAGGAGATGGAGCTTCTTCAATAATTTTCTGATTTCTTCTCTGGATGGTGCATTCTCTTTCAAATAAATGAACCACATTTCCATATTGATCTGCAATTACTTGAACTTCTATATGACGTCCTCTTTCAATATATTTTTCAACTAAGAGAGTATCGTCACCAAAAGCCTTTTTTGCTTCAGAACGAGCTTTTTCAAGAGCAACAGATAATTCTTCTTCACTTTCCACCTTTACCATTCCCTTCCCACCACCACCTGCAGCAGCCTTAATCATAATAGGAAAAGTAATCTCTTCTTCTTTCATCCAGCGTAAAACTTCTTCCGTACTTTTCACGTTAGAAATTCCAGGAATGGTGGGAACGTTTGCTCTTTGAGCAATTTTTTTAGCTCTGGTTTTATCACCCATAAGTTCTATAACTTTAGGAGGTGGACCAATCCAAATAAGGCCTGCATCCTGCACAGCCTGAGCAAATTTAGGATTCTCTGCTAGAAAACCCCATCCAGGATGAATGGCATCTGCCCCGGTTTTAAGAGCTGCGTCAATTATTTTTTCCATGTTGAGATAAGAATCGGTTGGCGGACCTTCACCTATGTGTATAGCTTCATCTGCTAAAAATACATGATACGCCAGTCTGTCAGGAGTACTGTAAACAGCTACCGTTTTAATTTTCTTATCCCTACAGGTATTCATAACTCTTACTGCAGGAACTCCTCTATTGGCTACCAAAATCTTATTTATAAGCCTTTTCATAGTATACCTCCTTTGTTTCCTAAACAAAATTTTCATAAAGAAAAAAGAATATTTTTAAATGACCTTTTCAGAATTAAGGTAATACTGGGTGTTAGCCCAAATAATAATATTGCTAACCAAGGCTTACAACTTAAATTTATGATATCAATAAAATAAAACTGAGTCAATGATAAATTAAACAAAGCCTTTTATTGACCAATTTGAGGAAAAATAATATAATTCCAGAGGTGCTCAAATTGAAGCATTGTATGAACTTGAAAAAAGTAGGGCTTAAGGCTGAGCCATCTATTACTAAGCCATCTTTTTCTAAAAAATATTTTGTATTACGACCAGATCCACAGACCAAATCAAGAATTTTTCCACCTTGGATGGAGAATTAATAAAAAGACATGCAAAAACAATTTTTAACGATAGTTTAAAAAGAGCAATTTTTTTGGAAGGTATTTAAAATTTTTTAGTAAATGTAAACGATGGATTATTTAAAATTTACAAATAATTTAGTTGACTAAAGTAAAATATGCTGTTAAAATAACAAGTAACTTTAACTGGATTTACTTTTTTAACAGCATACAGGATAAAAAGCGATGAAGGTGAGGGGTATGCGTGGAGGCTCAAGAGAGCCGGTGGGTGGTGCAAACCGGTGCCGAGGCGCATATTAGATCGCTCTGGAGCTGTATAGCTGAACGGCATGTAGCTTATTAGGCTATACCGGGATTACCCGTTACAGGTCAAGTTGTAAAACTTGGTGAGGCTATTGCCGTGAGGTAATAGCGAAAACAGGTGGTACCGCGTGGAGAAAATCCCCGCCCTGTGGCTCAGGGCGGGGAATGATTTTTTAGGGGGTGATATGATTTGCACATTATATCTGTCCTTGTGAACAATCATCCAGGAGTCTTGTCAAGAGTAGTAGGTCTATTTTCTAGGAGAGGTTATAACATTGAAAGCCTTGCAGTAGGAACGACAGAAAGAGAAGATGTATCCAGAATAACTTTGACGGTGGAAGGAGATGATTACATCGTCACACAGATGATGAGGCAACTTAATAAGCTTATAGATGTCTTAAAAGTACAAAATATAGGGGCAAGGGACAATGTTTCTCGAGAATTGGTGCTAGTTAAAGTAGGTTACGATTCAAATACGAGAGATGATATAATGCATATTGTAGAAACCTTTAGAGCAAAAGTTATAGACATTTCTATTGACTCATTAATCATAGAACTTACAGGAGATAATGAAAAGATAAACGCTTTTATAAATTTAATAAATAAGTTTGACGTAAAAGAACTTGTAAGGACAGGACTTGTATCTTTAGAAAGAGGTAATAAAACATTAAAAGAATTTGAGGGGGAATTGTAATGGCAAAGATGTATTATGATAAAGATGCAGATTTAAATTTACTTAAAAATAAGAAGATTGCAATAATAGGTTTTGGAAGTCAAGGTCATGCTCATGCACTAAATTTGAGAGATTCTGGACTTGATGTAGTAGTTGGCCTTTACGAGGGAAGTAAATCAAAAGAAAGGGCAGAAAAAGAAGGACTGCGAGTTTATACAGTTGAGGAAGCAGCTAAAGTAGCGGATATCATAATGATGCTGATACCTGATGAAAAGCAAGCAAAAGTGTATAAAGAAAATATCGAAAAGAATCTGACAGAGGGTAAAGCTCTTGCTTTTGCTCATGGCTTTAACATTCATTTTAGACAAATTGTTCCTCCTAAAAATGTGGATGTGTTCATGGTGGCTCCCAAGGGTCCGGGACACCTTGTAAGGAGAGTATACCAAGAAGGAAAAGGGGTTCCGAATCTTGTAGCAGTATATCAGGATTACACAGGGAAAGCTTTTGACGTAGCTTTGGCTTATGCGAAAGGTATAGGCGGTACAAGGGCAGGTGTTATTGAGACCACCTTTAAAGAGGAGACAGAGACAGATCTTTTCGGAGAACAAGCGGTGCTTTGCGGAGGAGTCACCGAACTTATGAAGGCAGGATTTGAAACATTGGTGGAAGCAGGTTATCAGCCAGAAATAGCTTATTTTGAATGTGTACATGAAATGAAACTTATAGTTGACCTCATATACGAAGGCGGTTTTAGTTATATGAGATATTCTATTTCGGATACTGCAGAATTTGGAGACTATATGACAGGTAAGAGGATAATAACAGAAGAAACTCGAAAAGAAATGAAAAAAGTTTTGTCAGAAATACAATCAGGGAAATTTGCAAAAGAGTGGCTTTTAGAAAATCAAGTTGGAAGACCACAGTACAATGCTATGAAAGATAAAGAGGCAAATCATCTTATTGAAAAAGTCGGCAAAGGTTTGAGAGAAATGATGGCTTGGATTAAAAAAGAATGAATAAGGAGGTAGATAGGCGATGGGGGTCAAAAGAGTCATTGTTTTTGACACTACGTTACGAGATGGTGAGCAGACTCCTGGTGTCAACTTTAACATTAACGATAAATTTGAAATAGCAAAACAGTTGGTATCTTTAGGAGTGGATGTTATAGAGGCAGGATTTCCAGCGGCTTCTAATGGAGACTTTGAATCAGTCAAAAATATAGCTGATAAATTGAAAGGTGTTACGGTTGCTGCAATGGCAAGGTCTGTAAAAGAGGATATAGACAGAGCTAGCAGCGCTTTGAAAAATGCTGAAAGGTCGAGATTACACGTTTTTATCGCAACTTCTGATATACATCTTAAATACAAACTTAAGATGTCAAGAGAAGAAATGCTTAAAAGAGCCGTTGAAATGATGAAATACGCAAAAGGAAAATTTGATGAGATTCAATTTTCAGCAGAAGATGCTTCAAGAACTGATTGGGACTTTTTGGTAAAAGTTTTTAGTGAGGTAATTGATGCAGGAGCAAATGTAATAAATGTGCCCGATACTGTAGGTTATGCGATGCCAAGAGAATTTGGAGAGCTTATAAAATACATTCGAAATAATGTTCCCAACATCGATGGAGTAATGATAAGTGCTCATTGTCACAACGATTTGGGGATGGCAGTGGCGAATTCTTTATCTGCCATAGAAAATGGTGCAACTCAGGTAGAAGTAACAGTAAACGGAATAGGAGAGAGGGCGGGAAATGCAGCTATGGAAGAGGTAGTAATGGCTTTAAATACGAGAAAAGACTATTTTGGTCTTGTTCACGGGATAAACACAAAAGAGATATATAACACAAGCAAATTGGTAAGTGAACTTACAGGAATTAAACTCCAACCTAATAAAGCAATTGTAGGTGCTAATGCTTTTAGGCATCAGGCGGGAATTCACCAACATGGAGTTATAAACAACAGAGCTACCTATGAAATAATGAAACCAGAAGATATTGGAATAATCCCAGATACTTTTGCATTAGGCAAGCTTTCAGGAAGAAATGCTTTTGAATTGAAAGTCAGACAATTGGGGTACAATCTTTCACCAGGAGAGTTAAATGATGCTTTTAGAAGGTTTAAAGATTTGGCAGACAGAAAAAAGGTCATTATCGATGAGGATATAAGATTTGTGGTAGAGGAGACATTAGAAGAGTTTAGAAGTTTTAAGGAGGGAGAAGCGTGGGCTTAACATTGACACAAAAGATATTTTCAGCAAAAGTTGGTAGAGAAGTCAAAGCAGGGGAGTTAATAGAAGTAGATGTAGATATGGTGTTAGGTAATGACGTCACTGCTCCTGTTGCTATAAAGGAGTTTGAAAAGATAGGAAAAGAAGTGTTTGATAAGACTAAAATCGCTCTTGTTCCTGACCATTTTGTCCCTAATAAGGACATAAAATCGGCGGAGCAAGTCAATATAGTAAGGAAATTTGCTAAAAAACACGGTATAGTAAATTTCTTTGAAGTAGGGCAAATGGGAATAGAGCACGCACTTTTACCCGAAAAAGGACTTGTGCTTCCTGGAGATGTTGTCATAGGTGCTGATTCCCATACTTGTACCTATGGGGCTCTTACCTGTTTTTCTACAGGAATTGGAAGCACTGACATGGCGGCGGCAATGGCGACAGGCAAGGCGTGGTTTAAAGTACCGGAAGCTATAAAATTTGTGTTAAAAGGCAATTTACAAAAATGGGTAAGTGGAAAAGATGTTATCTTGTATATAATCGGGAAAATAGGAGTTGACGGAGCTTTATACAAATCTATGGAATTTACAGGAAACATAAAAGCTTTGTCAATTGACGATAGATTCACAATTGCCAATATGGCGATTGAAGCAGGGGCTAAAAACGGTATTTTCGATTTTGACGAAATTACCGAAGCATATGTTAAAGGGAGAGCAAAAAGAGAATACAAAGTATTTGAAAGAGATGAAAATGCTGAGTACAGCGAGGTTTATGAGATAAATTTAGATGAAATAAGGCCTCAAGTAGCATTTCCTCATTTACCAGAAAATACTAAAAATATTGATGAGGTTGGAAAAGTGAAAATAGACCAAGTGGTTATTGGTTCTTGCACCAATGGACGTATATCAGACATGGAGATAGCTTATAAGATATTGAAAGGCAAAAAGGTTCATCCTGATGTAAGACTTTTAATTTTTCCTGCAACACAGGAAATATACTTAGAATGTGTTAAAAGAGGTTACATCGAAGAGTTTATAAAAGCAGGTGCGGCAGTTTCTACTCCTACTTGTGGCCCTTGCCTTGGAGGGCATATGGGAATTCTGGCTAAAGGAGAAAGGGCGTTAGCTACTACTAACAGAAATTTTGTAGGAAGAATGGGACATCCTGAGAGTGAAGTATACCTTTCAAGTCCAGCTGTTGCGGCGGCTTCGGCTATTGCAGGATATATCGTAAGTCCAGAGGAGGTAGAGTGATGCAAGGGAAAGCTATAAAATACGGAGACAATATAGATACTGATGTCATAATACCAGCAAGGTATTTAAACACATCAGACCCACAAGAATTAGCACAGCATTGCATGGAAGATTTAGACAAAGAGTTTAAAAACAAAGTTCAAGAAGGAGATATACTGGTTGTAGGTGAAAATTTTGGTAGTGGTTCTTCCAGAGAGCACGCGCCAATCGCTATTAAAGCATCTGGTATATCCTGTATAATTGCAAAATCTTTTGCGAGAATTTTTTACAGAAATGCTATAAATATAGGGCTTCCGATATTAGAGTGTAGAGAAGCGGTGGAGGGCATTGAAGAAGGTGATATTGTTTTGGTTGATACAGATAATGGCAGCATAAAAAATTTGACTAAAGGAACAGAATTTAAAGCTCAACCCTTTCCTGACTTCATAAAAGAAATAATGAAATATGGTGGACTTATAAATTATGTCAGAGAGAAGGTGTGACATTGTTTAAAATTGCTGTTTTGCCTGGTGATGGAATTGGACCTGAAGTCATAGAAGAAGGGTTAAAAGTTTTGTCTGCTATAGAAGACAAGTACAAACTTAAGTTTGATGTAAAAAAGTATCCTTTTGGGGGAGAAGCTATAGATAAATATGGTGTTCCCTATCCAGAAGAGACAAAAAATGCATGTCTTTCCAGCGATGTTGTTCTTTTGGGAGCGGTAGGAGGTCCTAAATGGGATGACCTTGAAGGAGATAAAAGGCCAGAGGCGGGTCTTCTGGCCTTAAGAAAAAGCCTAGGGGTTTATGCAAATCTAAGGCCTGCTGTTCTTTATCCTCCTTTAAAAGAAGCTTCTCCTTTAAAAAACGAGTTATTACAAGAGGGTTTAGATATTCTTGTGGTAAGAGAACTTACTGGTGGTATTTATTTTGGACCAAGGGCTACAATCGCTATAGACTATGGTTTTAAGGCTTATGATACAGAAGTGTACCAGACTTCAGAGATAGAAAGGATAGCGGTTATTGCCTTTGAAGCGGCTTTAAAGAGGAAAAAGAAAGTCACTTCTGTAGACAAGGCAAACATTTTAGATTCTTCAAGATTGTGGAGAAAAACAGTGGAAGAAATAAGTAAAAGATATCCTGAAGTAGAATTAAACCACATGTACGTAGATAATTGTGCTATGCAACTAATTAAAAATCCTTCTCAATTTGATGTAATTCTCACTTCCAATATGTTTGGCGATATATTAAGTGACGAGGCTTCCCAACTTACAGGTTCTATAGGTATGCTTCCTTCTGCTAGCTTAAGAGAAGATAAAGTGGGACTTTATGAACCTATACACGGTTCTGCTCCAGATATTGCTGGAACAAAGAAGGCCAATCCTTTAGCTACAATATTGTCAGTTGCTATGATGCTGGAATATTCTTTTGACCTTATAGATGCTGCTAATGACATAAAGGATGCAGTAAATAAAGTTTTAGAGGCAGGTTATAGGACTTTTGATTTAGGAAAAGGAATAATTTTAAATACTCAGGAGATGGGAGATAAAGTGGTAGAGTATGTAAAGGGGTGAGGAGAATGATAAGCGATAGCATAAAAAAGGGAGTTGAAAAGGCGCCGCATAGGTCACTTTTATATGCTTTAGGCTTGACTTATGAAGAGATAAAAAGGCCTATTATAGGAGTTGCAAACTCAAAAAATGAAATTATACCAGGTCATATGCATTTAGACAAAATAGCTGAAGCTGTAAAAGCAGGCATCAGAATGGCAGGAGGAACCCCTATAGAGTTTTCCACTATTGGTGTTTGTGATGGCATTGCCATGAACCATAAAGGTATGAAATACTCTTTAGGGAGTAGAGAACTTATTGCAGATAGCATTGAAATCATGGCAATGGCCCACGGTTTTGACGGGCTTGTGCTTATACCTAATTGCGACAAAATAGTGCCGGGAATGCTTATGGCAGCAGCACGACTTAATATTCCTGCAATAGTTGTAAGCGGAGGCCCAATGCTTGCAGGAAATTATAATGGAGATACCTGTGATTTGAGCAGTGTTTTTGAGGCGGTAGGGGCTCACAAGGTTGGTAAAATCACTGAGGAAGACCTATACAGGATAGAGCTTAACGCTTGCCCTACCTGTGGTTCCTGCTCTGGTATGTTTACCGCAAATACTATGAATTGCTTGACAGAAGCTTTAGGAATGGGACTTCCAGGAAATGGCACAATTCCAGCTGTTTATTCTGAAAGGATAAGACTTGCAAAACAAGCTGGAATGAAAATCATGGAGCTTGTAGAGAGAGGAATTAAACCTTCCGATATACTTACAAAAGAGGCATTTATAAACGCCTTTAGTTTAGACATGGCTTTAGGTGGTTCTACAAATACAGTATTGCACTTAAAAGCTATAGCTCATGAGGCAGGGGTAGATATACCTTTAAATGAGATTAATGAGATTAGTACAATAGTACCTAATTTATGTAAATTAAGTCCTGCAGGGAAATACCACATAGAGGACCTTTATTTTGCAGGCGGAATTTCAGCTGTTTTAAAAGAGCTGACGAAAGCTGATCTCATAAATACTGAAGTGTTAACAGTTACAGGAAAGACATTGGGAGAGAATATAAAAGACGCGAAAATTTTAAATCATGATGTGATAAGGCCAATAGACAACCCTTACAGCAGTACTGGAGGTCTTGCGATACTGTACGGGAACATTGCAAGAGAAGGAGCTGTTGTAAAAGCATCTGCTGTAGCAAAAGAGATGTTAAGACATGAAGGACCAGCAAAGGTATTTAATTCTGAAGAAGAGGCTATTGAAGCAATATATGGTGGGAAAATACAGAAAGGCGATGTGGTAGTAATAAGATACGAAGGTCCAAAAGGTGGGCCGGGAATGAGAGAAATGTTAAGTCCTACTTCAGCCCTTGCAGGTATGGGACTTGACAAAGATGTCGCTCTTATAACAGACGGTAGATTTTCAGGTGCAACAAGAGGAGCTTCCATAGGACACGTCTCTCCGGAAGCTATGGAAGGAGGAGAAATAGCGATTATTGAAGATGGGGATATTATTGAAATTGATATTCCCGCAAGAAAAATTAATGTGAAATTAACTGATGAGGAGATTAAAGAAAGAATGAAAAGATGGGTAAGACCTGAACCAAAGATAAAAACTGGTTATATGGCAAGATATGCAGAACAGGTGACTTCTGCAAATACAGGTGCAGTTTTTAAGGGGGGAGGTATATGAAGTTAAAAGGAGCGCAAGTAGTTATAGAAGTTTTAAAAGAGATGGGCGTTGATACTATATTTGGCATACCAGGAGGAGCAGTTATTCCCATTTATGATGCTCTTTATGACTCTGATATAAGGCATATTTTAGCTACTCACGAGCAAATGGCAGCCCATATGGCAGATGGTTATGCAAGAGTTACGGGAAGGGTAGGGGTTTGCTTTGCTACCTCTGGCCCCGGTTCTACCAATCTTGTAACGGGTATAGCTAATGCTTATATGGATTCAGTACCTGTTGTGGCGATAACAGGACAGGTTCCTACAAATCTCATAGGGAAAGACGCTTTTCAAGAGGTTGACATAACAGGAATTACAATGCCTATAACTAAACACAACTTTATTGTAAAGTCTCCTGATAAACTGGCAGATACAATAAGGCAGGCATTTGCAATAGCCAAAAGTGGAAGGCCTGGTCCTGTGTTAGTAGATATTCCAAAAGATATACAAAACGCCGATATAGAATATGTAAAAGGAATAGGAGATAGTATTGATATAAAAAACGATATCAATGGAGTAGTTTCGCAAAAAGAATTAGACAAAGCTATAGAGCTTATTTTGCAAAGTAAAAAACCTGTAATCTTTGCAGGAGGAGGAGTGATTTGGGGAGAAGCATCAGAGGAACTTATAGAATTTGCAGAGAAGACCAATATACCTGTTGCTACTTCTTTAATGGGGTTAGGATGCTTTCCAGAAGACCATCCTTTGTCATTAGGTCTTATTGGCATGCATGGAAGCAGATTTGCAAATTTGGCTGTGTATAAATCAGACCTTGTGATAGCAATAGGGACGAGATTTAGCGACAGAGTTGCTGGCAAAGCAGGGGGACTTGCTCCCAATGCTAAAATAATCCATATTGATATAGATCCTGCAGAATTAGGGAAAAATATAGAAGTAGATGTAGCAGTTATAGGCAAAGTTAAAGAAGCATTGAAACTTTTAACGGATAAACTTCCATTCATTGAAAGAAAAGAATGGTTAGAGGAAATTTCTTTCTTGAGAGAAAAGCACGGATTGAAGTATAAAAACGATGAAGTTTTGAGGCCTCAGTGGATAGTAGAAAAAATTCAACAGCTTTCAAACGATGACCTTATAATAGCCACTGAAGTGGGACAAAATCAAATGTGGGCTGCGCAGTATTATAAATTTAAACAGCCCAGGACTTTTGTTACCTCAGGAGGACTAGGGACAATGGGCTTTGGGCTTCCTGCTGCAATAGGTGCACAAGTGGGAAAGCCAGATAAAAGAGTTGTAAACATTGCAGGTGATGGAAGTTTAAGAATGAATATACATGCACTGGAAACTGCTGCTGTATATAATATTCCGGTTATAACGGTACTACTCAACAACCAAACTTTAGGAATGGTAAGACAGTGGCAAAATCTTTTGTATGACAAGAGATTTTCGCAGACAGATTTGAACGCAAATTTGAATTTTGCTAAGCTTGCAAATGACTTTGGAGTAGAAGGAATAAGAGTTACAACAAAGGAAGAATTCGAAAAAGCTTTTAGAAAAGCCTATAGCGAAAATAGACCTTTTATGATAGAATGTATTATAGACAAAGATGAGATGGTGCTTCCTTTTATTCCTGCAGGTGGTACTGTTGAAAATACAATTGGATAAAACCTTCGGGGATCGGTGAAATTCCGTACCGGCGGTATAGCCCGCGAGCCTTTTGGCAGACTCGGTGAAATTCCGAGGCCGACAGTTAAAGTCTGGATGGGAGAAGGAGAAATATTCCCCAGGGAATATATTCTCTGGGGTTTTTTAACCCTGAAGGTTTAACCTTCAGGATTTTTTAGTACAGGAGGGATTAAATTGGAAGAATATATGGAAAGGGCTTTAACACTGGCTGAAAAAGGATGGGGATACACAAACCCTAATCCGCTTGTGGGTGCTGTAATAGTTAAAAATGGCAAAATAATTGGTGAGGGTTATCATGAATATTTTGGAGGCCCACATGCTGAAGTAAATGCATTAAAAAATGCAGTTGAAGATGTTACAGGTTCTACTATGTTTGTAACACTTGAACCTTGTAGCCATTATGGCAAAACGCCTCCTTGTGTTGAAGAAATAATTAAATCTGGCATTAAGAGAGTATATATAGCGATGGAAGACCCAAATCCTAAAGTTAGCGGGAACGGTATAAAAAGGTTAAAAGAGGCGGGAATAGAAGTACATGTGGGGATGATGGAGAAAGAAGCGAGGAAACTCAACGAAATATTTGTTAAATATATTACGACAAAATTTCCCTTTGTGATATTAAAATCTGCTATGAGTATTGATGGTAAGATTGCTTGTTATAATGGAAATTCTAAATGGATTACAAATGAGAAATCAAGAAAATTTGCTCATAAAATAAGAGGACGTGTATCCGCGATTATGGTTGGGGTAAATACAGTAATTAAGGATAACCCAATGCTTACAACAAGGTTGGAGGGGTATAAAAATCCTGTAAGGATTATTGTGGATAGTAGAGGTAGAACGCCATTTGCCTCAAATGTAATAAGAGACAAAGCGGCAAAAACGATAATTGCTACAACAGAACTTATGCCAAACAGTGTAAAAAAGAAACTTGAAGGTATGGATATTGAAGTTATTATATTAAAAAACGACAATGGAAAAGTACCTTTAAAAGAGCTAATGATAAAACTTGGAGAGAGGGGGATTGATAGTGTATTGATTGAAGGCGGTGGGACATTAAATTGGTCTGCACTTAAAGAGGGAATTGTTGATAAAGTTATGTTTTTTATATCACCTAGAATAATAGGAGGAAAAAATGCTTTAACACCTGTAGAAGGTATAGGTTTTTCGGATATAGGAAATTCAATAGAATTAAAAGATGTGGAGATTGATAGAATAGATGATGATATACTAATAACAGCATATGTAAGAAAGTAGGTTATGGCGTATGTTTACTGGAATTATAGAAGAAACAGGAACTGTTAAAAATATTATACATGGTACTTTTACAAAAATTGTTATAAAATGTAGTAAAGTCCTTGAGGGAACAAAAATAGGTGATAGTATAGCAGTTAACGGTGTATGTTTAACTGTTACTAATATGTCAAACGAAAGTTTTGCAGCTGACGTTATGCCTGAAACCTTGAGAGCAAGCAATTTAAAAGATTTAAAAATTGGAAGCATTGTCAATCTGGAAAGAGCACTTCAAGTTGGAAGGAGAATGGGTGGGCATATCGTAACTGGTCATATAGATTGCGTTGGAAAAATCATAGACAAAAGGCAGGAAAAAAATGCTTTTATATTTAAGATAGCTATCAATAAAGAATTTACAAAATACATTGCCCGTAAGGGAAGTATTGCGGTTGATGGTATAAGTTTAACGGTTGTTGAGGATGGATATGATTATTTTACTGTTTCAGTTATTCCACATACAATGCTTAAGACCACATTGGGTTATAAAGGTGTAGGAGATAGTGTAAATATCGAAGTTGATATACTTTCTAAGTATGTAGAAAAACTAATAGGGAAAAAGGATATAAAAGATTTATTAAAAGAAAATGGATTTATATAGATGCTGATGACTTCTCTAAGTTAAGGAGGAAAGACCGATGTTTGATAGGATAGAAGATGCAATAGAAGATATAAAGCAAGGGAAAATGATTATTGTGGTAGATGATGAAAATAGGGAAAATGAAGGCGACTTAGTTATGGCAGCAGAAAAAGTTACAGGAGAACACATTAATTTTATGATAAAATATGGACGGGGTCTTGTATGTGTTCCAATGACAGAAAAAAGACTTAATGACCTTGGCATTTACCAAATGGTTGAGAATAACACTGACCATAAAGAAACTGCTTTTACTGTATCTGTAGATTATAAAGAATGTACCACTGGTATTTCTGCATTTGAAAGAGCACTGACGGTGAAGAAATTAGTAGATGATAATTCAAAGCCAGAAGATTTTACAAAGCCGGGACATATTTTTCCTTTAAGAGCCAAAGATGGTGGCGTCTTAGTAAGAGCAGGACATACAGAAGCAGCTGTAGACCTTGCAGTTCTTGCAGGACTCAAACCCGCTGGAGTAATATGCGAAATCATAAAAGACGATGGAAATATGGCAAGGTTGCCTGACCTTTTGGAGTTTGCAAAAAAATTTGGGTTGAGGATTATATCTATTGAAGATTTAATAGAGTACAGAATGAAAAATGAAATACTTGTGAGAAGGGTAGCACAGGCGAAACTTCCAACAAAACATGGGAATTTTGAAATTGTCGGGTATGAAGAAATATTAACAGGAAAACAGCATGTAGCTCTGATTAAAGGAGACATAAATAGGGACCCTGTACTTGTGAGGATACATTCTGAATGTCTTACAGGGGATATATTGGGGTCATTAAGATGTGACTGTGGTGACCAGCTTCATGCGGCAATGGAAAGAATAGGACAGGAAGGAGGAGTACTAGTCTATCTGAGACAGGAAGGAAGGGGTATAGGACTTTTAAACAAGATTAAGGCGTATCATTTGCAGGATCAAGGGTTTGATACTGTTGAAGCGAATATTAAGCTTGGTTTTCCACCTGATTTAAGAGAATACAGCATAGCTGCACAGATTTTGAAAGATATGGGGGTTAAAAAGATAAGGATTATGACAAATAATCCACAGAAAATTAGGGAATTATCAGAATGTGGACTTGAGGTTGTAGAAAGGGTTTCTATAGAAATTTGTCCAAATCATTATAATGAAAAATACCTCAAAACAAAAAAGGAAAAAATGGGACATCTAATTTTGGAAGTGTAAAATGCTACAAAGAAATAAATTGAATGTGATTATCAAGTATATAATGAAAGATTATTAATAAGGAGAGTGTATAGTTTATGAAAATATATGAAGGAAAACTTATAGCAGAAGGAAAGAAATTTGGAATTGTGGTAAGCAGATTCAATGAATTTATAACGAACAAACTTCTCGAAGGGGCACTTGATGCTTTAAAAAGGCATGGTGCTTTAAATGAAGACATTGAAATTGCGTGGGTACCTGGAGCATTTGAAATACCACTTATAGCTAAAAAGATGGCTGAATCTAAAAGATATGATGCAGTAATTGCACTTGGAGCAGTGATAAGAGGAGAGACACCCCATTTTGATTACGTTGCAAATGAGGTATCAAAAGGTATTGCAAAAGTATCACTTGACACAGATGTTCCGGTTATATTCGGCGTTCTTACCACAGATACAATTGAGCAAGCTATTGTAAGGGCGGGAACAAAAGGTGGGAATAAAGGTTTTGAGGCAGCCGTTACAGCAATAGAGATGGCAAATCTAATGGATGAAATAAAATAAGGGCAAAATGCCCTTATTTTATTTCCAAGGAGGGATAATTTCTGCTTTTTGAAGAGCTTTAAATACTACCACAAATACAGGTCCTATTATAAGTCCTAAAGCACCAAAAAGTTTTACACCTATAAACATAGATAAAAGCGTAACAAGAGGATGAAGTCCTATACTCTCACCTACGATCTTAGGCTCTATCATCTGCCTCACAACTACCACCAAGCCGTACAGTATTAAAAGATATATTCCTACCATGTAGTTTTTCATTATGATGTTATAAAGAGCCCATGGTATCATGACAGCACCAGAACCTAGTACGGGCAATGCATCTACAATGGTTACAAGAAGACCCAATAAAAATGGATAGTCAAAACCTATCATTGCAAGACCTATGGACACCTGTAAAAATGTTATAAGCATTATTGTGGCAGCTGCCCTAAGATAGCCGAAAAATGTCTTTAAAAGGTCTACCTGAATATTTTTTGCATGCTGTGCCCAATGAGATGGAATCTGCCTCTTTATAAAATCCAGTATAAGCTGCTTATCTTTGCTTATAAAAAAAGTAGCAACAAGTGTTATCAAAGTCATAAAAAAGAAATTGGGCAGTTTTGTCGCAAAATTCAAAAGCCATGTAGCGAGATTTTTTGCAAATAATGATATGTAGTTTAATATAGACTGCATATTGCTTTCAATAAGGGATGTGATATTTGGTGGCAATGATATGTAATACATTCTTATTCTGTCAACAAGATTTAAAATTATGTCATTAATAGTATTTGCATAATTTGTGCTTATTTCCGCAAGAGAACTTAGTTCATATATAAGTTGTGTTATTGATATTGCAATAAGTGATCCTATCACACCTATTAATATCAAAAGTAAAATAAAGGATGCTAATCCTCTCGGCACCTTTAATTTTTTCTCTAAGAAATTTACACCAGGATCGATTATCACAGAGAGAAGCAAAGCCACTACAAATGGCATCAAGAAAGGAATAATTTTAAATATGATTAAGTAAAATATAATAAAGACAGCAACAATGAGCAGTGTTTTTTTTATTATATCACCGTATCTCAATAGAAAATTATTCACCGTTTTGACCTCCTTCCTTTTTATTATAATATGAGAATTGATAAAAGTCTATCATTAAGAGTAATTGTTGACTGTAATAAAAAAATCCGCCGAAACGGATTTTTAAAGGGCGGTTTTTATTTTTGCTATTTCTTTTGATTTTTGCGCAAGTTCCTTTCGCGTTATGATTCCTTTTTCTACTAATAAATCTATTAGAGAAAGTAAAGCCAACAAGTTTTTGTACTCTGTATCTTTTATTTCTGCTAAATCTAAAAGATATTATATCTCTCTCATTTTACATCTCTCCCAAATAATTCTTTAATTTTATTATTGACATATATTAGAAAAATATGCAGAAGGGATAAAAAAATTAGAATTTGTTTGAAGTTTATGTTATAATATCACTGTACTTTTAAGTGAGGAGAGTAAATATGAGCAAAGATGTGCGAAGAGAAATATTAAGCTGGATACTGACTATAGCTCTTGCTTTTTTAATTGCAATGTTTATAAGAACTTATGTTTTTGAATTGGTGGATGTACCTACGGGTTCAATGTTAAATACTATTCATGTAAATGATAAATTCATTGTAAACAAATTTATATACAGGTTTGAACCTATAAGAAGAGGAGACATTGTCGTATTTCGCTTTCCCGACGACCCAAAAGTAAATTTTGTAAAGAGAGTTATAGGGATAGGTGGAGATGTGATTGAAATAAAAAATGGAGTTTTAATAAGAAATGGCAAGGTGGTGGAAGAGCCTTATATAAAAGAACCCATGAAAGGAAATTTTGGCCCTTATGTAGTTCCTCCCAATCATTATTTCATGTTGGGAGATAACAGAAACCAGTCTTTAGATAGTAGGTTTTGGAAACATAAATATGTATCTAAAGATCAGATTTTGGGAAAAATAGTTTTTAGAATTTGGCCTCCCGATCGTATAGGTTCTATGGAAGGAAAATAGACTATTGAAATTAATTTGGTTAAGTAGTATAATATTAGCCAAACATAATATTATTGCAATGAAGGGACGAGTAGTAAGTATAAACTTTTAAGAGAGCTGGTGGTGGGTGCGAACCAGTAAGTTTTACTTATGAATTCCATCCCGGAGCTAAGGTGTAATGACCTTCGGGCGACCGTTAAATCATGTGGAGGGCTTATTTTAAGCCGAAAGAGGGTGGCAACGCGGTATTCCCGTCCCTTTGTGGGATGGGAATTATTTTTTAGGGAGGTGTGTTAGATGTTAGATGTGAAGAGAATAAGAAGTAATCCAGAGGCTGTGAAGCAGGCTATTGAGCTTAAAAAAGAAAATGCAAATATTGATGAGTTTTTGGTATTAGATGAAAAAAGGCGAGAAATGCTTACAGAGTTAGAAGCTTTAAAAAATAAAAGGAATGTAGAGTCAGAAAACATTGCTAAACTAAAAAGAGAAGGTAAAGACGCAAGTAGGCTGATAGCTGAAATGAAAGAATTATCTGACAAAATCAAAGAGATGGAGCAACAGCTAAAAGAGGTAGAAGAGAAATTAGAACAAATTTTGTGGACAATCCCCAACATACCCCATGAAAGTGTGCCAATAGGCGACAGCGATGAAGATAATGTTGAAATAAGAAGATGGGGTGAACCGAGAAAATTTGACTTTGAACCAAAGCCTCATTGGGAAATAGGGGAAGAACTGGGTATTTTGGATTTTGAAACTGCTGCGAGAGTGACAGGTTCCAGATTTACTTTTTACAAAGGCCTTGGGGCTCGATTAGAAAGAGCGCTCATAAACTTTATGCTGGACTTACACATTGAAAAACACGGGTATACTGAAGTATTTCCTCCATTTATGGTACATAGAAGGAGCATGTTTGGTACAGGTCAGCTTCCTAAATTTGAAGAAGATGCTTTCAAAGTCTATGATACCGATTATTTCTTAGTACCTACTGCTGAAGTGCCGGTTACCAATATGTACAGAGATACAATAATAGATGGAGATAAACTTCCAATATATCATTGTGCTTATAGCGCATGTTTCAGACAAGAAGCAGGTTCTGCAGGAAGAGATACGAGAGGCCTTATAAGGCAGCACCAGTTCAATAAAGTTGAGCTTGTCAAATTTACAGAACCAGACAAGTCTTACGAAGAATTAGAAAAAATGACTAAAGATGCTGAAGAAGTCTTACAGGCGTTGGGCCTTCCTTACAGAGTAGTAGCTATATGCACAGGAGATTTAGGCTTTACTGCTTCTAAAAAATACGATATAGAAGTGTGGATGCCAAGCTATGGACGATATGTAGAAGTTTCTTCTTGTAGCAATTGTGAAGACTTTCAGGCGAGAAGAGCCAACATAAAATACAGGCCTAAAGATGGAGGAAAAGCACAATATGTCCATACTTTAAATGGTTCTGGAGTTGCTGTAGGAAGGACTTTTGCTGCAATATTAGAAAACTATCAGCAAAAAGATGGTTCAGTTGTCATACCGGAAGTTTTAAGACCTTACATGAGAGTAGATGTTATAAAGAAATAAATGTATTATATTCAAATATTATACTTCTAAAGCATATTGACAACATTGCTGGTGTATGATATACTTTATATCGTCCCAGCAGGGAGAGGTGTCCGAGTGGTTTAAGGAGCTGGTCTTGAAAACCAGTGACTCCTCACGGAGCCGTGGGTTCGAATCCCACCCTCTCCGCCAGAAAGTTAATATTTCTTATGAGCAACCAGCGTGGAGAAGTACCCAAGATGGTGAAGGGGCGGTCCTGCTAAGACTGTAGGTCGGGGATAACCCGGCGCGAGGGTTCGAGTCCCTCCTTCTCCGCCATTTTAATGTGTGGTTGCTCTATTTTATTATTTTTTATCTTTTCCAAGTATTACTGTCACATCTACATTTGCATCAGGTGAGATATCTTTTTCTACATTGGTTATAAAAAGTGTTTTTGCAACTTTTTTAGCTTTTTCTTCATTAGTTTTTGCATATACGTGGGAAGAAGTAAAAGTCATACCAATGACGTTTCCGATTTTCACAACGTCAAAACCCTCATTTTTTAAAACTTCAGCGTACTTTGTGGCAAGCCCTGGTATTCCTGCACCGTTTAACACTTCTACTTTTATGTTTTTGTTTTCTGCAACTGCAAAAGATGTTGTTGAAGTAATCGGGGTGGAGGCGTCAGTGCTAAAAAGCTCTTTTACTATTTCTTGAACTTTTAAGTTGTCTACAAAGAAATAACTGGTATTTCCTTCATACCGGCCTTCTCCAGGAAGTATTCTTGCGTCCATTGCTGAAGGCTTGTTTTTTATAAATTCATAGGCGTACTCTGTAATGTCAGAAGCAGATAAGTCCGTTTTTAAGTATTGACTTAATGTTACTGCAAGAGATGGCAGTTTTGGCAATATTGAATGTTCTGATATTTTTTTTAAAAAAGCGTTGAGGAATTCATGCTGTGCCTTTATCCTGCCAAGGTCGCCCTCCGCATAACCATGCCTGTATCTTACAAACTGAATTGCCTTTTCTCCATCTAATACTTGCCTTCCCTTTTTTAAATTTATGTGAAGAGGGGGATTTGCTCTTTTATCGTCGTATTTCATGTCAAAAGGGACATCAACTTCTACTCCCCCAATTGTATCTATTATTTTTTTAAAGCCATCGTAATTTAAAATTACGTAATTGTCTATTTTGATGTCCAATAAATTTTCTACTGCTTTTTTTAATCCTTGTATTTTTTCCTCAGAAAATGCGGCATTTATTTTTTTCTCTTTTGGGGCGTTAAATCCAGGCCTTGGATAGTATGTATCTCTTGGAATTGATAATACATTTACTTTTTTATTTGCAGGGTCATAGTTTATTACAAAAATAGTATCTGATAAATTGTTTTCATCACTGCCCACAAAAAGAATGTTTTTCCTTTCTATAGCTTGCTCTTTATTTTGAGACTCATTTTTACTAACGGTAGAAGTATTTTTTTTATTTGAAGCAGGGACATGAATATTTTTATAAAATATATAAGTTGCAACACCAATAGAGAGAGCGATACCTATTATAGTAAAAATTATTATTTTTAATATCTTTTTCATGAATTTTCCTCCCGTAATTGCCATATAAATCTTTTGTTTATACAATGAATATATAGCATTTTAAAATATAAAAGTCAATTAATAGAATGTTACAAGTTATTAAATATTTATTAAATTTATCATCCCTTGTTTATTTTAAGACTAAATATCAAGATTGTGATATAATTAATAAAGGAAAAAGTTATAAAAAAGGGGTGCTAGGTTTGAAAAGACCTAATATTTTCTTAATTTCTTCGATTATTTTATTTTTTATAATTATAGGAATTATTGTTGGATTTATAAACCTCATAGTGGATTTTGAGTGGTTTTCTGATTTACATTATCTTGATGTATTTTTTAAAAAATTTTTGACTCAACTTTCAATGGGCATTCCGATTTTCATTCTTGTATTTATGGTGTTGTACTTTTACACAAACAAGATAATAAGAGATTATGTTAACTTTGCACAGGATATAATTGTTAAAAAGAATGTTAATTTATATAGAAAATTGGGTATTGCTATTTCTTTATTAACTGCACTATTTATAACGCTATATACAGCGACGAATTGGTGGAATGATTTGCTGTTTTTTATAAATTATGTAGATTTCAATGAAACCGATCCAATATTCCATAAAGATATTAGCTTCTACATGTTTAAGTTACCGCTGTTTTATGATATTTATAATCTATTAATTGTGTTTATACCTGTAATGATGGTTGTAACGATAGTTGCTTATGGACTAATGTACTTGTCTGACAAAACGAGGTTTTATGAGATTTCAGACAGAGACGGAAATTTGTTTAAAGCCATTTATAATAAAGACATTTTAATAAAGGCATTTAAAGAAGTTGCCCTCTTGGGATTTGTCTTTTTTGTACTCATAGGTATAGGGTATTATTTAAAGGCTTATAAACTTTTGTATTCCACAAAAGGTATAGTTTTTGGAGCAACTTATACTGATATCCACGTTTCACTGCAGTTTTACAAGGCACTTGTAATGGCTTCTTTTGTAGCGGCTGTTTTACTTTTGATAGGATTTTATAGAAAAAATATAAAATATGTAGCGGCTGCTCCTGCTATTATAATAATTTTAGCAGCGGTTATGGCTATTGCTGAAACAGCCGTTCAAAGTTTGATTGTTTCTCCCAATGAATTGAACAAAGAGAAAAAATATATAGGCTATAACATTGAATATACCAAAAAGGCTTTTGGCTTGGACAGAGTAACAGAAAAAAATTATGACATGAAAAAAGAGTTAACCCCTAAAGTTTTGGAAGAAAATAAAGCTACTATTGACAATATAATGATTAATGACTATAGACCGGTTAAGCAAGCTTACAATCAATTACAAGCGATAAGACTTTATTACAAATTTAACGACATTGACATAGATAGATATATAATAAATGGAAAGTACAGACAAGTATTCTTATCAGCGAGGGAAATGGACCACGATAGTTTATCTCCTCAAGCAAAAACTTGGATAAATTTGCATTTAAAGTATACTCATGGCTACGGTGTGGTGATGTCGTTAGTTAATGATGTTACACCCACAGGGCAACCGGATATGATAATCAAAAACATTCCACCTTATACTACTACTGATATAAAAATTGATAGACCTGAAATTTACTTTGGAGAACTTACTAACAATTATGCTATTGTAAATACAAAAACGGGAGAATTTGATTATCCTTCTGGAGACAAAAATGTTCAGACAAATTATAAAGGAACTACAGGTATACCTATGACATTTATAAATAGAATACTTTTTAGCATATATACGAAAGATGCGAGAATTTTATTATCTACGGACATAACAAAAGACAGCAAAATATTAATATACCGCAATATTATAGAAAGAGTTTCTAAAATAGCTCCTTTCTTGCTCTATGATGATGACCCTTACATTGTAATAGATAACGGTAAATTATATTGGATAATAGACGCTTACACTTATTCTGCCAATTATCCATATTCTCAGCCTTATGGGAATATGGGAATCAATTATATAAGAAATTCTGTGAAAGTAGTAGTAGATGCTTATAATGGAGACGTAAAGTACTATATTTCAGATAAAAGTGATCCTTTAATAAAAGTATATAGCAAAATCTTCCCTACATTATTTAGAGATATAAAAGAAATGCCTCATAGTTTGAAACGACATATAAGGTATCCTCAATTTTTATTTGACATTCAAGCAGAGGTTTATAAAAATTATCACATGACTGACCCACAAGTGTTTTACAATAAAGAAGACGCATGGGATATTGCAAAAGAAAAATTTGAAGATAAAATAGAATATCAAGAATCTCAATACTTGATAATGAGACTACCAGGGGAAAGTAAAGAAGAATACATTTTGATGATACCTTATACTCCTGCGACAAAAGCCAACATGGTGGCGTGGATGGCAGCGAGGATGGACGGGGATAATTACGGAAGACTTATTGTGTACAAATTTTCTAAAAACACAATTGTATATGGACCTTTGCAAATAGAAAACATGATTGACCAAGACCCTAATATTTCTAAAGAGTTAAGTTTGTGGAACCAGCAAGGCTCAACAGTCAGCAGAGGGAATCTCCTTTCAATACCAATCGATGACTCCATGCTTTATGTAGAGCCTTTGTATATACAATCGCAAAATCAAAATGCATTGCCAGAAGTAAAGAGGGTTATTGTAGCTTATAAAGACCAGATTGCAATGGAAGATACTTTAAAAAATGCTTTAAATAAACTGTTTAACATAAATACTCAGCTAATACCTCAGCAAAATGTGCCTTCAAATACAGCAAATGATACACAAAAGCAGCTTATAGAGAAGGCTCATGAAACATATCAAAACGCCATGGAAGCAGTTCAAAAAGGAAAATGGGCTGATTTTGGAAAATATATGGAGGAATTAAGGAAGATATTAGATGAATTAAATAAAAGTGTGAAAAAATAATATAAGGGAAATAAAGCAAGCTAATTGCAATTGAAATTAAAATGTGTTATTATATATTATAGCTTAGGCGCCCGTAGCTCAGTTGGATAGAGTGTTTGACTACGAATCAAAAGGTCGGGGGTTCGAATCCCTCCGGGCGCACCAGTATTTATGCGAAGTTGAGGGTATCGGCATTGTATCGATACCCTTTTTGTGTGCTTTGTGTTCTTATACATTTTTTTGGGGGATGGGTCTTGAATATATTTTATTAAGTGAGACTAATCCACTAATTAATACTAAAAGGCCCCCTATTATTAGTACAATCCGAACCCCAAAAACTTTTGTTGCAAAGCCACCAAAAACTAAAGAAATACAAAAATTAGGGTCAAGAAAACCCCTTCTTCAGCCTTTAGGCCGTCAAAGGGTCTTCTTAACCCCAATTTTTAAATCACCTTGTGACAGGTAAGGTACATCTATATATAGATAATCATAACCACTGCTGCCTGTTAAAAAGTAACTAATTATCTGACCACCTGGGTTCACGTTTTTCCAAGAAGGCCATTATTCCTTCTTGGGCATCCGCTGTAGTAGTATTCAAGGAAACAACTTCGGTAGCGTAGTTTAAAGCTTGAAAATCCTCCATGTTGATTTGCTGGTAAAAAGCTTTCTTGCCGACACCAATAGCAGATAAGCTGTAGCGGGCAATCTTACTGGCCAGCTCCTTGGTAGCTGCTTCCAGCTCGCTCGATGGCACTACTTTATTTACCAGACCATAAATTAGAGCATCCTGAGCTGACATAAACTCGCCAGTTAAAAGCATTTCCATGGCTTTTTTTCTTCCAATGTTGCGACTTAAGAAAACCGCAGGCGTTGTACAAAATAGTCCTATTTTCACTCCCGGTGTGGCAAACTGAGCATCTTCCGCTGCCACAGCCAGATCAGCCGCTGCAACCAGCTGACAGCCAGCAGCCGTAGCTATGCCATGAACCTGGGCTATTATCGGCTGAGGAATTTCACGGATGGCCCGCATGGTCAAAAAACATGTTTGAAAAATCTCAAGGACATCCTGGGGAGAACCATCGGCAATTTCCTTTAAATCGTGTCCAGCAGAAAAGATTTTGCCGATGCCTTTCAGTACAACTACCTTAACTTTTTTCTCCTGCCCAATTTTCAGTAAAAGGGCCGTTAATTCTTCCAACAGGGCCCGAGAAAGGGCATTGCGTTTTTCAGGCCGATTGAGGGAAATAAAACCGATTTTTTCTTCTTCCTCATAGAGAAGATATTGAAGACTCATATAGGAACACCATCCCTTAGTATATTAACCCGCATAGGGAATACAGTCAAACTTACTGGTCCACACCTCAAAAACCGGTTTGTCATAGTAAATAGCTGCATTTTTCAGGTTTCTTACCTTCAAAAAGGAGATCTTCATAATCTCGATACAATTCTATAAATTTCCTTATTTTATTAATATAATACCAAAAAAACTTTTTGCTGTCAACAAGTTATTCAATATGGATAGTGTTAAGTAGAAGTTTCCAATTTTTCTTTGTTTATTCATCCTATATAACCATATATGCTATATTATGGAAATTATCATAGGAAAATCTTTTTTCTATTATTTTGGGATATAGGTATACAAAGCTACTGTGATATGCCCGTTGTAAACGGCGGTATGGAAGCGGTCGGAGAAATAAACAAAATAAAAGGAGAAAATATATCCGACAGTGAAATTGATTTAATTATTGAAGCCGTAAAAAATGTGAAACTGTTAGACCATGAAGAATGGAAAAAGAAACACGATAAGGAAAAAGAAAAAGAAATAGAAAAGAGCAAAATGAGCTATCAGGTTGTAACAGGGAAAACCTCGGGCGGTAAAATGTACGTAAGAGTTATCGGCACAAAAGATGATGCCGAAAAAGTTGCAGAAGAATATAAAAAAACAAACTTACTTATTATTTCTTTTTATTTCTCTCGTTCTGTGTAAATTCTAGAAATTCTAAAAGGCTTTTAGCAGATGGCCGTAAAGGTCCTCACATTTTTCATGCTATTTACTCATAAACACATCATTAACCCTATCTTGTAAATATACTTTATAATATTTCCCCGCTGTTATTTGATTATATAAATCATATCCCTCATCAATGCAAGCCTTACATGCATCCCTTGGAATAGAAATGGCAAATATCTCAACGCCCCAATCAGAACGCGATTGAATTGTATTAACACCTGAGCAATTGGGGCATACCTTAAATTTCTGGATTTGTGTTTCATGTATTCCATCAGTATCATAATATATACTTCTGGGCCTCAATATATATTGTTGGTTTTTAATGGTTTCTCTACGAATATCCTCGCGTCTTAGCCAACGGTTGTAAATCTCATCACATAATCTCTTTATATATTCAGTAATCTCTGGCGATTGTTTGAGTTTTTCAGGATCATAGTCTGGTTCTCTTACATGAGAATAGTCAAGCCCTGTCATAGCAAGAATTATACCTAGATTTACATAAGGAAGTGCTCCTTCAATTGAATATCCACCTTCTAACACTGCAATATCGGGATTCAATCTATGGGTTAGCTCTGCATAACCGTGAGCAGTAAACTTCATATTTGTAATAGGATCTGTATAGTGGTTATCTTGACCTGCAGAATTAATAATAAGGTCAGGTTTATATTCTTTTAATATAGGTATCACCAGATTATCAAGTACATAGAGAAAACCTTCTTCGCCCGTTTCTGGTGGCAAAGGTATATTTATGTTATATCCTATGGCTGACGGACCTCCAAATTCATCAATAAAACCCGTACCAGGATAAAGAGTCCTTCCATCCTGATGAAAGGATATGTAGAGAGTATCTTTATCATTCCAATATATATCCTGGGTACCATCACCATGATGGCAGTCTGTATCCACTATGGCTACTTTTTTATTCCCAAATCTTTGTCTTATATTTTCCAGCATAACAGCTTCTATATTAATGATGCAAAAACCCCTATCTCCAAATACCACCCTTTGAGCATGATGTCCCGGCGGCCTTACTATAGCAAAGGCCTTATCTACTTCTTTTTTCATAACTGCTTCGGCAGCTTTTATAGCACCCCCTGCAGATATAAGATGAGATTGGGTTACCCTTGTCATTACATCAGGTACACAAAAATGCACTCTCTCAATATCTTTTTCAGTAGCTATACCAGGATTATAAAATTTTATTCCCTCAAGATCAGCTATTCCTTCTTCGAATACCTGATCTTGAGTATACAAGAGCCTTTCTTCACGCTCTGGGTGTGTAGGGCTTATTGCCCAATCAAAAGCCGGAAAAAATACAAGACCCACTTTGTTTTTAGCCTTCAACATGATTTACACCTCTCATTTCATACAATAATCCAGGCTTTATCTGAGCTCTCACCCTTATATTTTTACCACAAGTATAGAAACCTCTTACCATATTGAAACTCGACTTTTCTGTTATTTCACCCTCAACTTTCTTATCAGAAGCTCCTACGACGGAAGCCATCTCTTTTAAAATTTCCAACGCTTTTTGTTCAGCTTTTTCTATAGTAAAGTCTCTGCCAATTTTCTCATATATCCCCATCTCAGGTACTGAAAGTTTTCCTTCAGCAGTATCAGCTAAAACTGTTACTTCAGCAGTTGGCTTAGCAAGAGCTGCTCCTATTGCATTGGCTATCTCATAGTTTTCTGGAACATAGCAAGGAAGATTAAATTCTTTTTCTAATAAAGGAGCTAAAGCCTTAGCGGGCCCCCCTATGATAGAAATATACTTAGGTTTTAATTTTTTCCCATATAACAGTTCTTTTACTGTATAAACGGGTCGACTGTTAATTTCAACAAGAATGTCATTTACCTCTTGTTTTATTATATCTCCCATTTTTTTGTAAATAAGTTTTGCAGTTGCCTTCGCATCTAGTTGTAATTTTTCTCCCAAATCTTTCATCGCTGAAATTGCCCGTTCTTTATCGCCAAAATCTAGGAGACCTAACACTATCATAGCATCACTAGGGGTAGGTACTAAACCACCTATCGCCATCGGAGGTCCTTCACGGTGAGGCCCTATTTTTATTTCACCATTCTCAACATGTATTGCACTGTCCCCTCCAAGGCCTATAGAAACACTATAAATTGCTCTTACCAATGTATTATAATTAGCTATTTTTATACCAAACGGCTCAAAAAGTGGAACCCCATCCGCCACAAAAGAGATGTCTGTTGTAGTACCGCCAATATCCAAAAGAACCCCATCTTTATTGCCAGGATTAAAAGCGAGAGCTCCCATTAGACTAGCAGCAGGTCCTGACAAAATAGTATTTACCGGATATTTCTGTGCTGCCTCCAAACTTATGGTACCGCCATCGGCTTTCAGGACATTGACAGGAACATTGATATTTTCTTTTTTCATGGTCTCTTTTATACTTTCGCAAAATGTTCTAAAGACGTGATATACTGCAGAATTTAAGTAGGAAGTGTAAACTCTCCGTGGAAAGTTTAGCCTTCCTGAAAGAGTGTGTCCCATAGTCACAGGAGAAAATTTATCCTCCAAAAACTTGCAAATTTTTATTTCATGTATAGGATTTCTGACAGAAAATTTAGCTACAACTGCACATGCTTCTATATTCTTTTCCTTGAATTTTATCACAGCTTCTTGTATTTCCTCCGGTTTAAAGGATTTTATTTCTCTACCGCGATGGTCCACATATCCTGTAATAAAAATATTCTCGCTTCCACATGCCAAAAAAGAAGGTTCCATGCCTGGACCACTTTCTATAATCATGCCAACAGGGGCAGTTTTACCTTCTACAATAGCATTTGTTGATATAGTTGTACTTAAATTTATATGACTAATACTTGAGATATCCTTACCTTTAAGCAGGTGATTTAAAGTTTCCCATATGGATCCAAATAAATTAGTGTGATCAGTAGGAGTCTTAACCGCATCTATAATATTGCCCCTATCAATAATTACGGCATCAACATGGGTTCCTCCCATATCCAATCCCACAATCAATTTTTATACCCCCTATCTCCATATTTTGTGTAACAACTGTCCATGTTTAGCAAAATACATATCATGAAAGAAGGCATTATACATTTATTCACAAGTCTTTGAACTCTTTTTATTAATCTATCTTCCTTTATTTATTTAAGTATTCTGTGAATTTTTGAAGTTCCTTAAAACCTTTAAAATTTTGTATATTACTTTAACATAAGCATTTGTGTTTTGTGAAATTTGTCGAAGTGTCCTATGATAATAAGAAAATACCTTTTTCGTATATCGATGTACAACTACATTATATCACATAGTAAAATAAAATGAACAAATTTCAAGACAAAAACTTCCGAAATTTCTCCAAAAGTATTTACCAGTTATATCTTTCACAAATCTAATGTTTATTATATTTTAACTTATCTTATCAAATACATCTGTCAAATATAGATTAAATAAGTCAAAGAGATGTCAGGAATCTCCTATTTATATTTACTCCCAAGGTATTGCATTGTGTCATTGTTGATGGGATACGTTCTTGCAATACCGTGGTCATGGCCGTTAAAAACAACATCTACATGATATTTATCAAATATAGGTGTAAATGCTTTTTTAATATCCTCATTTGTTCTTGTTGCTTAATGAATAAGTCTGGCCGTCTGTGTCGGACACGCAGCCTTTATGTAAGTGTAAAGTGAGGGCCTCGTTTGATTCCTTCTTACCCCAAAATAACTTTATACGATGAGAAGGATATAAAAAAAGGGAACCGGAAAGGCTCCCCATCTTTATATTTTTATCCAACCCCATAGCCTGCATCATTAATTTAAAGATGTCTGTATTGTCTATGTGCCCTGTAAAGGCCTCAGCATACGGGCCATAAGCCATTATTGGGACATCTGTACCGGTATGGGCCGTGGAAGTCCAGCCGAGTAACGCCCTCCTGCTCACGATATCGGCGCACATGTTTGCTACCGCAGACGGATTTTTATCTTTTTCCTTAAAGGCGTTTAACATCAGTATCATTTCGTCGATTGTGAGGTCTTCAATGCCAAGGTACTGGGAGAAGACCTGCTTTATGTTGTCGGGGGTTAGTTTGGAAGCTATGACGTCTGCGATAGAATTCTTCTGCCGCTTTAGTATTTCGGGCTTGAAGTTATACTGCCCGTAGCCGCCAATGGACAACCCGCCGGTCTCGTGGTCTGCTGTGACTATTACCAGGGTATTCTTGCGGTCTTTTGCGAAATCCAGAGCGATTTTAACTGCTTCGTCGAAAGCTAGAACGTCTCTTGCCACCGCTGCCCCATCGTGGGTGTGGGCTGCATGGTCGATTCGTCCGCCCTCTACCATGAGGAAAAAGCCGTCCTTATCCTTACTTAAAATCTCTATTGCCTTTTTCGTCATATCAGCCAGGCTGGGTTCCCTCTTCGGATCTCTATCCATTTCATAGCTGAGATGGCTCATTTTGAAAAAGCCCAGCAATTTGCCCTCGGTCACTTTAAGCATTTCATCCTTGTTTTCAACGACTGTATAACCCATCTTTTTAGCCTCGGTTATTAGGTTCCGATCGTCTTCTCTCTTACCACCCTGTTCCTTGGGAATAAAGTGCTGCTTTCCGCCTCCGAGGAGAACGTCCACCTTATGATTCAGTATATCCACCGCTATTTTGTTTTCGGCGTTCCTGTCCGCATTGTGAGCCGCAAACACCGCTGGAGTCGCGTGGGTTATCCTTGTGGTCGTCACGAGGCCGGTGGCTTTGCCCTTCTTCTGGGCGATTTCCAGGATAGTCTCAACGGGCTTTTTATTAACATCGACGCTTATGGCGGCATTGTAAGTCTTTACTCCCGTGGCGATGGCGGTGCCGGCCGCCGCCGAGTCGGTCACCCACTTTTCAGCAGGGTCGTTGGGGTAAGTGGAGACGGTACCATTATAGGTGAACCCGTCCATGGTCAGCGCGTTTCCCTTGAAAATGCGCCCTAATGTTAAATGTCCGTAACCCATGCCATCTCCGATGAAAAGGATCACGTTTTTTGCCGGAGGAGCAGCTTCGGCAACCGTGTATATATGAGATGTTGCTGCTAAAAAAGATACCGCTATTACTAAAACAATAAAGAAAGATAAAAATTTTTTCATATTTTTTCCTCCCTCCTTTTGATTTCAATTATTATAATAGCACTTTGGTGTTAAAATTTTATTATATTTATGTTAAATATGTTAAAATATTGTTAAGATAAGGTTAAAATTCCGTACTAGCCCCCTAAAAGATTCTTAGTGTAAAATAAATGTAGGGATCGAGATGGAAAAAAAGACTCCCTCCTCTTGGTAAGAAAATAGAGATGGATTAAAATTAATAGATGTGGAAGAAAACAATACCAATGAGGAGGGAGAAAATGACTAATATTATAGTAGAATTTATAAAACTTTTCGAGCGTGTAAAGGAAGATAGGATAAAAATATTAGAAGGAGAAATAGATTTAGTATACATTCGATGAATGTAAAAGAAGGGTTAGATATATACTGCAGTTAAAGGAGCCATAGTAAGCAAAGCCACAGAAGTTTTATATGAGAAAGCATCAGAGATGGTATTAGGAAAAGAAAAAGTAAGCCGTCAAACAGTCATGAATATCGTGAGAGAATTCAAAGATTAGTAGGAGAGTACATAGAACAAAACTTTGATACAGACAAGATAGAGAAAATATACCTAATAAGGAGATGGAGCACAGTGGATAAAAGAAGGGTTAGAATGGATACCGAATGCTAGTTTTGTGTTGGACAGATTTCATTTACTGAAGAATGTAAGAAAGATAGCAAGAGGGAATGAGAGGACTTTTAAAGAGATAGTAGAAGCAATAGATGGGAAAGACAAAAATAGATTTGAAGAGATTGTCATTGCTAAATTTCTCGATTCTTATTAAAATAATTTTCCCTACAAATTCTTGACACCATCTTATTTTTAGCTGCACTTGACACTTCAATAATTCTCTGATAAAATACCTTTATGCAGAGTACAGATCAAAAACCATAGGTTGATTTTATGTATATGCCTATTTACGGTGGATTGTATGATTAATAAATTCATGGAAGCTGCTATTTTAGAGGCGAAGAAAAGTTACCAACTTGGAGAAGTACCTGTTGGAGCTGTTATTGTAAAAGGTAGACAAATAATTGGAAGAGGATTTAATCAAAAAGAATCTGCAAATGATGCAACAGCCCATGCAGAAATATTAGCTATAAGAGAGGCTTGTAAAACTCTTGGCAGCTGGAGACTGGATGACTGCAGTATGTATGTCACTTTAGAGCCTTGTCCCATGTGTGCTGGAGCTATTTTAGAGGCTCGCATAAAAAGAGTATATATAGGTGCAGAAAGCGATAAATCTGGTGCTGCAGGTACAGTAGTTGATATTTTAAATAACAGCTATTTAGGAAGTAAAACAGAAGTGTATTTTGGAATAATGGAAGAAGAGTGCAAAACTCTTTTAAAAGATTTCTTTGAAAATTTAAGGAGATAAGTGCGGAGAGATGGCTGAGTGGTCGAAAGCGCTCGCCTCGAAAGCGAGTGGGCGAATTTTTCGCCTCGTGAGTTCGAATCTCACTCTCTCCGCCATGAAAATTGAATAAAACGGTGGAGTAATTATATGGGTTGAAGTCCAGTAAAACGTGGAGAGATGACCGAGTGGACGAAGGTGCACGACTGGAAATCGTGTGTACCCTTTAAAAGGGGTACCGAGGGTTCGAATCCCTCTCTCTCCGCCATTTTCATAAATTTTCAAAACGAAAAAATCGTAGGTTACAGCAAATAAACTCTTACAGAAACCGCAAAAACACGACTGAGTGAAAAAAAATTGAATAACCTACAAAGAATCGTGTGTACATATTTCCGACACAACCATCTCCCTAAAAGGAAAAGGAGGAGGTGGTTTTTTGTTGTTTAAATTTGCAATAGAGGAGTTTATAGTTGATATGATTAATTCAAGAGATTATGTTGATGTTGTAGAATAGCTAAAAACATTTCCTAATATAAAAACAGTTTCAAGAGATGGCTCTATGTCATACCGCAATGCAATAAAAGAGGCACATCCTGATACGATACAAGTAAGTGACCGGTTTCATCTTCTTAAAAATCTTGCTCAGTATTGTAAAGACTATATTATGAAAACTTTAAATCAAAAAGTTTCCGTGCCTTTACCTTCTATTCCAATGAAAAATGCTGATAAAGCAGATACAATGAAAGATTCTGCAATTATAAACTATAGATGAGAAAATTTAATAACAAATATTACCATTAGATAGATACACTTTATCTAAGCCAATTTTAGTTGCTCAAAAATCTCATCGATAGGTATATTATTTTTAGCTTGATCATAGTTCCATTGAATACGCTGCTTTTGTACATCTTTACGAACTATAACTATTCCACAACCAAATTGACAATATTTATCACTTGAAACTGTACAATACAGGTATGTCAATGATATAAGACATAATAACCTATCTATTGATTTTGTAGAGCGTACTCGATATGTATTTAAGCCAAGGTTGTTCTTTGTCTGCCTGAAAAAAATCTCTATGGGTCACCTCTGACTGTAGTAATTTAGAATAGTCTCAGTATTTAGTTCAGTATCAGTGCATAAAAATGCATGTAGAGCTTTTTGATTTTTAAAAGCTTTTTCAGGCCAGCATATTAGAACTACAGCATTATCTATCCCATTTAAAGCACCTTCATAACGATATACCCAGTAATTAGAACCTTTCACTGTAACGAGGTGAACTTCGTTCTTATCAATATACTGGGCAAAGTCTTTTATCTGGATGCGAATCCCTTTGGGATATATAATGCGGTTGATTTTAAGCGCACCAATAAGATGATAGCCTTGCTTAAAGTGTGCATTAATTACTTTTTCATTTGCAAACCAGGAATCACAAAGACCATATGCTGGCCCTTTGGGTATCGGGAGTGTTGATACCATAATGTAGTATGGCAATACTATTCTGCCACAAGATATCACCATAGCAAGAAATTGATGGTCCCAAACCTGTTTTCCTTTTAAATGCGATTGATGAAATCCTGTTGCTTGAATAGGATGTTTAGCCTGTAACGAAGGCTTGGTCTTTTCAGCAATAGTATCATCAAATATCACAAACAAAGGACTTTTATGGGTTGAGAAAGTTGATAAATAATACGAATAACTTCTCGCCTTATAGCTCTCCATGCATATTCTATATTCCAAACACCTTGGCTTAAAAATTTGCCAAAGGTAGTTCTATGACAATGTGCAAAGCTTAAATTAACAATATCAGTAACAGTGCCACTGTAACCTTTTTGAACAGCAGCGATAATAAATTCCACAATATGGCGAATAACAGGTTTGGTGAAGTATAGCATAAAATTTAATTTAAAAAGGTACTGGTAAATTGCTGAGTTTTCTGTTATTCTATTATCATGAGACATATGCTCCACTCCTGTTATTGATTTTTTTGTGGTAATTAAAGTTATATCACAGAAGTGAGCATTTGTCTCTATAATTTTATTATGTGGAATTTATTGTAATCGTATTTTCTCATCTATAGTATAATTACTTTTTTGATGTCTACTTTAAACACCTTTTTAAACCTGCAAGCACAGCGATAATTCCAGACATAGTAAAAAAAGATTATTTAATATCTGCAAACTCTTTAAGTGAAACTGCTGCTAATCTGATTAACATAGTTGGAGTTGATATTAGGAGGTATTTTATTTGCTTTATTTAATCCTGTATTCTTATTTGTTGCTAATGGAATTTCCTTTATTTTATCCGGAATTTTTGAAATGTTTATCAATGTAAATTACGAGCAAAATATGAGTTTAAGCGAATCTGAACAGGTTATAAATAGTGTAGAAAATAAAAATCTATTCAGTCAGTTTTTGGATGGCTTACGTGTAATTAAAAGCAATAAATTTTTGCTTTTTTATTGCTATTATAGGCGGAGGTGTTATTTATTTTTAGCACCAATATCTTTATACATACCACTTTACACAAAAAATATTCTGAACCTTTCCAGCACATTTTATGGAATTATTAGCTCGGCGATTACAGTTGGAGGATTATTTGGGTCATTAGCCTTATTAGTATTCGGAAAAAGGGTAAATAAAAAATTTTTTATTGTATCAGGATTTATTTTTCAAGGGATATCTTTAATTATGTTTGGATTAATTCAAAATTTTATAGGTGGATTTGTTTCATTAATGATTTTAGGGATTGCATTAAGTAAAATCCTTTCGTATAATATCTATCCTATTTTTGTACAACATAGTGTAAAATTATCGTAGGATTTTTTAAGTGATAAAAAACAAGAGACAACCCCTGTGATAAAATAGATTATGGAAAACAAAACAATACAGAAAGGGGTGTCTCTTGTGAAAAAAAATATCTTTGAGGATATTATACTACAAAATGCTCTAAATTTCACTAAGGAAGTAGTAGAAATTTTTGGTGATTTATTAAATAAAGGAATGAATATTACAGAGCTTGCAGCAAGGATAAAGGAACTGACGGACAAACTAGGTAGAGAGGCAATAGAAGCAATTATTGAAGAGTTAGATAGGATAATAAAAGAAGATAAGAGAAGGAAAGAAAAATGGGTAGTAGAGAGGAAAGATAAAAAGAGATTAACGACAATCCTTGGGGATATAGAATATGAGAGGACATATTACAAATCCAGAGAGGATGGAAGATATACATACTTGATAGATGATGCATTAGAGATAGGACGGCACGATAGGATAGAGAAGGGAGTAAAAATAAAGTTAGTAGAAAACGCGATAGAAGAATCATATGAGAGAAGTAGTAAAAAAGCATGTCCAGAGGAGTTAAGTAAACAGACGGTATTAAACGCAATAAGGGAAATAGGAGAAGTAGAAGTAAAGAGAGAAATAAAAGAGAAGAAAGAGGTAAGGGTATTATACATAGAAGCAGATGAAGACCATGTGCCTTTGCAAGATGGCAGCAATGAAACACCGCGATTGATATACATACATGAAGGTAAAGAAGAGAAAAATGGTAGAAATGTACTGAGAAATGTGCATTACAAAGCATATGTAGGAGAGAAACCTGAAGACATATGGATAGATGTAGCAAATTACATAGAAGACAATTACAAAGAAGAGAAGATAGAGAAGATATACATAGCAGGAGATGGGGCACCGTGGATAAAAGAGGGATTAAAATGGATATTAAAATCAAGGTTTGTGTTAGACAGATATCATTTAAACAAATACGTATTAAAAGCAACATCAAAAGAGCCAAAGTATAGAGATAAGATATGGAGAGCAATAAATGAAGGGAATAAAGAAGGAGTGAAGAAGGTATTTGATGAGCTAATAAAGGCAGCAGAGGAAGAGAGAGAGAAAGAGAAGATAAAAGAAGCAAGGAAATACATACTAAACAATTGGGAAGGAATAGTGATATACAACAAAGACGAAGATGTAATAGGGTGCAGTGCAGAAGGGCATATAAGCCATGTATTTTCAGCCAGATTAAGCAGGAATCCACTAGGGTGGAGTAGAGAAGGATTAAAGTTAATGGCGAAATTAAGGGTATTCAGCAAGAATGGAGGAGACTTAAGAGAAGCAGAATGGGGTAAGAAAAAGAATATCAATGCTGGGAGTTATAATTTAACGAAGAAGCAAATAAAAGAAGCGGTAAGGAGAGTTAAAACGTCTACAAATGAAAAAATAAACAATATTACGGTTTTGAATATAGGGAAAGTAACGCCAATATATAGGGTTTTAAGAGCATTAAAATATGCACAAGTTATATAAAAAGCATGATAAGTTGAAGTATGAAATTAACTAAGTTTCAGGGGTTGTCTTAAAAAAATCCTACAGTATCTTGACACTATCTTTGTACAATTGGTTATTGCCAATGTATTTTTTATGTGATATACTTAAATTACACACAAGGTAATAATTCTTGGCCGTACTAGATGGGGAGGTAGCGGTGCCCTGTAACCTGCAATCCGCTATAGCAGGGTCGAAGTCCCAGGCTGAGGCCTGACCATTGTAAGGTCTGGCATAAGTAAGTGGTGTTGATGCTTGAGTCCTGCGCAACGGAAATTTGCGAACCCCGTCAGGTCCGGAAGGAAGCAGCGGTAAGCAAACACTTCCGTGTGCCGCAGGGGCGCTTGAGTGGAGCTAACTGCTTATGTAACGCTTATGGTGGCAGGTCGAAGCTGGGTGTACGGCCTTTTATTTTTTCCATTCTTTTAAGAATTTCTTTATGTAGCCCTTCTTAAAAGTTTTCATTTAAGTTTTTGTGCGTTTTATCCGAAAATAATATAGGGAATTTGTTTTCTACAAAAGAAGAAAGTTGGAGGATATTATGTTAAGTGATTATAAGAAAAAACTATTCGTTGTTTTATTTGGTTTATCGATAACCGTTTACATATTGTCTATTGCGCATTTTTTATCAGGATTTGAAAACAAAGTTTTTATCGGTAGCATAATTTTATTAATCTCAATGGGGATGTCTGCTGTTTTGTCTAAAAAGCTATCTCAGCCACTTGAAAAATTAAATGAAGGTGTAAAGAGAATATCTCAGGGGGATTTTAGATATCGCTTAAATATTACCGATTCAAAGGAATTTGTAGAGATTTCAAAAAATTTCAACTCTATGGCAAGGGATTTATCACAAAGTTACGTGAAATTAAAAGAGCAAACAGAAAATTTGATTCGCCAAAATGAAGAATTGCAAGAGTTTAATGCGGAGTTGGAAGCCTCATATGAGCAGTTAGAAGTTCTTACCCATGAGTTAGAAATTTCTGAAAGAAAATATAGATTGTTAGTTGATAATATCAAAGACATTTTGTGGGTGACTGACAAAAATTTTATTATTGAATTTGTCAATTCGAGAATTGTAAGGTATTTGAATTACACACCTCAAGAGTTGTTAGGGAAAAGTCTATTGGAAATTGTTGATGAAGAAAGCAAAGAGACATTAAAAGACATGATGGCAGGAAAAATCAATTTTTCAGAGATTAATTTTAGAAGTAAAGATGGTTTGTTGGTCATAACAGAAACTCACGTAAAAAGGCTTAAAGTTAACGGAGATGTGGTAGGAATACAAGGTATTTCCAGGGATATTACAGAGATGTATCAAGTTAAACAGCAAATAGTTGAAAAAAACAATGAAATTTTGGCTATCAGTGATGTAGGAAGGCTTTTGACATCAGGAAGTGACATGAAAGAAGTGTTAAATAATATTGTGGAAAAGGTTGCAAATATACTCAATTCACCCCTATGTACCATAAGAGAGTATGATAAAGAGTCAAGAAAGTTTGTTTTACTTATAAAAGGCGGGGAGCTTAAAGATTATCTTATTTCAAGTGAAATAGAATTGCCACAGGAAGATGTTAATGATTTGGTGAATTTGAAAGAAATAAAAATAAAGGATGTTGACGAGTTTCCACATGATAAAAATATAACCCCTATTTTTGCTTCCAAAGAAGTCTTTTCTGTGGTTATTGTGCCTTTAGTCTCCCGAAATGAAATGATCGGAATATTGAACGTATGGACTGCTACTAAGACAATAAAAAACATGAGCTTGTTAAGGTCGATTGCGAGTGCAGTTTCCGTTGCAATTGAAAATTCTAAGCTTTATGAAGAAATTAAAAAGTTATATATAAAGACGATAGAGGCTCTTGCTTATGCAGTTGAAGCAAAAGACGTTTACACGAAAGGGCATTCAATGAGAGTGTCTCAATATGCTGCTTTGATAGGAGAATATATGGGGCTTTCAAGAGAAAAAGTAGAACAACTTAGAATTGCTGGGATATTACATGATATAGGAAAGATAGGTATTTCAGATGTTATTCTTTTAAAGGCGGGAAAACTTACAGATGAAGAATATAAGGTAATTAAAAGTCATCCAGAAATATCAAGAAGAATTTTAATGCCCATAGATCTGCCGGAAGAGATATTAGAGGCTGTTTCAAAGCATCATGAAAGGTACGACGGAAAAGGATATCCTTATGGGATCAAAGGTGAAGAAATTCCTATAGAAGCGGCGATACTTGGGGTGGCAGATGCTTTTGATGCCATGACATCAGATAGGTCGTACAGAAAAGGGATGAATATTGAAGAGGCTATAAACGAACTTTTAAAGTATAAAGGCACTCAATTCCATCCTGAGGTGGTAGATGCGTTTATTTCCCTTTATATGAACAAAAAGCAGAGATTAGAAGAGATAAAAAATCAGATTTTTACAAACGTTTCTTAAAAGATATAGAAATATATCTTTCAGACTGTCGACAAAGTTTTTTTAATAAGTCTCCGCTTTTATACGTAAGGTGCATCGCGGAAGCATCTTAGTGTGTCCCCTCTGTCCAAAACGAGCCATAGACACGACTTAGATATGTGAGCCTGCACCCAACATAAAAGCAAGAGACTTTAAATTACTTACAAAAAGGTTTGTCAAGAAACTAAAAAGATATAGAAATATATCTTTTTTTTTGTTACAATTGAATATAACGAGGTGTTAAAGCATGTATCAGTCTTTATATAGAAGGTATAGGCCCAAAAGCTTTAAAGAGGTGGTGGGGCAAGATCATATTGTAAAAACTTTGAAAAATCAGATAAAATTCAATAAAATAGGGCATGCCTATCTTTTTAGCGGTACAAGGGGTACAGGAAAGACTAGTGTAGCTAAGATTTTTGCAAAAGCGATTAATTGTTTAAATAATACAGATGGAGAACCTTGTAATTCTTGCGAAGTTTGCCAATCCATCAATAACAATACTACGATGGATATTTTGGAAATTGATGCTGCTTCTAACAACAGTGTAAATGATGTAAGAGAATTACGGGAATCTGTTATTTATTCTCCTTCTTTGACAAAATATAAAGTATATATAATTGACGAAGTGCATATGCTTTCTACGGGAGCTTTCAATGCTCTTTTAAAAACATTGGAAGAACCTCCTCCTCATGTGATTTTTATTCTTGCTACTACTGAACCTGATAAATTGCCTGATACTATTTTGTCAAGGTGTCAAAGGTTTGACTTTAAGAGAATACCTACGCGGTTAATTGCTCAAAATCTTGATAGAATTTGCAATGACAGTAGAATAAAAATCGAAGAAAAGGGGCTTAAAACTATTGCCCTCTATGGAAATGGTTCTATGAGAGATGCTATAAGTATTTTAGAACAGTGCGCTTCTTACAAGGAAGACCTTATAACTTATGAAGATGTATGTGAGATGTTGGGTGTAGCTAATGATGAAATGTTGTTTTTACTTTTAGAGTATATAAATGCTAAGGATGCTACATCTTCATTGAAACAGTTGGATAAAATTTTATCCTATGGAGTTGATATAGGAAATTTTTTAAAATCTTTAATTTCTATTTTGAGAGACATGGTAATTTATAAAACAGGAGGAGAGGAGTTAGAAGGGATTTTATACAATGACAGTGAAACGATAAAAGGAAAATCCCAAAACTTTGGAACAGCGTTTTTGACTAATGCTTTAGAAAAATTTATAAATTTACAGAGAGAAATTAAATATGCTATTTCTCCGGTAACTCTTTTAGAGGTTACTATTTTGAGATTGATAAAACAGGAAATTTCTTATGATATGATGAGTTTATTGGCCCGTGTAGAACAGCTGGAAGAAAAATTGAAGCAGGGTCAAATATTTATTAAAAACTCTGAACAAGAGGCAAAAAATCAAAAGGAAGAAATAAAAAATTTTAAAAGAGAAAGGGAGGAAGGGCAAAAAAATATCTTGCCTCAGCAAGAAGACATAGATTTGGATAAGGTGTGGAATGAAGTCAAAGAAATAGTGAAAAGAGAAAGGATAGCAGTATATACTTTTATGAAAAAAGGTGTTCCTTATTTAAAAAACGGGGCAATTGTGTTAGAATATCCTGAGGAGTATTCTTTCTTAAAGGATGAGCTAAGTAAAGTAGAAAATAAAACTTTTATTGAAAAGATACTTAAAAAAGTAGCGGGGAAAGAGCTTTCTTTGAAGTTTGAACTAAAAAAAAATGAAGAAGAATTGCTCATAAAACAGGTTAAAGAGCTTTTTGGAGAGGATATAGAAATAATATAAAATTTATTTTTCACAAATACTTTAATGAGGCATATAAATATTTTATAAAGAAAATAAAATTTAGGAGGTTATATTATTATGGCAAAAGGCGGTTTTCCGGGCGGGTTTAACATAAATAATATGATTAAACAAGCCCAGCAAATGCAGGAAGAAATGAAGAAAATGCAAGAAGAATTAGCACAAAAAACTGTAGAAGCTACATCTGGCGGTGGTATGGTAAAGGTAGTGGCTAATGGCAGAAAAGAGCTTGTAAGTATTGAAATAAACCCTGATGTGGTCGATAAAGACGATGTTGAAATGTTAGAAGACCTTGTATTAGCAGCAGTTAATCAGGCTTTAAGAAATGCAGAAGAGATGATCGCTTCTGAAATGGCAAAAATAACTGGAGGGTTAAATATTCCTGGATTGTTTTGAGGTGAAATAATGAACTGTTATTCTGCATCCATAGCTAAGCTTATAGATGAACTGTCAAAATTACCTGGTATAGGAACTAAGACTGCTCAAAGGCTTGCTTTTTTTATAATAAACATGCCTTTGGAAGAGGTAAAAAGTTTATCACAGGCTATTATTGAGGCAAAAGAGAAAATAAGGTATTGTAAAATTTGTTATAACATAACAGACACTGAAATATGTAACATATGTAGCGATAAAGAAAGAGACCATTCGCTTATATGCGTAGTTTCTCATCCTATGGATGTTGTCGCGATGGAAAAAACCCGTGAATATAAAGGTGTATATCACGTACTCCATGGAGTCATTTCACCAATGGAGGGAGTGGGGCCAGAGGATATAAAAATTAAAGAACTTTTGGACAGAGTCAAAAACGGAAATGTCAAAGAAGTCATACTTGCGACAAATCCGGATATAGAAGGAGAAGCGACAGCAATGTACATTGCTAAACTTTTAAAGCCGTTAAGAATAAAGGTTACAAGAATTGCTCATGGTGTGCCAGTAGGCGGTGACCTTGAATACACTGATGTTGTAACTCTTTCAAGGGCTCTTGAAGGCAGAAGGGAATTGTAAAAAGATATTGCATTTTCATTTGTACTTTATTATAATAAACAACGTGAGGCGATGGAGCTCGCCATAAATGCGGAAACGCTGATGGCTCCTATTAGGATGTGATATAAGGCCTAATAGGGGCTTTTTATTGTCCAAAAATCTAAACAGAAAGGGGAAGTTTTCATGGAATACATCTATATAGGGATTGGCGGGTTTTTTGGAGCCGTACTGAGATATTCAATAACAATTTACTTTACAAAGATGTATCACACTGCATTTCCCTTTGAAACTTTTATAATAAACATTTTAGGTTCGTTTTTGTTAAGTTTTATTGCTAATTTTACTATGGATGAGTACAAGGTAAATACTAATTTGAGATTAGGGATAACAACAGGATTTATTGGGGCTTTTACAACATTTTCTACTTTTAGTATGGAAACAATAAATTTATTAAAAGCAGGGAAAGATTATATTGCTCTAAGTTATATGATTTTATCAATATTTGGTGGTCTTTTAATGTCTTATTTAGGATTTGAATTTGCTGACAAAACTTTTGACTTACTAAAGGAGAGGGAGGAAGAACAGTGACAAGTATACTATATGTGGGAATTGGAGGAATTTTTGGAGCAATATTGAGATATGAAATATCGCGGCATATAAAGGAAAACCGAGAGATAGTTATTCCTATCGAAACTTTTATTATAAATGTATTAGGTGCGTTTTTATTAAACTTTTTGTCAAGTCCTAAAATAAATGTAGATTTAAGCTATGATGTTAAACTTTTTTTGACAATAGGATTTCTAGGTGCTTTTACAACATATTCAACTTTTTCACATGAGACAGTAGACTTGATCAAGAACAAAAAATATTTTCATGCATTTATATACATGTCATTGACAATTATATTTGGACTGATAGGGGGAATATTGGGATATTATGTTGGATTTTATCTAGGAAATTTAATTTAGTTAGTGTATAATATATATTAGTTGAAAATAAATATCGGTTAGGAGGAATAAAATGTGAATTTGAATTATAATAATCTGCTGTCCGCTTTATCTTTGGTCCTTGACGTACAAGAGTATAAAAATATGGGACATGCAAGAAAGGTGGCTTATATTTCTCTAAGGATTTCCGAGATGCTGAATTTGGATGAAGAAGAAACAAAAAAAGTATACTATTCTGCTTTTTTACATGATATAGGGAAAGGGGATATATACGAAGACTTTGACACAGATGAATGGTGGAAACACAGTGAAAGAGGAAGTGAGATTGTAAAGAAACTGCCTTTTGGAGAAAATTTTTCGGATATTATAAGATATCATCATGAAAATTACGATGGAAGCGGACATTTTGAGTTGAATGGCGATTCTATCCCTTTAGGAGCTCAGATTGTTTTCATCTCTGACCAATTTGATATACGTTATGCTTCATTAATTGGAATAGAAAACGAATATAACATTCGTTTTAATATTAAAGAATTTATAAAAAGCAATACTAGGAAAATGTTTAATCCCATTGTGTCCAAAGCACTACTTGATCTTACAAACCAAGAAAAATTTTGGTTAGATTATAAATTCTTTGATATAAAAAGTATATTAAAAACGATTGAGCCTAAAGACACACTTTCAATAGGAATTGATGAATTGGAGGATATAGCAGAGGCTTTTGCTCAGATTATCGATAACAGAAGCCGATTTACATATAACCATTCCAGAGGTATTTCAAACTTAGCTTATAAAATGGCTAAAGTGATAGGCTATGATGAAGAGATGACCAGAAAAATAAAAATTGCGGCGTTACTTCATGACCTTGGAAAGTTAGCTGTACCTAATTCTATTCTTGACAAACCGGATAAGCTTACTGAAGAGGAATTTATGGTTATAAAATCTCATACCTATTATACTAAAAAAATACTCAAAGAAATAAGAGAAATAGATGATATAGCAGAGTGGGGTGCAAATCATCACGAAAAATTAGATGGAAGCGGGTATCCTGAAGGATTAAAAGGAGACGAAATTGGCGAAATCGATAGGCATATGGCGGTTTGTGACATGTATCAAGCATTAACAGAAGACAGGCCCTATAGAAAAGGTCTTGAGCCAAAAGAAGCGATAGATATTATTTCAAAATCAGTAAAAAATAACAAAGTAAGTGGGAAATCTTTAGAAATTTTAAAAGAAGTAGTGTTTTAATGTATACTCAACCGTATTTTGGGTCATAATACGGTTGAGGAGGTATATTATGGGAATGTTGTTTGAGTACTTAAAAGAAATAGCTGCGACAAAAAACATATATGATAATTACAGCAATGAGGCTTATCAACTTGTTAATGAGGTAAAACAAACAGTAAAAGAATTAAAAGATGCAGAAATTTATTTTCAGAATGTAACAGACCCTGACCTTGTGGACTACGCCATATACAGATTAGAGAGCTTAAAAAGAAAGTACATATATTTATTGAAAAAAGCAAAAAAAGAGGGAATAAATTTTGATAATTTTTCGTCCCTCCTATCATAATTTGTCCTCCCCCTAAGTATAAATATACCAGTAGACTCTTAGGGGGTTTTTGTATGAATATAAGCATTGAATACAATATAATCATTGCTTACTTAATTGGCTTGTTTTTACTTTATCTTTTAGGATGGTTATTAGTAGTTCCAAGAAAAATTTTGCTAAGAATTATAATAAATGGAATTATTGGCGGCTTAATTTTGTTTATTATCAATTTGATAGGAAAATCTCTTGGATTATATATTGCTATAAATCCTGTGACTGCTCTTGTTGTAGGCTTTTTGGGTATTCCAGGAATTATCCTTTTGATAATTTTGCAGCATATTGTTTGAAATCACTACAAAAATAAACAGTTTAAATAAGCCTCCTTTTTGGAATAATAATTGTGTAAAAAAGATAAAAGGAGGATTATTATGACTGTTAAGAGTGATATGGAAAAAGCTATTGCAGCCGCACAATCGGCTCTCGGAACTTACGCTCA
>NZ_CP009170.1:62500-82500 GCF_000763575.1 Thermoanaerobacter kivui
CAGTTCGGTCCCTATCCGTCGCGGGCGAAGGAAACTTGAGAGGCACTGCCCCTAGTACGAGAGGACCGGGGTGGACGAACCGATGGTGTACCAGTTGCACCGCCAGGTGCACAGCTGGGTAGCCAAGTTCGGAGGGGATAAACGCTGAAAGCATCTAAGCGTGAAGCCCGCCTCAAGATAAGGTTTCCCACCCGTAAGGGGTAAGACACCTCGAAGACCACGAGGTAGATAGGCCGGGGGTGTAAGAGTGGAAACACTCTTAGCTGACCGGTACTAATCAGTCGAGGACTTGACCTTTGGCTTTGTGCAGTTTTGAGGGTCTAGATTTCCGGTGGCGATAGCGGAGGGGAAACACCCGTTCCCATTCCGAACACGGTCCACAAGGGGCCCCCAGACGGTCGCAAGACCGACTGGGGTGCTAGTTAAGCCCTCCAGCGCCGATGGTACTGCTTTCGCGGGAGAGTAGGTCGCTGCCGGAATTAAAAATATTCCTCAGTAGCTCAATGGTGGAGCAACCGGCTGTTAACCGGTAGGCTGTAGGTTCGAGTCCTACCTGAGGAGCCAACTTTTAAGAGATGCGGATGTGGCTCAGCGGTAGAGCATCGGCTTCCCAAGCCGAGGATCGCGGGTTCGAATCCCGTCATCCGCTCCATAAGAAAATGAGAGGTTCTGCGAGGTAAATGCAGAACCTTTTTTAGTATTTTTTATTGATATTGACATAATTTTATTTTTTTATAAAATTACAAAAAGAAGTGTCAATTAATTTAGAAGGTGAAAGAGATGTTAAATGGCAAAGTAGCGATTGTAACTGGTGGTGCTGGGGATATAGGAAGAGAAATTTGTATAGAGCTTGCAAAAGAAGGGGCTTCTATAGCAATACATTATAATAACAGTTATGAGCAAGCTGTTAAATTAAGAGAGTATATAAAAAGCAATTTTAGTTATGCGGAAATTTTTAAAGCAGATATTTCAGACAGACAGCAGGTAGACAATATGATTGATAGTATTTATAATAAATTTGGTCGCATTGACTATCTTATAAATAATGCAGGAATTGCCCAAATCAAACCATTTATAGAAATAACAGAAGAAGATTGGGATAGGATGATGAATGTCAATTTAAAAGGTCTTTTCAATTGCACACAAAGTGTTTTGAGGCATATGTTGCCTCAAAAACATGGGAGTATAATAAATATTTCTTCAATTTGGGGTATTTCCGGTGCTTCCTGTGAAGTACATTATTCAGCATCTAAAGGAGGAATAATAGCTTTTACAAAGGCTTTGGCAAAAGAGTTAGGGCCTTCTAAAATAAGAGTTAATTGTATTGCTCCTGGAGTAATTGATACTCGAATGAACAACATTTTAAATAGGGAAGAAAAGAAACACTTAATTGAGGATATACCACTTATGAGTATAGGGAAACCTCAAGATGTAGCAAATGCTGTACTGTTTTTATTATCTGACAAGGCAAATTTTATAACAGGGCAAGTTATAACTGTAGATGGGGGATTTATATAACAAGGCTTTGGTGAAAGCCTTGTTTTTATATCGACTTTTTCAGGAAAGATAGCTCTTCTTCAGACAATTCTCTCCACTCCCCAGGTTTTAGATTTTCGTCAAGGGTGAGACTACCCATTGCCAATCTTTTAAGGTATATGACCTTTTTACCGACTGATTCAAACATCCTTTTTATTTGGTGATATTTTCCTTCTCTTATATAAACGTAAACTTTCGACACATCAGAAGAAGAAAAAAGAATTTCAAGGTTTGCGGGAAGAGTTTTATACCCATCTTCAAGTATAATGCCTTCATTGAAAGCTTTAATGTCGCTTTCATTGACAAAGCCTAATATTTCAGCATAATATTTTTTTATAACATTCTTTTTTGGTGATAAAAGCTGATGTGCCAAGTCTCCGTCATTAGTTATAAGAAGCAATCCTTCTGTATCTTTATCAAGTCTTCCTACGGGAAATGGATTTCGAGCTTTTAATTCTTGAGGAAGAAGGTCAATAACTGTTTTTTCAACTTCGTCATATGTGGCGCTAATAACTCCTTTTGGCTTATTTATTATGATATATATAAATTCTTTGTAATTGATCTTTTCACCATCAAATAAAATTTCATCAGATTCAGTATCTACAATTAAACCAGCATCTTTTACTGTATTTCCATTTACCAATACAAGACCTTCTTTAATGAATTTTTTAACTTCTTTTCTCGTACCAATGCCTATATTCGATAAAAGTTTATCTATTCTCATTTTTGCCATATAAATTACCTCCAAAAAGAGTCTATGATGTAATTATAACACGAAATTTTGTATTTTTAGAGTATATAATATTGGTTTATTCAATTCACTTTAAATTACTTGAATTATAAATTAGACAAAGTGCTGTGTTCTCTACTTTATTGTGAATATATTTCAAGTAATCGTTAAGATAAGATTATAACAAACAAAATTCAAGTAAAATCTATAATGATTCAAGTAAATTTTGCTTGATAATTAAAATCAAATGATTTATAATTTATTACAAGAAAACGATTTTTAGAGGTGTTAAGTTTGACGGCAATTAAAAGGAAAAAAGTGACCATGAAAGATATCGCTGAAAGGTTGAACTTATCAATTAATGCTGTGTCCCTGGCTTTAAATGACAAGGTGGGGGTGAGCGAAGAGACAAGAAAAATAGTTTTAAAAACAGCTGATGAAATGGGGTATTTTGATGAAAATCCCTCTTTTATTGCTAAAAATCATTTCAGAAATATTTGCCTACTGATTGAAGAGAGAAATTTCCGCGATACTCATTTTTATACAAAAGTAATTTTAGGTATAGAGAATGAAGCAAAGAAAAATAATTACGATATTTTAGTAAACTTCATGAATCAAGATGATTTTCAGGTACCTTCCAGTGTTGAAACGAGAAAAGTTTCAGGAATTTTAGTGGTTGGTACTATTAAAGATGAACATCTGGAAAAATTATTGAAGTATGATATACCAACTGTCCTTGTGGACCATGCTTCATTTACTATAAGTACAGATGCTGTATTAACTCAAAATATGCCTGGAACATATATGGCAACACAATATCTTATTCGAAAAGGCCATACTCAAATAGGTTTTTTTGGTGAAATAGATTTTTCTTTAAGTTTTAAAGAAAGATGGTTAGGCTTTAACGAGGCGATGAGAAATGCAGGACTTAATGTAGATCCCATATTTAATGTAAATCCTGGATATTGTGTAATAGGACAGGTAGAACAATATGTTTTAAGCAAAAACTACAAAGAGGTAGCAAATATTATCTCAAAGTTAGATAAACTTCCTACTGCATGGGTATGCTCCAACGATAGTGCTGCTATTACCTTGTACAATGCATTGAGCATTTTGGGTATTAAAGTACCTGACGATATCTCTGTAGTTGGCTTTGATGATATTGATATATGTAACATTGTGACACCGCATTTGACTACTATCCGCATAAATAAAGAACTCATGGGAGAAAAAGCTGTAAAAAGACTTTTGTGGAGGATGGAAAATCCAAAAGAGCCCTGTGACCATATACGGATGGAGGTTAAACTGATAGAGAGGGAATCAGTAAGGGAAATTAGAAATTAAAAACTTTTAGAGGACATAAAAACAGCATTAAGCTGTTTTTTAAATAATTAATTTTTGGAGGTGTGTTTTATGAAAAAAATAGCTAAAAGTATTCTAATTTTACTTCTTGCTGCATCACTTTTGGCAGGCTGTGGGACTAGTACAAGCCAAAAGAATGAAGCATCACAGACAACAAAAGAAAAAGTTATTACAATCGATTTTTGGGCTGCTCCAAATCCTCCGCAACAGACTTTCTGGAAACAGATGGCTGAAGAATATGCAAAAGTTAATCCATACATCAAAGTAAATGTTAGTCCGATGCCTGAATCACCAACATCTGAAGCTGGAATTCAAGCAGCTCTTGCCGGTGGTAATGCTCCTACAATTTCAGAAAACATTTCCCGTGGTTTTGCGGCACAACTTGTAGACAGTAAAGCATTAGTACCTCTTGATACAATGGATGGATGGAATGACATTGTAAAAACTAGAAATATGGAAAACACAATTCAGGCATGGGAGTTTGCGGATGGGCATCAATATGTATTGCCTATATATTCAAACGCGATGCTTTTTGCATGGAGGATCGATATTTTAAAGCAATTGGGATATAATGAACCTCCAAAAACTTATAGTCAAATTATTGAATTAGGGAAAAAATTAAAAGAAAAATATCCTGACAAGTATTTATGGGCAAATCCAGATTTAATTGACTCTACCTGGTGGAAAAGATGGTTTGACTTCTTTATGCTTTATGATGCAGCTTCAAACGGTAATAAATTCATAGAGGGAAATAATTTTGTTGCTGATGATAAAGCCGGAGTTGCTACACTTAAATTCCTTGAGGATATGGCAAAAAATAAGCTTATATTAACGCAAAAAGCTACGGATCCTTTTGAAACAGGAATAAGTGTATGGACAACAATTGGTCCTTGGACGTTTAATACATGGAAGGACAAATATCCAGAACTTAAGCTAAATGAAACTTATGTGCTTGCACTACCTCCAGTGCCAGATGGAATGAGTACAGATAATGTAAAAACATTTGCAGATACAAAAGGCCTTGTAATATATGCACAATCAAGTCCTGAAAAGCAAAAAGCAGCAATGGAATTTATAAAATGGGTATATTCTAATCCCGAAAATGATATGAAATGGTTTGAAATTACTAATCTTCCACCAGCAAGAGATGATGTCAATACAAACGAACAATTTAAAAATTACTTAAAAGATCATCCTGAGCTTCAACTGTATGCTGAATCTATACCAAATGCTATTCCGCCTATTGATAATGCTAAATTTAACGATATTCAGACATTAATTGGCCAAAAAGCTGTAAATCCTGTTGTGGCAGGACAAGTAGATGCACAAAAGGCTTGGGATGATATGAAAAAGGCGATTCAGGGGGTTCTTAAATGAAAAAAGGACAAGAGAAATTGGGTTGGCTTTTTGCCAGCCCATACCTTGTATACAGTTTAATATTTTTCGTAATTCCGCTTTTTGGAGCATTATTTTTATCTTTTACTAACTGGAATCTTATTTCACCTCAATATGAGAATGTTGGTTTTTTAAACTTTATTCAAGCAGTTAAAAGTCCAGGAGTAAAAGCGGCATTTTTTGTAACATATAAGTTTATGATAATATTTGTGCCTATGGTATTAATTGGATCTTTGGTAATTTCTCTTATTATAAACAGTTTGCCAAGATTTAAAAGTTTTTTTTCTGTAGGATATTTTCTTCCCTATCTTGCCTCTGGTGTTGCTACATCAGTAGTGGTAAAGGGAATTTTATCATATAACAGTGCTTTAAATGTGTGGTTAAGAAATACGTGGCATTTAAACATTGATTGGCTGGGTTCACAGATACTTGCTCCATTGATTATTGCTGTTATGATATCGTGGAAATTTATGGGTTATTATTCGCTTATACTGACATCTGGATTAGAGAGCATACCGGGTGAGGTATATGAAGCTGCTGCTATAGATGGTGCAACAGGTTGGATAAAATTTTTTAAAATTACGCTGCCACTTCTATACCCAGCTATGTTTACAGTGACTATATTGGCAGTTGGACTTGTATTTGGTATATTTACAGAACCCTATGTTTTAACAGGTGGAGGACCTGGATTTTCAACAAATACATGGCAAATAGAAATATATAACCAAGCTTTTAGCAAGCTAAATGCGGGTTACGGTTCTGCAATTGCAATTATTGATTCTGTAGTGACTTTTGTGACCATAATAATTGTTCGGAAATTGCTAGAAATTTGGGGGAAGAGTTATGGTTGGGAGTAAAAATAAGAAATTGCAACTTATATTATTGTATACAATAGCCATTATTTTTTTAATTATAATGGTATACCCATATTTGTATATGGTATTAAATTCGCTTGCACCATGGGATCAAGTTGATAGAAAAATAATACCAACAGGAATTACATTGAAATCTTATATTTGGCTTTTACGTGGAGGAGAAGATGTTACACCACGTCCGTGGCTCAGAGCCTTTGCTAACAGTATTATTGTAACAGTTTCATCAACATTTTTAATGATGGTTACAGCATTATTAGTTGCATATGCCTTGTCAAAAATAGTTTTTAAAGGAAGCAGAACAATAAATAACATTATAATGTTTCAGATGTTTTATCCATCGATTATTCTTTTGATACCTACGTTTTTGCTGGTGAGAAAATTAGGATTATATGATACTTATTGGGGTATGATTATTCCAAAGTCTGTAAGTTTATGGGCGATATTTATGTATACAAATTTTTTTAAAGCAATACCAAACGAGTTAATTGAGGCTGCAAAAATAGATGGTGCAAATGAAATTAAAATACTTTTTAAGATTGTTTTGCCAATGTCAAAATCAATTACAACAGTTATTTTCCTGTTTTTATTTATGGAAAGATGGGTAGAGCTTTTGTGGGATATGCTCGTCGTGCATGATCAAAATCTTCTTACTCTGAATGTTATGCTAGCACAAATGTTTGGACCATATGGTGCATATCCGGGACCAATGTATGCTGCTTCTGTAATTTTGACAATGCCAATACTTATTTTGTTTATAATTTTTAGCAAGAATTTTAAAGAAGGTATACAGTTTGTTTTAAAATAATATGACGGAGGTAGAAAAATGGCAAAATTTGCAGATGAATTTATAATAGGAGCTAATTATTGGCCTAGGAATCATGGCATTGAAATATGGAAAGAGTGGAATTATGATGAGATAAAAAGTGAATTTATTGAAGCGAAAAGCTTAGGCATTAATGTAATGAGAATAAATCTTTTTTGGGAGGATTTTCAGCCAAAGCCTGATGTAATATCAGAGGAAGCGGTGAAAAAGTTTGACGAGCTTATTAAAATATGTCATGAAGTTGATATGAAAATCGCGCCTACTTTTTTTGTGGGGCATATGAGCGGTGAGAATTGGGATGTGCCGTGGAGAGAAGGTAGGAATATATACAGTGATTCATTTATGTTGAGGTATCAAATTAAATTGGTACGCTTTTTTGCTGAGAGGTACAAAGATGAATCTGCTATTTTGTTTTGGGACCTTTCAAATGAGCCAGATAATTATGTAAAAGCAGAGTCAAGACATGATGCTTGGCTGTGGAACTATGTCTTATCAAATGAGATAAAAAAATACGACAAAAATCATCCCGTAACACTTGGAATACACCAGGCATCTCTTCTTACCGATAATAATTTTTATCCTGAAGACTTGCAAGAAGGAAATGATTTTCTGTGTATGCACGCATATCCAATTTATACAGATACATGTATAGACCCTGTAAATTCTATAAGAAGCACTTATATGGCACCTTTTGCTTCTAAACTCACCCAAGTTATGGGTGGCAAAGAAGTGCTACTGGAGGAATTTGGTGCAACTACACTTATGATGAGTGAAGATATAGAGGGAAATTATTACAAGGTGGTTCTGTATAGCCTTCTTGCGAATGAATCGATAGGTGCAATAGCCTGGTGCTTTGGAGATTTTTCTGTTGGCGAAAGGCTTCCCTATAATTCTACCCCCTTTGAAACGCAATTTGGTATAACAGCAGTTGATGGAAGAGTTAAAAAAGCAGGACTTGAAATAAAAGCTTTTTCTGAATTTATGAATAAAATTGAGTATAAGGATTTAAAACACAAAAAGTGTGATGCCGCGATAATCATTCCGGATAAGTATTATAGTGCTTTATTTGTAGGTAACGATTATACTCCAGAGAGAAATTTTAGGATTCTTTTAAATAGTTTTATACTGGCAAAGGAAGCAGGTATAGATGTTGAATTGGTAAGAGCTGATGGAGATTTTAGTAAGTATAAAATGCTTATACTACCTTCCGCTTATAGAAAAGGGCATTTAAATTATGACCAATGGGTAAAAATTATGGATTTTGTTAAAAATGGTGGCACTTTGTATGTATCATACGATGGAATTTCTGTAGAAGGTTTTGATGAGGTTTTTGGAGTTAAAACGCAATATTCTATGGTGCCCAAAAATGAGACAGTATCAATGCATTGTGAAGAACTTGGAATTGATTTAAATTATAAAGCTCTTAAATTTAATAAAAGACTTATTGCAAAACCGACAACAGGCCGTGTAATTGCAAATGATGATGAGAATAACCCGGCAATAGTTATAAATAAATATGGCAAAGGGAATGCTATTCTTGTTACGTATCCTATTGAGCTCTATTTAAGTTATATGCCCGATGTATATAAGACTGACAGGTCTTATTTGATTTATGAGTATGCTAAAGAGCTGAGCGGAATAGAATACAACGTAAAAGTAGAATCTCCTTATATTGAAGTAAAAGAGTTTGATTATGGCAGGAAAACCCTTGTGTTCTTTATAAATCATGAAGACATAGATATTCATACTAAAATAAGAATAAGTAGAAAAACAAAAAATAATGAGAAAATACAAGATTTAATCAGCGGAAGGCAGATTAATTTAGAAAATTTCACAATAGAGGCTAATGGAGTAGTTGCAATTTTGCTGGAAAAGGGGGTATAAAGATGTTCAGGCTAACAAGACTTAGTAACAAACCTATATTGTCGCCAATAAAAGAGCATGAATGGGAAAAGGAGGCTGTTTTTAATGCAGCAGTAATATATGAAGATAGTAAATTCCACTTGTTTTACAGAGCCTCTAATAATAAATTTGTTTTGAATACTGAAAAGCCAGAAGAAAAATATAAATTTGTATCCTCAATTGGGTATGCTGTAAGCGAAGATGGTATAAATTTTGAAAGATTTGACAAACCTGTTTTAGTAGGTGAGATTCCGCAAGAAGCTTGGGGAGTAGAGGACCCAAGGATTACAAAAATAGACAATAAGTATTACATGCTCTATACAGGTTTTGGAGGAAGGGACTGGTTGGATTTTAGAATATGTATGGTTTGGTCTGATGATTTAAAAAATTGGAAAGGACACAGAATTGTTCTTGATGAACCCAATAAAGATGCGGCACTTTTATCCGAAAAAATAAATGGTAAGTATGTGCTTTTCCATAGAAGAATGCCCGATATTTGGATTGCTTATTCTGATGATTTAGTAAATTGGTATAACCATAAGATTATAATGTCCCCTAAATCTCACACATGGGAGTCAAAGAAAATTGGCATAGCAGGACCTCCTATAAAAAGAGAAGATGGATGGCTTTTAATATATCACGGGGTGGATAACAACAATGTGTACAGACTTGGTGTAGCTCTTTTAGACTTAAAGGACCCATCAAAGGTTATTGCGAGACAAAAAGAGCCTATTTTAGAGCCAGAGCTTGATTGGGAAATAAATGGGCTGGTACCTAATGTGGTGTTTAGCTGCGGTGCAGTTGAAGTGAATGACATGTATTATGTGTATTATGGAGCAGCAGATACCCATATAGGTGTAGCAGTCATTGAAAAAGAAAAAGTAAAATTTTAAAAGGAGTGTATGGAGTGATAAAATTAAAGAGATTATCAGATAAGCCGGTATTGATGCCAAAAGCAGAAAATGAATGGGAAAGAGCAGCAGTTTTTAACACTGCAGCAATTTATGACAATGGACTGTTTCACTTGATTTACAGGGCTACTGACATTGGGCCTCACGCCAAATATGGGAAATATACTTCTCGCTTTGGATACGCAGTCAGCAAAGACGGAATTAATTTTATGAGATTAGACAAACCAGTGATGAGCAATGAGACAGAACAAGAGCTCAGAGGATTAGAAGACCCAAGGATAGTCAAAATTGACGGCATTTATTATATGATGTACACAGGTTTTGGGGACAGGTTTCATGATGACTATAGGATTTGTTTGGCTATCTCCAAAAACCTTATAGATTGGGAGAGAAAAGGAGTAGTTTTAGATGAACCTAATAAAGACGCCTCTTTATTTCCTGAAAAAATCAATGGAAAGTATGTGATGCTTCATAGAAGGTATCCAGAGATATGGATTGCCTTTTCAGAAGATTTAAAAAATTGGTATGACCATAAGCCTATCATTAAGCCAATTCCAGGAACTTGGGAAAGCGCCAGAGTTGGAATTGGAGGGCCGCCTATTAGGACAAAAGATGGTTGGTTTTTGATATACCATGCAGCTGATGACAATAATGTATATAGATTGGGAGCAGTCCTTTTAGATTTAGAAGATCCATCAAAGATTATTGCAAGGCAAAAAGAACCTATCTTAGAGCCAGAACTACAGTGGGAAAAAGAAGGATACATTCCTAATGTTGTATTTAGTTGTGGCAATGCAGTAAAAGATGATACTATTTATGTTTATTACGGGGGTGCAGATACCGTTATAGGTGTAGCAATATTAGAGATGAAAGATATCAAATTTTAGCAGGCTTTTAAAAGGCCTGTTTTTTATTTACAGAAAAGTACTTGACATGCCAAAAAGGATTAATTATAATACTTATTAACAGCCGAATTTCAAGAGTGCTAATATATTTCTCTTCTTCTTTCTCTTGTCAAGTGCACGGCTAACCACGTATATCACACTCTTCTTTTGTTTTTAAGTTTTATTTTGAAAAACTTCATAAAGGAGGGGCTTTTATGAAGGCGTTGTTATTGGCAGGAGGTTTGGGAACAAGGCTAAGACCTCTTACAGATGACCTGCCAAAACCAATGGTTCCTATCATGGGAAGACCTCTTTTAGAAAGGATTATTTTAAACCTTAAAAAAAGTGGAATAGATGAAGTTGTAATAAGTACTTATTATAAGTCTCAGTACATTGAAGATTACTTCAAGCCAAAAGAGGACTTAGGTGTAAAAATACACTATATTACAGAAGAATCTCCTTTGGGGACTGGTGGGGCAATAAAAAACGCCGAAAAATTTTTTGATGACACTTTCCTCATTTTAAACTCTGATATCGTCAGTGATATTGACTATGCAGATTTGATAAAATACCACAAGAGAAGAAGAGCTCAAGTAACTATTGCATCTATTGAAGTAAGAGATACTTCTCAGTACGGAGTTATAGAATTTGATGAAAAAGGCTTTATAACTGTTTTCAAAGAAAAGCCCAAACCAGGCGAGAGTAATTCTAAGTATATTAACGCAGGAGTATATGTATTTGAACCTGAGGTGTTAAAAGAAATTCCTGAAAATACAGTAGTATCTGTAGAGAGGGAGACATATCCCAAACTTTTGGAAAAAGGGTATAGAATGGCTATTTATAAATTTAACGGCTACTGGATAGACATAGGGACAATAGACAAATACAAAAAAGTTCATGAGGACATTTTAAAAGGAAAATCAAGATTTGTAAGTACTACTTCCTCAAGAGGCATAATTTTAGGAGACAATGTTAAAATTCATCCTACCGCAAGAGTGATAGGACCTGCTTATATTGGAAATAATACTGAAATTGATGCCTATGCTACAGTTGGTCCGTATACAGTAATTGGGAATAACTGTCGAATAGGTCAAGAGAGCAAAGTATCCCAAAGTGTATTGTGGGATAATGTAAAAGTGCGCAGGTTTGCAAGATTAGACAATGCAGTTGTCACTTCAGAATGTATAGTAGAGGTGAATATGGAAGTTAAAAATACAGTGTTTACAGCTAATAGATTGGCAAGTACTACGTTGACAACTTAATACTAAACAAACTAAGAAGGGGGCGTGATATAATGAGCGTATTGGGGAGAAATGTAGCATTTTTGAGCACTTATCCACCAAGAGAATGTGGCATTGCTACTTTTACTCAAGATTTAGTTAATGAAATAAAAAAGATAAAACTTATTAATTTTACAGGAGTAATTGCAATAAACGATAATAAAACTTACGAATACGATAGTGATGTTAAATATCAGTTACAACAATTTGTAAGAGAAGATTATGTAAGATTAGCCCGTGAATTAAATGAATCTGACATAGATTTGCTCATTATAGAACATGAATATGGGATATTTGGAGGAGAAAGTGGAGAGTACTTATTAGACTTAGTTGACAATTTGAACATACCTTTTGTTGTGACGGTTCATACGGTGTTATCAAATCCAAACGAAAAACAGCTTTTAATACTTAGAGAACTAGGGGAAAAAAGTGTTAGAGTAGTAACAATGGCTAAAAATACAATACCACTTCTTGAAGAAATATACCACATACCTTCCAGTAAAATCACTGTTATCCCTCATGGAGTTCCCAATCTTCCGGTATTACCCAAGGAAACTTTAAAAGAGAAATATGGCTTTAAAGGCAGAAGAATAATAAGCACTTTTGGTCTTATAAATCCTGGTAAAGGAATAGAGTACGGTATAGAAGCAATAAGTATTGTAGCTCAAAAATACAAAGAGGTACTATATCTAATTTTAGGCCAAACCCATCCAAACATAAAGAGAGAATTTGGAGAAGAATACAGGGAAAAACTTCAAAAATTAGTACAAGACCTTGGAGTACAAGACAATGTAAGATTTGTGGATAAATATCTTACTAAAAAAGAGATTTTGGAGTATTTGAAGATGTCAGATATATATATGACGCCATATTTAAACAAAGAACAAGCTGTCAGCGGTACACTGGCATATGCAGCAGGCTTAGGAAAAGTAATTATTTCAACTCCATATATGTATGCTGAAGAAATTTTGGCAGAAGGAAGAGGCTTGCTTGCAAATTTCCGTGATGCAAAGTCTTTAGCTAGACATATTGAGTATGTATTTAAAAACCCTGAGAAAAGGCTACAGATAGAGTCAGAAATTAAAAGATTAGGCAGGTCAATGATGTGGGATAACGTGGCATATAGATATGTCATAATGATTTTATCTGTATTGGACATTAAAGCAAGGGAGGAAGTTGTAATATAGAGAAGGGGGAAGTTAACACAATGGAAGGAGCAATTGAATTTCACCATCTTTTCAGGCTAACGGATGATACAGGCATTTTACAGCATTCCCTTTACTCTATTCCTGATTTGACAAAGGGTTATACTACGGATGACAATTCAAGGGCACTTATTGCTGCTTCAATGTTATATGAAGTTTACAAAGATAAAAAATACCTTGACCTTTTAAAAAGATACCTTTCTTTCTTGATTTATGCCCAGAATAGCAAAGGATATTTTAGAAATTTTATGAACTACAATAGAGAATTTATTGAAGAAGTTGGCTCAGAAGATTGTTTTGGCAGAACTTTATGGGCATTAGGATATTTATTAAATACTAATTTGTCTAATGGTTATCAAAGTGTTGCAGTGACATTAATCAAAAAAGCTTTGCCAAATGTAGTAAATTTAAATTTTCTTCGCGGTAATGCTTATTCGTCAATAGGATTAAGTCTTTTATACACTTCTGATGTTACCGAATTTAACAAAGAGAAGATAAAAAATTTGATAACTTCTATTTCAAAAAAAATAGTTCAAAAATATAGGGAAAACAAAAATGGAGAGTGGAAATGGTTTGAAAATATAATGACTTACAGCAATGCCGTACTTCCTTGGGCTCTTCTTAGGTCATACATTATTACAAAAGATGAAGAAGTTTTAGACGTTGCAATGGAAAGCATGGAGTTTTTAGAGAAAGTAACTTTTAGAAATGGCTATTTTAAGCCGGTAGGCTGTAAAGGATGGTATAAAAAAGGAGATGAAAAGCCTGCAGAATTTGATGAACAACCGGTAGAGGCGTGTGAAACTGCTCTTATGTACACAGAAGCTTATAAAATTTTTAAAGAAGAAAAGTACAGAGAAAAAACTATAAAATGTTACAAATGGTTTTTGGGAGAAAATTCAAAGAATGTAAGCTTAATAGATGAGGAGACAGGGGGTTGTTACGACGGTATAACTAAAGAGGGAGTAAATTTAAATGAAGGAGCAGAAAGCTTGATTTCACTGATTATAACTGACATGGTGGTGAATCACACAGAAACTGTATTTAAGTAGTTTTTCCTTTTCCTTTCAAAAATTTTTATAAAAATTGAAAAGGGTGATGCCATATGAAAATTGGTGTGCTTTATGCAACCTATTTAATTGATTTTTATAAAACTTTTAAGTTATACTATTTATGATAAGGTAAACCTCTTTGCTTTTTTAATTTTAATCATGAGGTTACCTTATCTTCTTTTATAATTAAAAATTGGAGGGTTAACTATGGATTTTAATGGGAAAGTAGTGATAGTGACAGGAGGAGGACAAGGAATAGGGCGGTGTATTGCGCGAACTTTTGCTGAAAAAGGAGCAAAAGTAGTTATAGCTGATATTGACGATGAAGCTGGCATAGAAAATGAAGAATATATAAAATCTAAAGATGGAGACTCACTTTTTGTACATACAGATGTTTCTTTAGAGGAAGATGTTAAAAACATGGTAGATAAGACGATAAAAGCATACGGCAAGATCGATATTTTGATAAACAATGCAGGTATTGGAGCAGGAGGGACGATTTACACAAGGCCCATGGAGGAATGGGATAGAGTCATAAATGTGAACTTAAGAGGAACATATATGTGTTCAAAATATGTTGCTCCTCACATGAGAGACAATGGCGGAGGAGTCATAATAAATATAGCGTCTACAAGGGCATTTATGTCTGAACCTCATACAGAACTTATTCTGCGTCAAAAGGTGGTATTATAGCCTTAACCCACTCTCTTGCAATAAGTTTAAGTTATGATAAAATAAGGGTGAATTCTATAAGTCCCGGGTGGATAGAGGTATCGGAATGGAAGAAAAGTAGGGAGACTAAAAAGCTTCAATTGAGAGAAGAAGACCATTTGCAGCATCCTGCAGGACGGGTAGGTAAGCCAGAGGACGTAGCAAATGCATGTTTATTTTTATGTTCGGAAGAAGCTTCTTTTATTACAGGAGCGAATCTTATTGTGGATGGCGGAATGACGGTTAAAATGATATATGTTTAATTTTTTAAAAAGGGAATGAATGAGAATGAATAAGACAAAAGAAAAGATTTTTAAAGCGGCGATAAAGACCTTTTCAAAAAGTGGATTTTACAAAACCACAATGGAAGAAATAGCGGAAAATGCTGGAGTAGCAAAAGGGACCTTGTATTATCATTTTAAGAGTAAAGATGATATATTAGAATTTTTGATTGATGAGGGGATAAAAATTTTAAAGCAGGAAGTTTTTGAAGAAATAAGCAAATTAAATGATGCAATTGAAAAGCTTCGGAAAATTATATTTGTACAGTCGAATTTTTTGTACAAAAATCACGACTTTATCATAGTGTTATTAAGCCAAATATGGGGTCATGGAGAGATACCTAATAAGTTTAGAGAGAAATTATACAGTTATCTCAAAATAATAGAAGAGGTAATTAAAGAAGGTAAAGAACAACATCTCATAGTTGACTGTGATGAAAAAGTTATAGCTGCTGTTTTTTTTGGCATGATAAGTTCAATCTTAGCGTTTAAACTAAGAGAAGATAAAGAAAATTTTGATCCATGTTATATAGCAGATAGCGTATTGAATTTTGCCCTAAAAGGTCTCCAATATGTCAAATAAACACCTTAGTAGGGTGTTTTTTTATTTCATTTAGAATATTATTTTTATTGACAGAAAAGGAAGAGGAGATTATAATATTTTTTGTACTGACTGGTCAGTCTAAAAATTTAAGGAAAGGAGGAGCACCATTGAAAGCATTTAAGGTTGCAGCAAATGAAATAGAAAAGATAATCAAAAACAGGTTTAGAAGGGTTGCTGTTATTGTACTCGCTTTTATGCCTTTACTTTACAGCTTTTTATACTTATACGCTTTTTGGGACCCTTATTCTAAGTTAGATAAACTCCCTGTTGCAGTTGTCAATGAAGACAAAGGCGGAATATACGAAGGAAAATCGCAAAACTTTGGTAATGAAATTGTTCAAAAGCTAAAAGATAATAAAGAGTTTAAATGGGATTTTGTAGATTACAAAAAAGGTATTGATGGACTTAAAGGAAACAAGTATTACTTTATGATTAGGATTCCAGAAGATTTCACCAAAAATATCATAAGCGTTAATTCAAGTACGCCCAAAAAAGCTATTATTGAGTATATAACTAATGACAAGAAAAATTTTCTTGCAACGCAAATTGGCAACAAAGCTATAGAAAATATTCAAATAGAAATAGCAAGTTCTATAAGAAAGGGGTATATTGATTCTATCTTTAAAAGTGTTGATGAATTAGGCAGTGGTTTAAAAGAAGCCTCAGAGGCAGAGAATAAACTCGCAACAGGTACCTTAGAGTTGTATAATGGTGCACAAAAATTAAATAGTAGTATGAATACAGCTTTAGATGTAAGCAAACAAATAAAAGATGGTGCTTTAAGCTTAAATAATGGTATCAGTCAAGCGTTAAATGGTTCTACAGCTTTATACAATGGAACAAATCTCCTTTCACAAAAATTTTCTGATGCAAGCAATACAGAAGCCTTATTAAATGGAATGAATTCATTACAAAATGGAATAACAGGAATTAATCAAGGATTAAATGATGCTTCTAATAGTGCCATTAAACTAAAAGATGGAATCAATTCTCTTGTCAATGGATACAATCAAGTAGGGCAAAATGTTTCTTCTTTTGCTAGCAGTGTTTCACAACTGGGAAATGGCTTGAGCCAAATTTCTACGGCTTTAGATGGGGCGCAGGCTGCGTTAAAAGATTATATCGCAAAACATCCTGAAGCAAGTAGCGACCCTGAACTACAAAAAGCACTTATTGCGATTGCACAATCTAATGCAGGGATTAATAGCATGAGTCAAAACTTAAATAGCGGTTTGACCCAAGTTCAGAAATTGAACACTGTTCTCGCACAATTGCAGCAGGCTTCCAATACAATTAATAATGGTATGGATTCTTTAGCATCAGGTCTTTCTTATATGTGTCAAGCGTCAAGCCAACTTGTAGACGGTTCAAATAAATTGTACAGTGGCGTAGCACAGCTTAGTGTAGGCATAAATACAGCAGGAGAAAAATTAAAAGAAATTTCAAATGGCTTATACAGTCTCAATAATGGGATAAAAAGTTTAAGTGATGGATCCTCAAAATTATATAATGGTGCTAATTCTCTATATAATGGTATGGCACTTCTTAAAGATGGAACTAGGCAATTTGCAGATGGAGCAAAAAGTTTATATGATAATCAGAGGATTTTAGCACGAAAATTAAGTGATGCAGCTGAGAAAATAGATTCATCAGGAATTACAACGGCTAAAAAGGATATGATTAATGAACCTATAATACTTGATACTAGAAGGCTTTATCCTGTTAAAAATTATGGAATTGGTTTTGCACCATATTTTATACCTCTATCCTTGTGGGTAGGCTCATTAATACTTTTCTTCTTGATAGATATTTTTGATAAAGAAAAATACGAAGGAATGAACAATGTCTCTATACAATTAGGAAAATTTATGTCTTTAGCATTAGTAGGCATATTGCAATCTGTGGTATCAAGTTTTGTGCTTGTAGAAGGACTAAAATTAGATGTGCATAATTTATTCTACTATTACCTGATAAATGCTGTGATGTCTCTTACCTTTATCGCTATAATTCAGCTTTTTGTGATGCTCTTTGGCATTGCAGGTAAATTCTTTGCAGTAGTATTATTAATGCTTCAACTTACCTCCTCAGGAGGAACTTTCCCGATGGAGTTACTTCCCAAATTTTTCAACGTAATAAATCCTTATTTACCTATGACTTATGGGGTCGCAGGACTTAGGGAAGCGATATCTGGTAATAGTATTGGCGTGATATTGCACAATATTTCTATGATTGCAGGATTTGGAGTTTTATTCTTGTTATTTATAATACTTCTTGCGGAAAAAGCAGATAAGATAGAGATAACACAAAGACTAAAACAGATATAAATTTTTAAGAGGGATGTCTTCTACAGGAGTTGTTCTAGAAAGTTATAGTCTAATTTGTGCCAAAAGACAACGCTACAAGAGCAGAGGCAGCAGCGATACTATATAGAATATTAGAGAAAACAGGAAATATATGAAAATGAAAAATGCGTCCTTTTAAGGGCGCATTTTTCATTAGTCAGTTTTTACCCATGTGCGGCAGAAGGTACACACAGGAGAAACAGAAGGAAAACCACATACCTCACAATTTATCTTTGGAGGACGGGCAGAAGTGTCAACAAAAAGGTGGGCATATTTTGTATAATTTTTATAAAAGGACCTTTTAATTCCTGGGGATTTTTCTTCCAACATATCTAATGCTTCCTGATACCTTATATATTTTGCTTCTCTTGAATAAGGGCAGACTGCAGTTACAGGTTTTATATTGTGAAGTTTGGCAAAGGCAATTATTTCTTCTTCTGCTTGAAAAGCCAAAGGTTTAATCTTTCTAGCAAACCCCGGCTCTTCAGGAAGTACAGGAATTCCTTTTGATAAATGGTGAAGGTCCCATCGGAATAGATTTGCTAAAAGCAACTTAGCCATGTCGTCTAATGTATGACCTGTTGCTAGTGCATCAGCTTTTGCAGATAAAGTGTATTCATTCATAAGATGCCTTTTAGTGACTCCACATATAGCACATATCCTGTCTTGTCGTTTAGCTACATCCGGGATACCTTTTCCAAATTTTTCTTTTAAGCTTACTATTTCTAAAGGAATATCATTTTCTTTGCAAAAGTTTTCAACAACTTCTCTAGATCGAGAAGAGAAGTTGTTTTCTTCTATTGCTAAATCTATAAAAAAGCCCAGCACTTCATAACCTAATCTTTTTAAGACAAAAGTAGTGACTAAGGAATCTTTTCCTCCTGAGATTGCAACGACTACGCGCCCTTTCGGAGGCAGCATTTTATATTTTTCAATAGTTTTGGAAACTTGTCTCATAAAAAAAGCGTCCAAATGTTCTTCGCAAAAGGCGGAATTATGGGCTGGAAATTTTACAATTGCCGGTTTGCGACACACAGTGCATTTCATGGCATAGCCTCCTTTGCTTAATATATTTTGTACTACAATCAAAGCTATACCTTAAATTATAAAAAATTTAAAAAGAAATTGCAAAAACGCTATTACTTCAACAAGTTTTCCTTAAAAAATTTCTAAAAAAATAGTATTATATACTTGGGGATATACTTGTGAAGAAAAGAGGGAGTGAAGGAATTTGAAAGAGATAGAAGCAAAGAAAATTACTGAAATAGTTAAATTGCTTTGCATTGAAGCCAATTATGACCTTCCCAAAGATATATTTGATGCTTTGAAAGAAAGAATTAAAGAGGAAAAAAGCCCTTTAGGCAGAGAAATACTTAAAAATATAATCAAAAATGCTGAAATAGCTAAAGGCAAAAGAGTTCCAATATGTCAAGATACGGGGATTGCTGTGGTTTTTGTAGAAATAGGGCAGGATATACGTATTGTCAACGGAAATTTAAAAGAAGCGATAAATGAAGGTGTAAGACTTGGTTATGAAGAGGGGTATTTGAGAAAATCTGTTGTCAAAAGCCCTATTGTACGGCAAAACACCAAAGATAATACTCCTGCAATAATACATTACAACATCTGTGAAGGAGATAAACTTTCAATAACTGTGATGCCTAAAGGGGCTGGAAGTGAAAATATGAGCGCTCTCAAAATGTTAAAACCCTCGGATGGCATAGAAGGGATTAAGAATTTTGTGATTGAAACAGTTCAAAATGCGGGTCCCAATGCTTGTCCTCCATTAATTGTTGGAGTAGGTATTGGAGGGGATTTTGAATTTGCTCCGTATCTTGCTAAAATAGCTTTATTGAGAAGTGTAGGTGAAAGAAACACAGATGAAATGCTAGCTCAATTGGAAGAGGAATTATTGCAAGAGATAAATATGTTAGGAATTGGTCCTCAAGGCTTAGGTGGAAGCACGACTGCTATTGATGTCCATATAGAGACTTATCCTACTCATATAGCTTCGCTTCCTGTTGCTGTAAACCTTGGTTGTCATGTTACGAGGCATGCTACTTTTGTATTATAATATTGGTAGGAGGCAGAGAAATGTATAAAAAGA
>NZ_CP009170.1:1667500-1942500 GCF_000763575.1 Thermoanaerobacter kivui
CATCTTTAAATATCCTTCCAAGATTGTCAACATCACCTCGCACTATCCCCCACGTTTTTAGCCCCTTTGACTCTTTCACAATATCATCTAAAAGTTTGATATCACCATCTTTATCCATAGGCACATATGTTGATATGTCAAGTGCTTCATAATATTCAACCTCAAATATGTCTTTTTTGGACAGTGAATTTTCTTTCTCTAACTCTTGAATTTTTACCATGTCTATGATTATTGTGTTTGAAATACTCTCATAATGTGAGGAAAATTTAATTCTCCTTCCAAATTCAGCCAATATTTTATATATGTCACCCGGCTTTTCTGAAACTTCCGGCCTTCCCCAATTGTCAATTATAAACAAACTCTTCATGAGTTTTTGCCCAAGCTCAACAAAGCTGTCACAAAAAGTGCAGACATTCTCGTTTGTGTACGTTAAATTCCCACAATGTGGACATTTGTTTTCAAAATCATCAAAAGGCTCAAAAAACTTCAGTTTTTCATTTTTGATGATATCATCAAATTTTTTGCTCTTTCTAATCTGAATTTTCTTTGCAACCTCATCAAACTTCTCACCAATATTGCTCATAAATGATAAAAGGTCAATGCTGCAGCTTCCTAACAAAACACTCAAAGCTCCTTTGTGATATCTAAACATTATACTATTCATTATGCTTTGATAATTAGGAAGCCTTTCTTCAAATGACTTTGGCATCAGAAGGTAAAAATGCCCACCACCGTTGTATATAAGGTTGCAAATAGGCATGTTTTCTTCTTTCAAGATAAATCTTGCAATTGTGTCCAACAGGAATGCTATGTAAAATGATTTTCCTTTAAGAGCTTTTAGCGCACCGTTCATTTTGGTGTCAAAAACAAAATCCTGAATGCCAGAAACATCACCTTTTACAAGGCAAAACAGCTCCCCATCTCCTTTTTGAATAGAGCCTTTGTTTTTGAGCTTTGTCAAAATTGTCTCAAGCTCTTTTCTTATCCTTACCGTGTCACCTTTGAATCTGTATTTGAGCTCTCTGTCAAGACAAAAGGCAATTGCTGCTGTTGATTTGCTGTGTGCCCAAAGCGAAATATCAAGCTTGCTATGATAAAAAGCTGATGGGATGTTGTAGGTATACTGCTGCATGAGATTGTAAACTGCTGTTGCATAATCTTCTATATCAATTGATTCTTTGAAATTCTGGCGCAATTGATTCATTTTCAGAAAAAATTCTTTCCATAATTCTTCGTAATCTTTTGATGAGTTCTCTTTAGGTGAATTGTATGGAAACTCTATCTCATATTTTTTTGACAATAATTTATAGTACAAATCTTGATTTGATTTTTGCTCCTTTTCTTCTTCAAGTTTGATGTTTGAAAAGATAGAAATCATCTGCTTTACTTTTTGGCTCTCTTCTTCGATCTCGTCATAGCCTTCTCCGTCTGTTGCAGCAGAAATTTTAGCAGCAATGGAAGTCAAGAGCTCTTCATACTCAGAAGGCTTGTAATAGCTGGGAATGAGCGATGTTATTTGGAAATCTTTCAGAATTGTATTTTCTGTGTCGTGCAAAAGAGCACCTAAAAATAGCCTGTGGTCAAAAATTTTTTCTTCCTCAGATGAGTAAATATTGTAAAAAATCATGCCAAAAACCACCTTCTTTTCATCATCTTTTCAAACAGCCCTGACGCAGAATCAAATAGTTCTTTGAATGTAGCTAAATCTTCTAGATAGTTTTGATTGCTTCGTGCCGAAGAACCGTGTGAAGCCGCATTTCTAACATATTCAAGGTTTAGCAAAACTTCAGCATCCTCCTGCTCTTTGATTAATTTATTCTTCTCAGGATGATAACACTCTATGTTCTGCACCTCATCTTTTATTTTCTTCCTGCTTTCTTCACGAGCATCATAGTTCATATTGTCTCCGATAGTATATACATCAGAGAATAAAACAATTATTGCCTCATACAAAAGTATCAAAGCCTTTAGATACTGATTTTTTCAGAGAAAAATTGAGCTCTCTTGAACATAATCTGGAATAATTTATCTTGTCTGTTAATCTCTATAAATCATCTTTGCATGATGTCGGCTAAATATATCAAAACCCAACTCTGTACCCCTTCACTTATCTTAAAAATCCTCTCCCTTTTTACACTCTTGACTTTAACCAGTTGTTAATCGTCTCAAATTTAATATCCTCTGTATATCTAACAAAAATATTTTTACCATCAAACCTCACATCAGTCACATTTCCCTCAAACCCTGAGTGAGCAAAATAGTTTCTCTCATCACAACTACTCAACTGCTTTTCAGGATATAGAATTTTCAAAAGTTTTTCCCAGTAATTGAAACTCCCCTTTTCTAAAATCCACTTTTCTATTTTCTCTGAGTCATTTGAAATCTCATTACCAAGCATGACGTTGTTCATCGGAAGTGTAAAGATTTCATAAATCTTTTCAAATCCCTCTTTCAAAACTTTCAAATCAAGCCCAGTGTCTTGGTCAAATGAAGTAACTCCAAACACTTTTAAAACATCAACCAAACCCATGTAAAATCCTAAGCTCAAAATAGCCTTTAAATATGCTCCCTTGTCAAGCTTTGGTGAATTTAAATACCCCTGATTGAGTTTGCTTTCTGCATAGTTTATTAGCTTTTCAAGTTCCTCTTCAATGTCAGAAATGGTATGATAAGGCAGATAATAGATGTAGAGTGGTATGTTGTTCTTTATTGCAGAGAATATATAAACAAACATTTCAAGTTTTTCTCTCAAAGACTTTCGGTTTTGCCGAACCAGCTGAACCTGCTGTTTTTGTAAATCTACTAAGTTTCCTTTTCCATTGTTATTTATCTCTTCATAGATATTCTTCAAAAATGAAAAATTCTTCGATATAACATCCTCACGAGTGATAGGTGATGAAAAGAATGCTTTGTAAATTTGAGGCTGAATGTGTATATCAAATGAGGTTGCCGCACTGCCTAAAATTGGGTCAGAAAATACAAGGTAAACCTTTGGTATCCTTTCTTTGTGTATCCAATGCCTAAGCCTTGTAAAAACCACAAAATGTCTTGATGCCTCTATCATTGCAGAAATGTATATGTTGTGTCCACTGGAAATGTCTATATAAAATATATCTACAGTGCCTTTTAAATATCTTTTTATCATATCAAGTAAAATTTCTAAAACAATATCATCATATGAGCTGTCAAGTTCAATGGGATTTTCTTTTAAGTATGTGCCCAATGAGTGGATAATAATTTTTTCATCTCTTGCCTTTTCAAGAGGAATTCTCTCTATGAAGTCATTTGGATTTTTTAGATAGCTGCTTGGATTTTTGAAAATTTCTCTTAGCTCATTTTTCAAATCTTCATCAAAGTTAGCATTGCCAAGGCCTTCATTTAAAACTATACTCACAGGATAAATGAGGACAACTTTGCTATCTATCCCTTGGGATTTTAAAAATTCTCTTAACGCAAATGATGAAAGCTCATATTTTGCTTCAAATTTGTAATTTTTCCCTTCAAAATCTCTGACCACAAATTGCTGCAGGTCGGTTCTATAATCCATTCTTCCCACTTGATAGATTATTCTCAAAAATATCCCTCCAATTTGTGTTTGAAAAGAGTTATATTTTTGCAGTTAATACTTTTATATAAAAGTAATACCACAGTATTTTTTTTGATAAACCACTTAAATATTTCTAAAATCGTATTGTATAAAAAGGTAAAACAAATAAAGAACTAAGAACAAAATATGACTTATACTTCCCTGTTTTTTTTTAGGAATCGATAAAAATTTTTATGTGACTTAGTCTGTTGAAAAATGTTATTAGTAATTTACTATACATAACATATTATATACCTTCTAAACCTCTCATGCTTGAAAAACTTTACTATCTCAACTGAGCCATCTGGCTTTCTTATCTCCTGGACAGCTCTTTTTGTTGTTGCGTATATAGGAATAAAGCCATTTTTCAAACACCAGCTAACCATGTAAACAGTTGCACCAAAATCCCCCTGCACAAGGCAAAAGTTTTGAACATCCGACTTGTTCTCAATCAAAAACTGAGTTAGCCCCAAAAACATATCATCTGTCAAATCAATATCGGGCGGGATGTTACACCAAAAATTCTGCAAATCCTCTGGAAGTGAAATTATTTGTGATACATCTAACTTATTCTTTGCCTCTTCTTCCTGCTCCTTAGTTAGGTAATGGTTGAAAATCAAAAACAGTTTGTTCATGTCATTGACACTCCTATAAAATTGTTTTAATGTTAAAATATTGAATTATATGGCCTATCACCTCAAATACTATATCCCTTCTTTCAACGGTAGGACAATTTTTCGGAAAATTAGTCTCCCCTTTAGCACAAGGCTTCTTAAGGTATACTCCACATGTATAAATTAATTTCTTTTTATTCACCTCTTATATACTGTCTATAAAATTCATCAAAAAATATACTATAATCCTCCCCCTTCTGTAAGGGGAGGATTTCCTCTACTCTCCAAAACAATCAATACAAACTTTTTTACCTTCTTTAAATCTTATTTTATTTTCTGCTGCATATTCACCACATATTTCACATTGTATTGAAGGGTATATTTTTGCTTTTGGAGGTATGTCATAATTCGGAACTTTAAAATCAAAAATTTCTTCTAAGGACGCATTTAGCAAATATTCCTGCCACTCTTTTCTGTCGTTTGATTTATTGAAAGCTTTTAATACTATCCTTATGCCTTCATTGGTATCTCTTCTAAAAAAAGTAAAAGCTTGTTTGCCTCTATCTCTGTAAATGAGATTTCCTTTTCCAAAAGTGCATCCTGTAATATATTGAACTGCATCAACACCACAGGCATTATTCTCTGTCACACAGACTACTTCTTCATCTCTTGAAAATTTAAGATTAAGGTTTGAAATAGCAGCTTCACAAGCTCTAAAACCTATAGCAAGGCCTGGACATTCATGGCCGTGAAAAGCCACACATTTTTCCCACAATTCTTTGTCCATTCTGCATCCTCCTAACATTGCAATATATCTTCAGGTCCTTTTATACTGTCAAGTTCATAAACATAAGGTTTTATATCAAGTATAGGACTTCCATCTAAGGCATCTATACCCTTTACATATAATTTATTGCCTTCCACTTTTATAAGGTCAGCAACGCAAAAAGCTATGGGATTAGGCCTTGAAGGAGACCTTGTAGCAAACACCCCTTTTATTTCAGGGGCAAAAGGAGTGATCGTTTTTAAAACATCTCGTTTTCCTAAATGGCACCAATAAAGTACAATTATATGTCTTTTATTTTCAATGTCTTGAAGTCCCTCTTGAAATTCAGGGTATATTTCCAAAACAGCCTCTTTATCAGATAATCTTCCCTGTCTGGGAGCCTCTCCCCTTTTACTATAAGGACTACGTATAATTCCTATAGGTATTAAGTCCAAGCTAAACTACCCCTTTCCATAATTTAAAGTGGTACAACTATTGGTATATTGTGGCACTTTTCAACTGCAACGGGTATTCCATAGACAGCTTCTATGTTCTCTTCAGTCATAACTTCCATTCCACCATAGGCGAAAATAGTATTGTTTTTTAAAAATAAAAATTTGTCAGAAAATCTAAGAGCGAGATTTAAATCATGAAATATTACAATAGCCGCAATGTTTTGCTCTTTAACCGCCTCTTTTACAATTCTTAGAACTTCAATTTGATTTTTTAAATCCAAGTTGTTTGTCGGTTCATCTAACAGCATTACAATAGGTTGCTGTGCCAATGCCCTTGCTATGACCACTTTTTGTAGTTCTCCACCACTTAATTCGCTTAAATACCGCAAAGATAATTTTTCCAAGTCAAATTTTTTTAACACGTTATTTACAATTTTTATATCTTTATCAGTAACGTCCCATTTTATATGGGGTTTCCTGCCTAAAAGCACAGCGTCAAATACAGTAAACCGGGCATTTTCATGCCTCTGAGCTACATAACCTATTTTTTTGGCTACTTCTATTCTACTTAATTTTGAAATTTCATCTTTTTCAATGTATATCGTACCTTTGTGGGGCTTTAAAATTTTATTTATACACTTTAAAAGAGTGGATTTACCTGCTCCATTGTTTCCTAAGATAGACAACAATTCTCCTCTTTTAAGAGTAAATTTGACATCTTTTAAAACAGGCACACTGCTGTAACTAAATTCAATTCCATTTATATCCAAAATCATCTTCTGTACCCCCTTGAAAGGACGTAGAGAAAAACCGGAGCTCCTAAAAAAGACGTTATCGCTCCGACAGGAAGAACTATAGGGGAAATAATAGTTCTTCCTAACGTATCTGAAGCTAAAAGTATCAAGCCTCCAATTACAGAAGAAGCAGGAATCAAAAATCTGTGGTCTCCTCCAATCAACCTTCTCATTATGTGTGGTCCAATTAATCCAATAAAACCTATAATTCCTACAAAGGAGGTAATAACCGAAGCAATCAACGATGCCATAAACATGCCTAATAATCTCACTTTTTCAACGTCAACCCCAAGCCCCTTTGCTGTTTCTTCTCCGCTATCTAATGCATTGTAATTCCACCTGTTAAACATGAAGTATATTAAAGAAATGCCGATTACAGCAGACATTATCCCCAACTCTTTCCAGGATGCCCTTCCTATGTCTCCAAATGTCCAAAATACAACAGAAGCCAGTTTTACATCATCGGCAAAATATTGTAAAATCGTGGTACCCGCTGAAAACAATGAGCCAAGTGCTACTCCTGCTAAAACCATTGCTTCAGGAGTTACCCTAAACCTTTTTGCCAGCATCAATACCACTATTGTTGAACCCATAGAACCTAAAAAAGCAAAAAACACTACTAAATAAGGATTATTTATAATCACAGAATCAGGATTTGTAGTACTACCTGCTCCAAATACAATGATAGCTACTGCCGCTCCAAAAGCCGCTCCTTGTGAAATACCTAAAGTAAAAGGAGAAGCCAAAGGATTTCTGAGAATGCTTTGAGTTACACATCCTGCAACTGAAAGACCAATTCCCGCCACAATTGCTGATAAAATTCTTGGCATCCTAATATTCCAAATTATAATGCGAAATCTCTCTTCCCCTTGTCCTAAAAGAGTTTTTATGACATCGTAAACACTAAGCCCGGCAGAACCAGCATTTATCGCATATATTGAAAGGATTAAGGTCAATAAAGCAGTTAAAAGTATTATAAATACCTTCCTCTTGATGTATCGATTATAACTCTCTGGTATAGTATTTATAAATGACTGTCTCAAGGCTTCATCCCCTTATCTTTGTAATTCCCCCACCTTTTAAGTGGGGGAACTTTATTATACACTAAAACTTAATTTTTTCAAAACCAGCGTACACTTCTTTCATTTTGTCATACACATTTTTGCCGTAATCCTCAAAGAAGAAGGTGTATATTTCCTTTGCTTTTGCCACAGGGTCAATATCTTTAAATTGTTCAGGGAACAGCACTTTACCTACCCAGTAGGAATCAACTAAAGCTGTATCTATATTTGTCGTATAATTGTTATAAGGAAGAATTCCATACACATTATCGTTTTTTACCGCTTTTAAACTTTTGTAAAAATCAGCATTCTTTTGGTAATCTTGTTTAACTAAATTGAAGTTCCCTTCATCGATAAATATTATATCGGGATTCCAAGCTAATAATTTTTCTCTTTCTATCATGATACTGCCTTTTTGTCCTAAAGTATCAGCAACATTCTTTGCATGTACTGCCATAAAAGGGGGATAATTTCCTTGCGTACTTTCTATACCGTGAGCACCTTTAAATCCTAAAGCACCAATGTAAACTGTAGGCTTTTTATCCTCAGGTATATCTTTCGTCCTATCATTCAAATCTTTTTGAATATCCTTTATACAATTGACTAATTTCTGTGCCCTATCTTCTTTTCCCATAATTTTACCTACAATATTTAAAGAAGTATATACATCTTCTTCAAAGGTTCCAAGCTTACCATAACTTAAAACTACCACAGGAATTCCTGTTTTGGCCTGTAGGTCATCAGCTTTAGCCTTGTCAAGCAAAGATATCACAAAAATAACATCTGGATTGACTTCTACCAGTTTCTCTGCATCTGGGGTAGAATCAGGACCTCCTTGCCCAATAGTAGGAAGTTGAGCTAATTTATCTTGAAAAATCATGTTGTAAGTTCTCCCGTTTGCAAGTTTTTTGTCTATATTTTCTACTCCTACTACTCTGTCAATTCCATCTACATAAGTGATGAGTCTAAGTGCTCCTGGACCTATTCCTACAACTTTATGTACTGGCAGCTTTATCTCCACTTGTCTCCCAGCTAAATCCGTCACTGTAATTGTTTGAGAAGTTTCTTTAGGCTTTTCAGATGTTTGTGTTTGATTTTGTAAAGATTTACTGCTACAAGCTGTTAAAGAAATGACAAGTATCAACAACACAGCAATAACAACGTTTACTTTTTTTGATACCTTTGACACCTTCATACCCCTCCAGAAATAATTTTTTTAATAATTTAATTAATATATACGGACAACACGATCGTGTTACTTCTTGAAAAATTATAACATAAAAAAAATAAACAAATCAATAGCATTTATATCGAATTTTTGGGAATTAATAAAATAAAAAGAGCTAAACGCTCTATAGTTGCCCTGCATTTTTATTCTCCTTTCTCATAAATTCACTAGTATATATTAACAATGTCCGTGTAAAATTTAAGTAGGTAAGGAGCTGACATTTTGCACAAGAGAAGCGACTTGACAGCCCGGCACTCAACTGAACGGGCTGGTCCTTTCTCTTATTCTCCTTTTTTAACATTTTCGGTTGAGTGCCGGGAAACTTAGCGAGACTGAGAGGCGAAAGCGGGGCTGGAGGCAAGGATGCCGGAGGCGGGCCCCTGAGGCAAGGACGCCGAATGGGCCCGGAACCCCGTCGGAGTCCAAGGTCGAGCGTTAGTTTAGTCTGCTCTATCACCGGAGCAAACTGTGCAAAATGTCAGCTGAATGAATCACCTACTAACTCTTGACACATCAACAATTAAAAGAGTTGAAAAACTTCAAAAAATGATATAAAATATGTTATCGGGAGTAGATAGGTGCTGGTGTGCCTACTAGACTTCAAATCTAGCTTCTCGCTTAAATAGCGAGAGGTGGGTTCGATTCCCACATACTCCCGCCACCCTAATTATATCACTATCCCTCCCCTATTTTCTTTTTTTATTTTTTATACTTTTATACAAAGAAAAAAGGCCTATTCGCCTTTATATAAAATTCTTACATTATCTATCCTTTTTGTCAACTTTATCGAATCAAAATATTCTAAAATCGACATGGCATATTTTCGGCTGGTCTTTAGTAAATCCCTATAGATACCCAAGGTTATTTCTCCATGTTGTTTTAAATATTCTACTAATATTTTTTGAGCTTCCATGAAATTCTTCCTGCTCAAATACATCTCATCGTCAATTTTTATTAGTTATCCTATCTCTGTTTTTTAAAGGTTTTGCCGTTTTTAAAAGAGATAACTTTACATCAACAATCATAGAAGGTGTAATAGCACCAACAGGAGCAATTACGTCTCCTCGTTTTATTTCTTCAACTTTTACATTTGCCAAATTTATTGCTGTCCTTTGACCTGCTCGTGCACATTCAACATCCCTTTCGTGCACTGCTGCGTCATCATTGCTATTTAAACCTACCAACAAGTTTTTGTCACAAAGTTATATCTAATTGACACAGAACCTGTGCCAAGGCCTCAGGGCCAATTTTTGCAGCTCAACCCGAACTTTTAGTCATTTGTGTAAGTCTTACTCGTTCCACCATTTTTATCACCTCATTTCTTTAGTAAATATAAATAGCCCCGGACCTTTTTGCAATAAATGCCTCTTTCCCATAACAGTTTTACCATATCGTCAAGTTCTAAATCAATTCCGCTACCAGGGCTCCGGAAGCTCTCGATAAAGTCATTATAAGCCTTTTGTAATTTTCTCCTATACCGGGGCCATAACCATAACCCAAAGATTATAATCGCTTTTCCATCATAACTTCCTTTATTTAGTCATTACCTTTTTATTTTTCCATTAACGTCAATACTAATTTGTTTTCACAACATCGACAATACTCACTAAAATTTGTCATATTTTAAACTTTTATTACTCTTGAATTAGTCATTTTTTCAGTAATTGTGTACATATTTGTAATACTTCCTATCAAAAGCTTATCTTTTATGCCATAAAAATCGAGGCAGGTTCCACAGGAAATTATCTCCACACTCATCTCCATCAGTTCTTTTAAGTCAACAATAGCTTCAGAGCCTTCTGTTGTAAGTTTAACACCGTTATTAATAAAAATTACACAATCCGGCTTTTTATTTTGCTCTTTTAGTGAAATAATAAAGCTCTTCATTAGAAGTTTACCTAGCCTTTCGTCTCCTTCTCCAAACTTATCAGAGGTTATAACTACTATATAGTTGTCACTTTTTTCACCGGTGCTTCCCTTCTTCTTGTAAATATTTATGTGAAATTCATTTTCTTTGACCTCCACTGCCACCTCACAGCCTGCACTTTTAGCATACTTTGAAACGTTATCTTTTGACACTTCATTATCTACTATTACTACCACTTTTCCTTCTTTTATTTCCTCCAGAGCTTTTTTAGTCATTATAACAGGTGTGGGACAACTTTTTCCTCTTGCATCAACTACAGTATCCATAAATTACCCTCCATTTAAAATTCTATTTAAAAAGAGCAGAATCTTGGCAAACCTGCTCTTTTTTTACTTAATTCCTCTTTTTTTACTTAATTCAATTATATCATTTATTTATATCTTTAACAAGGTATCTAAAGCAGCTGAATTTATTGGGTATGACATAGGAGAAGATGTAAGTAGTGGATGTGTCGCCACTTGGAATGTATTTAATTCTGACGCCATTGTTCCTTTTTATATTGCAATTTGCATAAAAAAATAGTTTAACAATTTTATTGATTTCTTATTAACAATTGTTTTATACTAACTTATAAAGAGAAAGAGAGAGTGATATTTATGATAAGAGAGAAAGATATTGATGCGTTAATTGAAACATTAGAAACACAGCACGACATTAATAAAGAAGGTCTTGTAACGCTTTTAGCTTTGGAAAATCCTTCTAAGCTTTATCAAGCTGCAGACAGAGTTAGAAAAAAATATGTAGGAGATGAAGTACATTTAAGAGGTCTCATAGAATTCAGTAACTACTGCAGCAACACTTGTTTTTATTGTGGACTCCGAGGTCCTAACAGGACAATTAAACGATATAGAATGGAACCTGAAGAAATCATACAATGTGCAAAATATGGAGCATCGGCTGGTTTGAAGACAATAGTTCTTCAAAGCGGTGAGGATAAATATTTTAAAATAACTACTTTATGTAAAATAGTAGAAGAAATTAAAAAAATGGATATGGCAGTAACTTTAAGCATTGGAGAACTTTCCACCAAAGACTACGCCGAATTAAAAAAAGCGGGTGCAGACAGATACCTACTTCGCATTGAGACCACAAACAAAGAACTATATCAAAAATTACATCCCGGCATGAGTTATGAAAATCGCGTAAGATGTCTTATAGATTTAAGAGAATTAGGCTATGAAGTCGGAACGGGAAGCCTCATAGGACTTCCAGGTCAAACTTTAGAAATGTTAGCAAAAGACCTTATGTTTTTCAAAAAAATAGATGCTGACATGTTGGGAATGGGACCTTTTATCCCTTGTGAAAACACCCCATTAGAAAATGAAAAAGGTGGAGATGTGGAAACAGTCTTAAAGATGATGGCTTTAGCAAGGCTTCTCATGCCAGATATAAATATGCCTGCTACGACTGCTTTGGGTGTCAAAGACAAATTAGGCTATATAAAAGGATTGCAATGTGGAGCTAATGTAATAATGCCAAATATAGGTATAGATGAGTATAAAAAGTTATATAAGCTCTATCCCGGAAAGGTACCTGACAACCCATCCGAAACTGTAAATAGCCTTGAAAATATCAAAAAACTTATTTTATCTCAAAATAGAACTATCGGAAAAGATAAAGGCTATCGCAAAAAATATTAAATTAATTTGCGATAGCCTTTTTTCTATGAAATCGACCCTATGCCACAGTCTCTGCACTTATTAAGGTCTATATGTGCAATTCCATCTTTTAACTTATGTTAAATTTGTGGGCTCTTAAGCAATAATGGAAGAACTTGTAGTTAAATAGGATAATTTTTCTTTTAGCACTGATTTTAAAATCCCATATTCGTCTATTCCTGTGCAATGGCCTGTATATATTTTCCCTATTCCATAGCTATCTATCTTTTTAGCTATTTCTATGATTTCTTCTTCTGGCATGCCCCTTAAATGGAAACCCCCAACTAATGACTTGAGAGAACTTCCTTCAAAACACCTTCTTACTGTTTCCAAAACATTTAATATACCTGCATGGGAACATCCTGTAATTACATTAATTCCATCTTCCTCTTTTACTACTACAAAAACCTCGTCTAAAAATTTATCTTCTATTTTTTCTCCTTTTTCTTCAATTAAAAAATTCTTAGTAGTGAATTCATTGTCATAAACTATGTCAATGTTTGTGATCACAAAAAAACCTTTTTCTACTTCTGTATCTTCATCTATTAGCATAAAATTATTTTTGTATTTATTATAAATTGCTAAATTAAAACCTATCTCATCTAAATTTCCATTTTTTCTCATCGCATATTTTTTATCTAAAATTCTCTTATGGGCATATATCTTTACATTAGGATTTTTCTCAAGCAAACCTTTGAGCCCACCAATATGGTCATAATGCCCATGGGTAAGGATCACTTTTTCTATTCTCCCCACCTCTATACCCATTAAACTGCAATTTTTTATAAAGTTTTCACTTTGTCCAGTATCTACCAAAACCTCTTTATCATCTTTTTTTACTAAAATAGATAATCCATGTTCTGCAACAAAATTTTTATTAAAAACTACATTTTCTATGAGTACCTGTATTTCCAATTATTCTCTCTTCCCCCTTTAGTGATGATATTTGTGCTCTTCACAAGGGCTATTAGAAGAAATCAAAGTGCCTTTAATATACTTTTCTACTACTTCCTTAACATCTCCTTCAGCACCAGTTATTACATCTATTCCGTAACTGTTGAAAAGCTCAATAGCACTGGTACCCATACCTCCAGAAATTATACAATTTACTCCTTTGTCTTTTAAATACTCTGGAAGAAATCCTGGTCTATGACCGGGATTCGGTAAAAAAGTAGAGTTTTTTATCTCCTCATTCTCCACATCAAAAATCCAAAAACCTTCACAATGTCCAAAATGCATTGAAACTTCTTTGCCTTCTGAAGCAACAGCAATTTTCATTTACTTTCCACCCTTTCATCTAAAATTTTTTTAATTTTAAGCCACATTTCATAAATTTGTCTGTAAACAATGCTGTCAGGATATTCGCTAAGACTTTGTAAATTCTTTAAAGCTTTTACAACTGTTTCGTCAAAATTTATTTTTCCAACAACTTCAATGTTATTTTCCTCGCAATATTTTTCTATTTGTTGTGATACTTCTTTATTCAAATCCCACTTATTAATGCACACAACAGAAGAAATTTTAAAACCTTCTATCGCTGATAATACTCTTTTCATGTCAGCAAAACCAGAAAGTGTAGGTTCTGTTACAATCAGTACCAAATCAACTCCTGTTGCAGAAGCAAGGACAGGACACCCTATTCCTGGAGTGCCATCAATTATCAAATACTCGCTATCTCCTATATTTTCTACCGCTTTTTTTCTTACCTGTGTGACCAATTTCCCTGAACCATCCGCTCCAGGGAAAAGCTCCGCATATACTACTTTTTCTCCGGCCTTTGTCTTGGCATATACTACATGGCCTGTTTTTTCCTCTACCAATTTAATCGCTTCAACAGGGCATTTATACATGCAAAGGCCACAACCTTCACAGTAGTAAGGATTTACTTCAAAATTAGAAATCGCATTAAAGCGGCAGAGCTCTTCACACAGCCCACATTCTATGCACTTGTTTTTGTCAATCACAGCCGTCTCTTTTCCATAAAAGTCCTCTTTCTCAACAATTTCTCCTTGCAAAATTATGTTTAAATTAGGTGCTTCTACGTCACAGTCCGCCATAATTTTATTTTTAACAATCGAACTTAAAGTAGTGGCAGCTGTGGTCTTCCCTGTGCCACCTTTTCCGCTTAAAATAGCTAACTGTTTCATTTTTTTATCAACTCCAATGCATCAGTTGACAATTTATCAAATATTTCTCTAACCTCATTGTCAACTTCAATCAATAATTTCCCCTTCGAATAGGCTTCTGCAAACTCTTTTTTAAAAGGAATTTTTGCTAAAACTTTTATACCTTCTTTTTCGCAGTATTCCTCGATAATATTGTCTCCTTCCCCAGCTTTATTAATGACAGCGGCCATAGGAATGCCCCTCTGTTTTACAAGCTGTACCGCTAAATCAAAGTCGTGCAAACCATAAGGAGTAGGTTCTGTAACCAGAATGCACAAATCACTTCCTTCAATAGAATGTATAACTGGGCAGGAAGTCCCTGGCGGGCTATCCACTATTACAGGTTTATCTACATTCTCAATCAATTTATTAATCTCTTTTAAAATAGGCACTCCAGTCGCTTCTCCATAATTTAATTTTCCGTCTATAAAATCTACGCTTTGGGCTTTGCCCTTCCTTATCGTTCCAATAGGTTTGTATTTTTCTATTATGGTATCATAAGGACACATCTCAAAACAAGCTCCGCAGGAATGACATAAGTGGTCAAAAACGAGGATTTTTTTGATTAACTTTGTCAAAGCGCTGAATCTGCAAGCTTTTACGCATTCACCGCACAGAGTGCACTTATCAGAGTTTATTTCGGGTATTATGACTTCAACAGTCTTTTCTTCTTCTATTTGAGGGTTTAAAAACAAATACCCGTTTGGCTCTTCTACATCACAATCTACGTACACGCTGTTATTGAGTACTTTGGCAAGGTTGACAGAAACAGTTGTTTTCCCTGTTCCTCCTTTGCCACTTAAGACTGAAATCTTAAACCCCCTCATTTTTAATGCCCCTCGTGATGATGTCCTTTATTTGTAGCTTCTGCAATTCTTTCAAGAGAACCTTTTTTAAATTCTTCTATATTTGTCTTTATATCTCCATCTACCGCTTTATACACAGGAATTTCTGCTGCATTGAATACTTCCATGGCATTTGGTCCTACATTACTTGAGATGAGAACTTCTATTCCCTCATCTATAAGCGTCTGTGCCGCTTTAGTGCCCGCACCACTGCCTTGGGCTACAGCAGCGTTGTCAATAACTTTATAATCCATCGTCTCACTGTCAACTATAATAAAATATTGAGCTCGTCCAAACCTTGAATCTACTCTCGCTTCAAGAGTTTTTCCTTCAGAAGAAACAGCTATTTTCATATGGCATCCTCCATTCATTATTGACATATGTTACTTACATTTACTAATATATAATTATTTTTGGCATATGTCAATAAAATTATTAAACAAAAAGTCGCACTTAGTTTAAAAGCACGCCAAAAACGCATTAAACAAGAAGACACCCATTAACTAAATTATGTCAATAAAAATCGACACAAAAAAGCAGCAGCCACTTTTGTGACTGCCACTTATCAAAATCATTATTCTTCTTTTTTATCGTCTTTTTTCTCTAATTGGTCCAATCTTTCTTTTATATATTTGAGCTGATCTTCCAAGTATTTTGCTTCAGCACTTAAGACATCCTTCTCATTTATGTTATATGCAGGATATGGAGGATATGCGTAACCATACCATCCTCTTGCCCATCCTGGAAGCCCTGTCAAGTAGTACATGTGTCTAAATCCTCTTCCAACCCCCCAGAAGCCTCTGCCAAATCCCCAGTATGCTCCTACGGGGTTTAAATAGCCAGGTACATTATATCCTGAGCAATATCCTAAGCCTCTTCCTGTTCTTGGACCTAATCCCATTGGACCTGTTCCATCTCCTCTTGGCATATCAATCCCTCCTCTTTTTTATTTTGGTCATATGACCATTACCTAGTTATATAATATCACCATTTTGGACTTATGTCAATAATATTTTATCCAAAAAAAATATTTTTTATTGTTGAATTTTTAAACTCTTTCACTTATATACTTCACTATATTATTTCAACATATTTAAAACATGATCTAATTCTTCACGTATTTTTTCAATGTCTTTTAGCAACGTCTGATAATAGGCTTTTTCTCTTTCAAAGCTATCTTTATCAAGTTTATAATCATTTATCGACTTGGCAAGGAGTTCTTTTACAGTATCATACATCATTTGTAATTTAAAATTCATATCTTTTTCAAATTCATTAAAGCTTTCTTCAATTCTTGTCAGCAAATCATAGCGAATGCGCCCTATGTTTCTATCAACATCAATGTCTACTCTATCTAAAATCCTTTTTAAAATAATTTTTCCAGCAAATTTTTTAGGCAAAAAATAGGTAAAATACACAGGGTCTATTTCTAATGCACCAACATCATATCCTATTTTGTATGTAAATTTACTCTCTGCTGTAATACCGCCTGCACTTTTAAAATATTCCAAATTTATGCCACACAGTTCGTTTGCCACTGTTTTTACTTTATCAATGACTGCATTGAGCCTTAAAAGATAATTAGACAAAGCTTTACCATATTGTTCTTCAATATCTCTTTCAATATAACCTTTTAATTTTTCAAATTCTTCTATAATAGCCCTTTCAAGGTACTTTTCAAGCTCTTTTTTCTGCTTAATCCGACTAAAGTCACGAATACTATGGTAATATTCTTTTATCTTTTCCGATACTCTTACACTGATAAACTGTTTATATTCTTCCATCTTTTTATCAAAATTTTGTAAAATATTTTTCATATCTCCTTGAAACAATAATGATATTTCTTTTTTGCTTTTTTCAACTTCTTTAATAAAATTTTCAAAAGATTTTATATTAGATTCAAGACGCTCTAATGGAATTTGTTTCAATTTTATACTGCTTTCGAAAAAAGTTTGACACATCGAAATAATTCTTTCAATATTTTTGGCATAGTTTTCAAGCAACACTTTTTCTTTTTCCTTTATTAAAAAATTCTGCAAATCATTTTCCAGCTTTTTAGTTCCACTCTTTTTAATTGCATTATTATCTTTTGATACTTTGCCTTCTAATGCTAACTTAGCGGAAATTGGATAAATAGAAATGTCATCATTCTTTGTAATTTCTCTTACAATATTTTCATTAAAATTGATTATTTCGTTTAATTCCATTTCATTTACATAGTCAATCTTATTTAAAACAAAAAATATTTTATTAATATTTTCAGATATTTTAGACAAAAACTCTTTTTCCAGTTCACTTATAGGTGGGTCTACTGAAAGCAAAAAAATCACAGCATCAGCTTTATTTATATAACTATATGCAACATCTGTATTATGTTTATAGACTGAACCAATTCCCGGTGTATCTATGATTACTACGTCATTACTTATAAACTCAAAAGGATATCCTATATGTATTTCTTTGACTCCTTTTATGTTTTTGGGGTTATTTTTTTCTGTGCAATACAAATCCAATTCTTTAATGTCAATATTTTCACTTCTGCCATCATCATATAGAACTTTTGCCCATATATCAGGGCTATATTGAATTTTTGTAATAACAGAGGTTAAAGGAACAACACCTGTGGGAAGTATATCAGCTCCTAAAATATAATTAGTAAATGTTGATTTTCCTCTTTTAAATTGTCCTAATACCACAAGATAAAAAATATTATTGCAAAATTTATTTTTAACTTCTGAAACAGCTTCTCCTACTGCTTTAATATTGATATCTTTTGATATTTTTTTATTTTTTCAAATATTACATCTAAATTTTTTTTCATTAGACTATATTGTTCATCCATAACCTCACCTCCTAGCCACAGTATAATCGAAATTCAGATATGGAGTAACCATACCTGAATTTCGATTCCTTCTATATAAGTTATTGCATTCTACTTCACAATGAGAACAGAACATTTTGCATGCCTTGCTATATTTTCTGCTACATTACCAATAATATACCTTTTTACACCGCTGGTACCTTTCTTCCCTACAACAATCAAGTCACACTCATGCTTTTCCGCAAAGCGAATTACTGAATCTACAGGATGACCCGGTATCACCTCTGTAAATATTTTTATCCCCTTTTCATTAGCCAATTTTCGCGCATTGCCAAGAATTTTTCCATAATATAATTTTGCTGCATTTAAAGCTTCATCCACTTCATCTTTTGAATTTACAAATTCCGGGATATTGGCAACGGAAATTAGATACACCTCACAACCACCATTTATTTGCGCTAATTCCAAAACATATTCATAGGCTTTATTTGCGTATTCTGAACCATCATATGCGAGTAAAATTTTTTTAAACATTTTCTACCCCTCCAATTAAATTATCTGTTTCTGGCCTGTAAAACCTTTCTGCAATCAAGGTGGGTATAATTGCGCTTAAAATAACTACAGTAACAAGAACAGTGTATTGGTCTGCCGTTATTATGTTATGTGATAATCCAAACATCGCAGAAATCGTTCCAAAGGTAAGTCCTGTAGACATTAGAAGTGTTGTATACATTCCTTCTCTTTTAGAAAATTTAAATATCATTGTAGTAGGTTTGACGCCTATATATTTTGTTGCAATTTTAATCAAAAGCAGTACCACAATTAAGAGGATATTTGAGATTACACCTGGAATAGAAACAAACAATCCTGCTTTTAAAAAGTAAAATGGTGTAAAAATTGCAAATGCTATTGCACGCATACGGAACAACAAGTTTTTTTCCTTCATAAAGAACCCTGACACCGCTAAGCCAAGTATATATGCTGGAAGGACGGCTTCACTGTTTGCCATTGACGCTAAACCACCTGTTAAAAACACCAAGAAAAATAAATATTTTATTTCCAATTGGCCTACCTTATTGCCATATATTTTAAAGAATTTTCTTGTAACTGAAGGCATAAGCACAGTTATTATTGCTGTAACAACTATAAACAACAACATCCATTTATTATAGTTCGCAAACAAAATTCCAAGCATTAAAACTGTTCCAAGGTCATTTATAAAACAAGCAGCTAAAATAATTTTACCAAGTTCGCTCTCATTAAGTCCGCTTTCTACCATTACAGCATATACTACTGCAACGGAAGTTGTTGAAAGGGCAATACCCGCGATTTCGGATGCCTGCAATGTCCATCCCGCCACAAAGTAAGTAAAAGCAAATGCCCCGGCAAAAGGGAAAATAAAAGCTAAAAGCCCTATTGTGACACTTTCTTTAAACTTCGATTTTAAAACTACTGGATCAACTTCTGCCCCAGCTAAAAACGTTAAGAAAATGCTTCCAACGCCTCCCAGAAAATTTACCCAATCATTTGTTTGCAAACCCAAATAATTACCGGCAATAACCCCTACCAAAATCTCAATCAAGGATATTGATATACCTGTCCAATCTGCAATTAATCCTGCTATTAAAGCTAAACCCAACCACCAACTGTAAGTCAGCCACATTAGTATAACCTCCTAATTTCATTATTCGGCTCTATAACGGTAGGAGCTATCAGCATCTTAGTGCATTAAGCGAGCTCCATCGCTCTAATAATTTTATAGCACTCAATATCCATCCCTTTTTGCTATCACCCCCTAAAAAGCAAAATAGTTCCTACTGGCTTTTACACCAAGTAGGAACTATCAGCCTTTCGGCGGTTAAAGTGAGTTCCATCACTTTTTATACAATTGTCAATACCATTATACCCAAAATGTAAAAACTTTGCAAGATAGTAAAAGCTAAATGATATGCGTGTATTATATTCTTTGTTATATGATATAATGAAAGCAAGGGGAGATTTATTAAAGAGTGTGTTTGACTTTTAAAGTGTGACTTTCAAAGAATGAGTCTATAAGTTTTGAAAGACAAGAAGAAAAAGTAGAAAAAAGTTTCAGAAGGGATGAGAAATTATGCCTAAAATATCTGCTTTTGAAAAACATTTTGACAGATATGAAGAATGGTTTAAAAAAAATGAATACGCCTATCAATCGGAATTAGATGCTGTAAAATTGCTTATGCCGAAATTTGAAAAAGGGTTGGAAGTAGGAATCGGAACTGGAAAGTTTGCAGTACCTCTAGGTATAAAAAGCGGAGTAGAACCTTCTTATCAAATGAGAAAAATTGCTTTAGAACGGGGTCTTAATGTGGTAGATGGAGTAGCAGAAAATCTTCCGCTTGAAGACAACTCTTTTGACCTTGTTTTAATGGTGACGACTGTATGTTTTGTAGACGATGTGCTAAAATCCTTCAAAGAATGTTTTAGAGTACTTAAAAATAGCGGTACAATTTTAATAGGCTTTGTAGATAGAGAGAGCACAATTGGCAAAATATATCAAGCAAATAAAGAAAAAAGTCTATTTTACAAAGAAGCAACATTTTTCACCACAAGCGAAATAGTAGAATTACTTTATGAAGCAGGTTTTAGAGATTTTAATTTTTCCCAGACCATATTTAAAAAACTTGATGAAATAAAAGAAAAAGAGCCTGTAAAATACGGCTTTGGAAAAGGTTCTTTTATAGTAATAAGCGCAAAAAAATAAAATTATAATTTTATTCTTTAGCAAGCAAAGTTTTTATTGCATTGTCTAAGAAACTATCATTTTGTAAGGGTGGGTCTTTTTCTGATGGAACAGGTATTATCTCCCTTAAAGTCCCTGACAAAACCACCTGCACGTTTTGATTTCTATCCACGATTATTGAAATGGGCTCTAACGCTCCGCTAAGTATAGCTAAAATTACCATTATCTGAGAAGGGGTTAGCACCCTTTTCTTTTTTTCCTCTCCTCCTGAAAGACTTTTCTCCTCAACATTCCCATTGCCATTTCCTCCACCAGAGTTTGGCTGTTTATCTTTTTCTCCATTTTTATTGCTGTCTTCTCCTTTATTTTTATCATTACCTTCGCCGCTTTCCTTCAATCCTAATTTTGACAATAAATCTTTTACTTGAGATTCTAAATTATCCGATGAAAACATCATTTCTCACCCTGACTTTGTAATCATCTAATAGGCAATGGGAAAATTATTATTGCCGGTTCCTCAGGCCGTGCATAACCTAAAGCAAAATAGAGAATTAAAGAAAAAATTACCACAAATAAATAGGCATTAAATCCCTCTTTTTCTTTTTCCATCTATATCACTCTTTCTACAAAATTTATCCGCTCATTTTTATATATGATTTTATAACTTCTCTTGTGCTTGTACCACTGGAAAAAATCATACAAATAGGCTTCCTCATGCTTATAGAAGCCTATTTGTTTTCTTCCTTGTAAATCAATGCCTCTTCGTCTACGTATAATTCGCAAGGTTTATATTCATTTTCAATCCCTTTTGAGTCTATTAAAGTTTCTATGCGATACATAGAAGACCTGTACCAATTAAGTCTTGGTTCCACTTGAACAAAGGCATAATCTTTTCCAACGCTTTTTAAAAGATAATCCCAATTTACATAATGGTTAAAGTCATCAATTATATCAGTAACAACTACTTTAAATTTGCTTGCTAAAATTTGTTGGAAAATATTCCATTTTCCCAATGACGCTTCTATTAGCGTCAGTCCGAAATACCCCGCACATCCTTCTTGTGAAAGGGCAGAAATCCCTCTTCCTATGCAAATTTCCAAAGCTTCTATCGTTTCTGGCGGGTCTGTAATAAAAGTATCAAAATACCCAACATATTCATCTGGTAGTTTGTCTCTAAAATCATATTTCATAGCTTTTATAGGCAGATTATATTTATTTGCCACTTCATTGATATATTCAACTATCCTATCGTCTATTTCCATCACAACAATTTCAGTTGGCATACCTGAAAGTCCTGCTGCTATACTGACAAGGTCATCATCACCTAAAACTAAAAGCTTTTTTCCTTCCAAATCTCCTCTTTCAGCCATGAGAACTATTCTGCTTACTACTGTTTGCGTCGTAACAAAACCTTGGTCATAATCGCTAATAGCTTTTGGACGATTTACTGTCACTTGGTCAAATTTTTTGATCAAGTCTTCTAATTTAGAAAGGTTTATCCCTCGTCCTTCACATGCAGGACAAGTATACACTCTTTTTGGAACTATTTTAAGGCTATTGAGATACTCTAAACCTTTAGAATTAAATTTTATATCTCCATTTTTCTCAATTGTCACCAAATTTTTTTGACGTAGTAACTCAATCATTTCTGCCACGACAGAAAAAGGTCTTTGAGACAAGGTTATAATCTCCCAAAAGTGCGGAGTTGCTGCAACGGCCGATAATATCTTTTCCACATCCTTAGAGGACGTCATAACCCCTGTTCTTTGGTAGACTTGGTGTGCTATATCTTGAAGGTTTTCCATCTTCTCACCCCCATAATAGTATTTCTACAAGCTTTTTGCACCTTCAAAATACCATACAGGGGTATTTTACATTTAAGTTAATATTTAGGCCAACACATAAAATTATATAACTGATTCAATAAAAAAGTCAAGAGAGGTCAAAATTCTTTAATTTAACACTCTTCTCATTATGCTTTGAACCATGTGCAAAATGTCAACCGTTTATAATACGGTTGACATTTTTGAAAACTGTTAATATTAAGATAATAGATTGATTATAGGCTTAAATATATTTTCAACAACAGTATTGTATTCAACAAGAGATGATTTTGTTTCACCATTTACATCTCCATTTATTTTTAACCACGAGTATAACAATATAGAACCGTTTTCAATATAGTTGATATTTTGAATGGGATATGAAACAACGCTAATATTATTTTTTACATTTTCAAGAAAAACGATGCTATTTTCATACAAAGTATAAGCTTTTCATTTGTTTTTCTTTTGCCCCAGCTATCAGCTGGAGCATATACACCATTTAAAAAACGACGTGAATCTTGAAAATTTTCATCATAATATTTTTTAAATATCTCCGGAATTTCTTCATAACCTTTGATAGTTCTTGCCCAGGAGTTTATGTCCGACGGCATTTATCTCTCCCCCTTTTAACTTTTTTCAATTTTAAACAGTGTTATTAAAGCAACTGCCATTATGGAACACAATGCTCCAAAGTAAAAGGGTGCAGCAGGAGATACATTGTCCCATAAATATCCAGCAATAAAGCTTGCGGGAAGTGCAAGTAGTCCCATCGATGCATTATACAGCCCAAAAGCAGTTCCTCTATTGCGATCATCGACTATATGTGCAACAAGAGACTTTGCAACACCTTCCGTTGTTGAATAGTAAACCCCATATATCGCGTACAAAACCCAAATATGCCACGGCAATTTTGCTAATGCAAAACCGAGATATGTAACTGCATAAATAATCCAGCCTAACCTTATTACATTAACTCTTCCTATTTTGTCAGACAATACTCCACTTGGTACTGATAATAAAGCATAAAACAGATTAAACATAGCTATAATTATCGGTATCGTTGAATCTTTTACACCAACACTGCGTGCTCTTAAAATCAAAAATGCATCACTACTGTTACCAAGCGTAAATATCAGCATTACAATGAAAAACAGCAGAAATTTTCCCTTAAAAATAGACAAATCTAATTTGAAAGATGAACTTACTCTTTCTCCCTTTTGCTCCACTACAAATAAACCTATGAGGATTATTGTGATAAAAGCTACAAGGCCAGCAATCAAAAATATTAATCTGTACTTTATAGAATCTATATATTTGGCAAACAAGAGCATTAAACCGGCAGTAATCAATGGCCCAAGGAAGGAACCTAATGTGTCAAGCATTCTTTGAAATCCAAACGAAAAGCCCATATTTTTCATTTTAGAAGATTTTGCAACAAGTGCATCTCTCGGCGCATCTTTTGTACCTTTTCCAATACCATCAACCAGTCTCAACCCAAAAGCCATGGCAGCACCATTCGCCAATGGCAGTAATACTCTTCCAACAGCGGAAAATAAATATCCAATAAACACAATAGATTTTCTTTTTCCAATTTTATCAGAAACTATTCCAGATATTATTCTCATAATGCTTACAACCGTAGTGACGCTTCCCTCTATTAAACCTACCATTTCTTTACTTAGACCGAGAATTTGAGTATAAAAAGTAGGCAAAATAGGTACAATCATATCCTGACTTAATCCGCCAAAAAATGCAACCCACCCTAAGACTTTAATGTTATTATTCTCATTGTTTTTTATTTCTTTATTTTCCAATTGTCTCACCATCCTTATTTGCCACTCTTGTTTTAATTTTCTTCAAAGAATTTTCAATAATATTTTTTGTTAAAACTGAAAATTTATCTCTGTTTTCTAAAAGAAACTTCTGAGACTTTTCGCCGCCAATCTCTCCAAGAGCCCACACAACTGCTTGTTCAATATATGGGTCTTTTTTTGTTTTTATACTGCTGTGCAAATATTCTATTAATTTTCTTTCTGCCTTTTTTATTTTAAGCTCTCCAATTAACTTCGCTGCCATATAAGCCACATTATAATCTGGATGATTTATGGCTTTTATAAGTTTTTCACTGTAATCATCATTTGATATATTTTTAAAATCATAGCCACAGTTGGAACACTTTTCTTCTCCCACTTCACCTATTTTAAAACACACAGGACATATATACCTCATTTTCCATCAACCCTTATACCTAAAACTCCTTTAAGATATCTATTTTCAGATTCGTAACCTTTTAATCTTATTTCAAGTGTTTGGTTGTCACGCATCAACTGAAAATTTTTAAATTTCATTGCAGAATATTTAGACGCCAGAGTAATTAGCTGCCTTCTTAAATCATCTTCATTTGGATTATTCCGTTCTATTTGATATGCCTTAATCCCCATTTCAAAAATAGCTCTATAGGCATCTTCTTCTGTAAAACCATCTTTTTCAAAATCTTTAACTAACTCTTTGATTTCTTCAAAGCTTTCATCGCTGATTTCAAAAGAAATCCTAATCATAATAGCCACCTCGCAACAATTTTAATGCTCTTTCAATTGAATCTTTAGAATCGTACCATGGCTCGTTATGAAACCTGTAATCAAATTTAGTTATAAACCATTCGAGGTCACTTATATTCTTTTCAATTGCCGCTTTATTTATTTCAAATATTTTTTCAATTTCAGGTGTTATATTTTTTGTAAGTTCCATAAGCATATTTAAATGATAAAAGCATAATTTTGATAAACTTTCACTGTGCCTTTCAACAAAATCTTTATCAGTCTGTAAAATATCTATCAATATATGCATTTGGTATTTATCTCTTTCACTTAAATAATCACAAACAAGGCATTTGTTTTTTGTTTCTTTTTTTCTTTTTTCCTTTTTTTCTTTAAAGATTTTTGTTTCTCCGTAATTTGATGTAATTTATAAGTGACGTTCTCTTTTAATGCGATTGCCAAACCCAATTTATCATATGAATTATTCAATAATTCCAAATGATAATGGCAAAAATTTGTCTCTCTTATTTTGACATACATTTCAGGGTCTTTTAAAACCTCATCTTCAAACAAATGCTCACAATAGGCTTTTTCTTCGTCTTTTATAACCTTGCATATTGGACAACCTCTCTTATATTTTTCAAAAACCTCATACAATGGAATAAATTCTAACTTCATGCAGATTCTCATCCTCTCTTTTTTGTCAAATAAACAAAAATGGCCTCTACATTCAACAATGTAGAAGCCATTAGCCTTCACGGCAATAAGGTGAGCTTCATCACCGTTATTTAATTTTTTCTCTACAATATATTATACATTTTTTAAACAAATTACAAGTGAAAAGGCTACATATTAAAGACTCTTGTTTGGATTTATGATTTTTATACACTAAGTTTTTAATTATCTTTTCTGTATACCATTGCACCTATTCCAACTAAGGCAACGAGGCTTATACAAACTATTGCAGAAATAAAAATTGTATCCATTTTTACACCTCAAAAATAATATTTTTTAAAATTCAGGGTTTATTTTTTTTTAAATTTAGGATATAATATATTTAGCAAGGAATTGCAGGATTAATCGTCCGAATATATGGTGGGCTTTTTAAATAGATTATGTTGTAATAACATAATCTATTTTTTTGTTTCTGCAGAGTTATCTTTTATTTCTACTTCTAAACCACTTTTGAATTTCTCTGTAACATCGGCGTGTGTCCGAATTTTTGCTTGTATTTTATCACGGTTACAAACCACAAGTGCAACAATACCGACTATTGCGACGATAGTAGTACAAAATATGAGTATTAATTGTACTGCTTCGCCCATGCATTCACCTCCATTTTTACTCCTGCAATTCCTTGATGTTGGGGGGATGGAGGTGAATGCTTCAACATATTCGAACTTCCCCCACTTTACTTTACAGAATTATTATATCATAAATTTCCTTTTATATCTATAGCAAAAAAGTGCTCAATAGCGTCAAAAATCTGCAGTCTTCATCTAAAGTCAGTTTCCCGTAAGTTATGATAAAAAAACTACAAATTGCTTAGCATTTAATAAAGCTTAATCATTTTTATCTTTTTATCTAATCATACTACAAAATATCTATGGTATAATTATGGTGAAATAAACAAAATCTTTATAAAAAGGGGTTAGAATAAAATTGACATCATATGTAAAAAAACGAACCTTTATTATATTTATCTTTTTTACTATCATGATTTTCGCACTTATTGTAAGGCTTATATGGATACAGGGTATAAACTCTTCAAAACTTGCCATGGCAGTCGAAAGGCAAAGTACTGCTGATATCATATTAAAGCCTCAACGGGGCAATATTTATGATGTAAACGGGAATATCCTTGCCTGTAATGTTCCAGCAGGAGATGTATTTGCGGCTCCTAAATTTATAAAAAATCCAGAAAAAGCTTCAGAAGAACTCTATAAATACTTAAATATGGACAAAGACTCACTTTATAAAATCCTTTCAAATAAAAATTCAGAGTGGGCTGTGCTCGGTAGGTCTGTACCTCTTGACAACATAAATAAAATAAAAAGCCTTAACATACCAGGTATATATGTAGAAAATACTTTTACAAGAAGTTACCCATATGGTAAAATGCTGTCACAGGTATTAGGCTTTACAGGAATCGATGGTAACGGCTTATATGGTCTTGAATACTCTCTTGACAGATATTTAAGTGGCATACCCGGGCGTGAAATCTCTCTTGTGGATGCAGAAGGTAGAAAGGTAGGACTTCCAGACAAACTTCATAAACCTGTAAATGGAGATAATATTGTACTTACAATTGACTCGGTCATACAGGGTTACACTGAAAAAGCTATAGAAAAAGCATATGAAAAATATAAACCGGAAGATGGCATAACAGCAATAGTCATGAATCCAAAAACTGGTGAAATACTTGCCATGGCTAATTTGCCTGATTTTGATCCAAATAATCCGCAAGATGTGCCTTCACAAGAATATTGGTCAAATCCTGCAATATCAAGTATTTACGAACCCGGTTCGGTATTTAAAGTGATAACCGCTTCTGCAGCATTAGAATCAGCTGTAGTTACGCCAGACGAAAGATTCTATGACCCTGGATACTATGTAGTCTCCGGTAGAAAAATTAGAAGTTGGACAGTTTTAGGAGATATAACTTTTTCGCAAGCTATTGAAAAATCAAGTGATACAGTTTTTGTCCAAATAGTTGAAAGATTAGGCGTCGATGCTTTCTATAAATACATAAAAGCTTTTGGCTTTGGTTCCCGTACTGGAATTGAGCTTCCTGGCGAAGTCAGTGGAATGGTTTTGTCAAAATCAAAAATATATCCTGTCGACCTTGCTACTATGTCCTTTGGTCAAGGAATCGCTGTAACCCCCATTCAAATGATTACAGCTTTTTCCAGTGTAATAAACGGTGGCAACCTTATGGCTCCACATATTGTAAAATACATCGAAAACGGCGATAAAATAATTAAAGAATATAAGCCTCAAATAGTTAGACAGGTAATCTCTAAAGAAACTTCCGATACAATGAGATATATACTTGAAAAAACAGTAACAGAGGGTACCGGACGAGCAGCACAAGTGCCTGGATATACAGTAGGTGGTAAAACTGGTACAACTGAAAATTATGCTCCAGGAAAATACGTAGCATCATTTGCTGGATTTGCACCAGTTGAAAACCCCAAAATTGCGGTATTAGTTCTTGTTAAAAATCCAACGCAAAATGGTTATATGGGGGGAGAAGTAGCAGCACCAATAGCCCAAGAAATATTAAGAGACGCTCTTAGATATTACGACACAGTAAAAAAATAATAATACCAGTTTATTTAGCACACCAATAAAAAATACAATTGTAAAAAAGTTATATTAAATAATAGATTCAAAAACATTTTTTTCTTTGAAAGAAACTCTTTATTAAATGTGTCACATTATTAAAGGGATAAAGAAAGTATATGCCAATAAAAAGAAAGTGTCCAAGCCTCTCATCATCACAAGAAAAACCATAAATATACCCTTTACTGACTCACACTGTTTTTTATTTCCTCTGTTATATCAAAAGCATTTTTGTTATTCTTTATCCCTTCTTTTATTTTTTCTATCACTTTGTTGTTTATTTTTCTCCATCCATCAAATGGAGGGATGATATTTGTATAATTAGTAGCCAATTCAATTTTTTTTATTTTAACCCACATCCTTTCGCTTTGCTCAAGCACAAATTGTAATGAAAGTGTCCTATTGAGCGATATTTTTGATATAATTTCTTTAAAATATATAGATATACTACAAAGCACGGAGGAGGGAGTGGAATTATTTCTACCACTCATTGGACTCAAGTCCGCATTTTAACATGTGTAGAATATCTTCTCAAGCACAAATAAGTGTGACTTTGATCACGTACACTAATCATTGTATAAGCAATTCCTTAGTGTTTTTGTGCTGGATATTCAGTCAATGTCTATATATTTTAATTTTTATCTCTAGGGTTGATCAATCAGTCAAGATGAAGGTTTGCGGAAAACACTATGACTTTATCAATCTTTGTGTTTCTGATTTGGATAAAGCCATTTCTCAATTAGCCAAACCTTATCAAGACTTGATTGATATCTCTGTTACCCTACCTGGCATAACCGAAAAATCGGCAACTTATATCATCGCTGAAATCGGCACGGATATGACAGTTTTTAAATCTGACAAGCACCTTTGCTCTTGGGCTGGTCTTACTCCTCAAAACAACGAAAGTGCAGGTAAGAAAAAATCTGTCCATGTCTCAAGAGCAGGTGTTTACTTAAAACTTCTCTTAATACAGTGTGCCAATGCAGCAATTAGGGATAAAAAGAATCCTTATTTTAGGATTAAATATGAACGTATTAAAAAGCGCCGCGGTCATAAACGGGCAATTGTTGCTATTGCTCGTATGATCCTCACTTGTCTCTATCATATGCTTTTGAAAAGGGAACCTTTTAATCCTTCTGACTCCGATTACACTAATATGCCAGAAAAACTTTATCAAAAGCATAGGCAACAATATATTAAGAAAGCTATTAAACTTTTAGAAAAAGAAGGTTGTACTATTATCCCTCCAAAAATTACTTAAACATTATATGTTACCATTATTTGGCTTTGGGCAGCTTCATTTGGTGCCCTTTTTGTCATGCCCAAATTTAACTATTTTACTTTCACACTATCATCTTCTGCAACTACATCTTTTTTAACTGGTACATAACCTAATTCAATCACCTTTTGTTGGTCTTCTGTAAGAAACTTTATAAGCTCATACTCCATTTCAATCTTTTTTTCATTTTTTTGTTTTTTTATGCCATAGGCATATATTTTAGGTGATAATGTCAAAGGTATGCCACTTTCCCCTTCAGGATACATCGCTACATCAAACTCAAATAATTTTCCTTTTGACTGTAAATTTTTAAGCTGTGCTATTTTATAGCTTTCTTCTACTAATACTGCAGTGTTTTTAGCAATAATAAAGTCTTGCCACAATTTTTCTCTGTCTCCCTCAAGTGAAACAGGATTGACTACTTTATATTTCTTAAATAAATCCAAAACTTTTTGCACTCCTGAAACTGCTTGAGGACCAAAAAATGAATACTTTTTACAAATATAACAAAAAAGTAAAAGGCTTTTTCACACTAACCACCTCTTATTATCTATATTCTCAAAATCATTCTTAAATAACCTAAAAAAGCAGGATAGATTTTTTATATCTACCCTGCTTTCTTTCATGTTTTAAATCATATTTTAAGTCCTGCTTTTCTCCAGTCCTCTTTAAATCTCTCTATTCCCGCATCTGTAAGCGGATGTTTCACCATCTGCATAAGCACTTTGTAGGGAACTGTTGCTATATGAGCTCCTAACTTGGCAGCTTGCAAAACATGTATAGGATGTCTTACACTTGCAGTAATTATCTCTGTATCTATATCATAATTGTTAAATATTTGGACAATATCCTCAATAATCTGCAGGCCATCTGTATTTATATCATCAAGCCTACCTACAAAAGGACTTACATACGTCGCACCTGCTCGAGCTGCTAATAAGGCTTGATTTGCTGTAAATATTAACGTTACATTCGTTTTAATTCCTTCTTTTGAAAGAACATTTACTGCTTTCAACCCTTCAGCCGTCATAGGAATTTTTATTACTATATTTTTATGTATCTTTGCAAGCTCTCTTGCCTCTCTAATCATGCCCTCACTGTCATCACTTATAACTTCTGCACTTATAGGACCATCTACAATTTGAGTAATTTCTTTTACTACCTCAATAAAATCTCTTCCTTCTTTAGCAATAAGAGATGGGTTTGTAGTAACACCTGATATTACACCTAATGCATTAGCTTCTCTTATTTCGTCAACATTTGCAGTGTCAAGAAAAAATTTCATCATTTTATCCCTCCGTTATCGATTTGTTTATCTTTATTATTATATATCTAATCTTCAAAAATTAAAAGTCATGCTTTATATCTATGAAACTTAGCCTGCCTTTAAACAAATTTTTCAAAAAATTTAAACAATATTTTTGTAAACTTCATATCTCAAATTATCTATAAATTGCTTTGCACTTCTTGGCGATTTTCCGTTATGCCATATAGCCCATTTTAACGCTTTTTCTTTTAAAAGATTCCACTCTATTTCTATATTGTGTTTTTCAGCTAAACCCTTAACAATTTTTAGATACTCTTCTTGGCTGGGTGAAACAAAGGTAACAGTTATCCCAAACCTATCACTTAAAGAAAGTTTTTCTTCTCTTGCATCTGTATTGTGAAGTTCATTGTCATTTATATTCTCTGTAATAATATGCCTTCTGTTTGATGTTGCATAAATTATTACATTTGGCGGTAAAACTCCTACACCACCTTCCAATGCTGACTTGAGTTCTTTATAATTTACTTCACTTTCGTCAAAAGACAAATCGTCAAAAAATAATATAAATTTTACTCCTCTGTCTTTAATTAAGTCAATTATGTATGGCAAATCTTTTATGTCATTTTTATTAATTTCTATAATCCTCAAACCCTCTCTATAAAACTTATTGAGCAAAGCTTTAATAGTAGAGGATTTTCCAGTACCTTTATCGCCGTATAAAAGTACATTATTAGCAGAAAAATTTTTTAGAAAAGCTTGTGTATTTTCTATAACTATTTTGCGTTCTTCTTCATAGCCTATCAAATCATCAAAAGTTATAGGGTCAACATTTTCTATTCCCTTTAGCTGTCTTAACCCATTTTCTATAACCCAGCGAAAGGCTCTATATCTTCCAAAAATGCCACATCCATTTAAATGGTAATAATTTGCCAAATATCCGGCAATTTCACCCTTTTTTAGCTCCCATAATTTTTCTAATGGCAGTTTGTTATTATCGATTTCTTTAAAAAAAATATTATTAGCATATTTTTCAAAGTCAGGTAACTCAGTCTTTAATAAATTATTTGCAGTTTCCGCTATGTTTATATAAGAAAATTCCCTTAAAATTCCTATTTCTTTTTCGACAACTTCAATCATTAAATCACTTACTGCATCAAAACCGTATTTTTCTGAAATGCGGCTAAAAGGATTTTCATCATAGGCAATTTCCTCCGATAAAAAACTGCGCAAAACGTTTTTATGAATTCCCTTTTTAAAAGCATATTCGGTAATATCTTTGTAAAAGCTGCTGTATTCAGAATAAATAATTTCAGTAGAGGGTTTTTCCTTTAAAAGCCCATGTAAAATTTTAATTACTCTTTTTATCAGGCTATGATTGATAATATTCCTATAAATCACTATTTTATTTAACTCGCCTAACATATTTTTTAATTTTTCTTTATCTTTCAACTGCATCATCTCCTACACCCTAGTTTTGAAAAAAGCTCTACTTTATTTCTTTGTTTTATTAAATTATATCATAAAGATGTATTTTCTGAAATTTATGTTGCCATGTCCCTATCATTGCAATATCTAGTAAAGGTTGATGTACACTCTACCCTTTGTCAAACGGTTCTCACTGCCATACCTATAACAACACTTCATTGCTTAAATTTATCCTGTGCCTAGCGCACACAAAAAAGTTTTCCATTAAGATTTCTTCCTTTACTGCTTGTAAAAACCTTGTGGATGATTTTTGTGCCATTTCCATGCGCTTTCGATTATTTCTTCTAAAGAAGCATATTTTGGAGTCCATCCTAATTCTTTCATGATTTTTTCTGATGAAGCTACCAATACTGCGGGGTCTCCCGGACGGCGCCCGGTAACCTCTGCAGGAATAGGATGTCCTGTCACTTTTCTTGCAACTTCAATAACTTCTTTTACACTAAATCCTTCTCCATTTCCCAGGTTATAAATCGCACTTTCATTGTCTTTTCTTAATTTATCCAGTGCAAGTATGTGTGCATCGGCAAGGTCCATCACATGAATATAATCTCTTATACACGTTCCGTCCTTTGTAGGATAATCATCTCCGTAAATAATTATTTTTTCCCTTTTGCCAAGTGCAACCTGAAGTATAATCGGTATAAGATGCGTCTCCGGTGAATGGTCCTCTCCAATTTCGCCTGTTTCAATAGCTCCCGCAACATTGAAATAGCGCAAAGCGACATACTTGATTCCATAAGCATTGTCTGCCCATTTTAACATCTTTTCAACGGCAAGTTTTGTCTCACCATAAGGACTTGCGGGATTAGTTCTATCCTCCTCTTCTATTGGAATTCTCTCCGGCTCTCCGTATGTTGCAGCTGTTGAAGAAAATACAATTTTGTTGACATTGTACTTTTTCAACGCTTTTAAAAGGCTCAACGTCCCACACACATTGTTTTCATAATATTTAAATGGCTCATTTACACTTTCTCCGACAAGTGAAAATGCTGCAAAGTCGATTACTGCTTCAATTTCATTTTCTGTAAATACTTTGTCTAAAAAATCTTCATCTCTCAAATCCCCTATATACAGTTTCCCTCCTAAAACAGACTCTTTATGACCTGTGATAAGATTATCTACAACGACAACTTCTTCATTTCTCCTTAAAAGTGCTACAACAGTATGGCTTCCAATATAACCTGCCCCACCGCATACAAGAACCGCCATATTTTCTTCCTCCTTCAATGTTTAATTTCTCCTGCTCCTCACCTATTCCCGTTATATATACTGTTGGTGCGTAGCCTATTTTTTGAGTGTAATTACGGGTAACCACTTCTATAAATTCTTCTTTTACAATGCTTACAGTGCATCCACCAAAGCCCGCTCCAGTCATACGGACCCTATTACTCCCTTTAATTTTAACGCTTCTTCTACCAAAGTGTCCAATTCTTTTCCTGTAACTTCGTAATCATCTCTTAAAGAGTTATGAGATTCAACCATTTATATGTGTAATCGTATTATGAGGGATAAGCTCTCCATTCTCTAATCAGGTTGGTGAAGCAGAAACAGAGTATAAAAATATTTATGATTTTAAATATGAGGTTCAAGTATTAGATTTTAAAGAAATACGGAGGTAGAGAAAATGGGACTCCCGCAATGCACTTTGCGCATAAAAGCGGAAACTTACTAAATACTTTAGCTGAGTTTAAGGAATCCCCTACAAGAGGATTCATTAAGAATAATTATTTATTTAGTACTTCTTTATTGACAAGAGTGCGAGGCACTCTTCCTTCTATTATATCAATTATGTTTTGAGCCACAAGTATTGACATGTCCCTTCGCGCTTCTTCTGTTGCACTTCCTATATGAGGAAGCATTACGACATTGTCAAGCTGTGCTAATTCTTCTTCAAAGAGAGGCTCTCTTTCGTACACATCTAAACCTGCTGCATATATGTCCTTGTTTTTTAACGCTTTTACAAGGGCTTTTTCGTCTACAACAGGACCTCTTCCTGTATTTATCAATATGGCAGACTCTTTCATCAATTTTAATTCCCTTTCTCCAATCAAATGTCTCGTTTCAGGAGTTAATGGCACGTGTATGGAAACAAAATCAGATTCTTTTAACAAAGTATCCAAGTCTACATATTGCGCTCCTGTCTCTTCTTCAAACTCCTTCTTAGGACTTCGTGCAGTGTACAAAATCTTCATATCGAAGCCTTTTGCCATTTTAGCAAAAGCTTGTCCTATGCGGCCTGCACCTATTATTCCTAATGTCTTGCCTGTTACGCCTTTTCCTAAGAAAAGCATTGGCGCCCAACCTTGGAATTTTCCTGCTCTCATAAATTTATCAGATTCTACCACTCTTCTTGCAGTTGCAAAAAGAAGAGCCCAAGCCAGTTCCGCAGTAGCGTTTGTCAACACATCAGGAGTATTTGTTATGTACACTCCTCTTTTTGTAGCTTCTTCTAAATCTATATTGTCAAATCCTACAGCATAATTTGCAACAATTTTTACTTCTTTTGCAGCTTCAAAAAACTCTTTGTCTACTTTGTCTGTAAGCTGTGTGATTACAGCATTTTTGCCCTGTACTTTTTTAAGTAACTCTTCTTTTGTAAGCATTCTGTCGTAAGGGCTTACTTCTACCTCGCAATACTTTCTCAAAAGATTAAGTCCCTCTTCAGGAATAGCTCTTGTCACAAAGACTTTAAACATTTGTATCACTCCTCCAATTAAAATATGTTAATCAATACCAAAAATATTGGTATTGTCAAAAACGAAATCAAGTTTGTAACAAACACCCCTGCAGAAGCAAAACTATTTTTTTCGCTCATTTGCCTCGCAACAATGGCTACTGTCATCATCGTTGGCATTGCTGCCTCTAAAGCTGCAACCTTTTTGGCATCAAGGGGTAAATTTAAAAAGTACACAATCCCAAAAGCTATTAAAGGAGACAAAATGAGCTTTATTATTGCTGCAAGATAAACAAAATAGTCTATATTGCTTTTTTTGATTATATACATGTTCATCCCTATAAACATTATAGCCAGAGGAATAGTTACACTGCCTATCATTTGTGCACTTTTCAGTATTGCATCTGGTATTTTGATTCTTGATATCACTATTAAAAAACTCAAAGCAAGAGAAACAAAAGAAGGATTTAGAAGTTTTTTGAAACCATTCATATCAAAAGATTTTTCTTCAGACAAAATCCAAACTCCTAAAGTCCAAAATAAAGCTGTGTGCCCTAAATCGTAAAGGACAACATAAGGTATACTTTTATCTCCAAATAAGGCAATGTTTATGGGAAGCCCTAAAAATAAAGTATTGCTAAAAGAGGAGAGGGCATATAATGCATTTTTCTTTTCTTCTGGAGCTTTAAGTAATTTAAAAAAAGCCATTGAAACTAATAATGTCAAAACTAACGTGGAGGCGCTTACAAAAGGCAGTATGTAAGCAGTTCTAAGTAGTGCTGGCGTATAATTAGAATACATGTTGTGAAAGATAAGTAAAGGTGTTGTAACTAAAATGATTAAATCCGCCAGCATTTTAAAATGTTCTTGCTTAACTAATTTTATATAGGTGATATAATATCCTACTGCCATTACAATAAAAATCTCTACAAGTATCTCTGCCATTTTTGATATGACCATTTTGTTCCACCTCAATTGCCCTTACTTTTGATTATACCATAAATTTTAACTTTATATAAATAAAAGCAAAAGCTCAACCGCTGTGGTTGAGCTCATTTATTTCTACTTTACAAATTGGCTTAAATGTTTTAATCCTAAAAGAAGCCCTTCTTTTACTTTTTCTTCACTGCCTTCATATAGAGGGCCTTCATGTTCTATGCTTATTACCCCATCATATCCGTTGTCTTTTAACACCTTTATAAACTTGCCCCAATCTACATTTCCCATACCTGGCATTCGGTATCTCCAGTATCCAAATTCGCCATGCGTTCCTGTGTAAAGCTGTCTGTTGAAAACTCCATATCGCTTAAATTTATCCTCAAACACTTCTGTGTCTTTTGCGTGTACATGAAATATTCTATCTTTAAACTCTGGTATCACATCTATATAGTCTATAAACTGCCAAACAAGATGGGAAGGGTCAAGATTTAGACCAAAGTTTTTAGAAGGTATCCTTCTAAACATCTCCTCCCAAAGCTCTGGTGTAAAAGATATGGTTCCTGGAAGGCCAGGTACCTGCCATCCTTCCATAGGGCAATTTTCGATTATAATTTTTATTCCTTTGTCTTCCGCATAGCTTACTATATCGGTAAAAACTCTTTCAAATTCATCAAAATTGTCTTTGATGCTTTTTTCAATGTTCCTGCCTACAAAAGTCCCCACCATGTCAGTCCCAAGCATTTTAGCTACATCAATGCACTTTTTTAAGTGATTGTTTATAAACTTTCTCTTTTCTGGGTCTCTATCAAGGTGGTTGTCATAATATGCAAGAGATGAAATTGTGAGCCCGTACTCCTTAAAATATTTTTTTATTTCTTCCGCCTCTTCAGGTGTGAGATTTTCTACATCACTTCCTCAAGATTGTTTTTCAATAAATCTATTCCTACATGACTACCAGCAGCTTTTAATCCTAATTTATCAAGCGTTTTTCTTAATTCTGATGCTTTTAAACCGCCATATCCTGCAAACTTAGAAAGATTCATTTGTAAACCTATTATTTAATCCTATCATAAACTTCCTTTTGTATTTATTTTTTGATTCAATGACCTCATAAGCTTCCTTTGCATTTAGAGTTATAGGTTTTTCACAATGCACATGAATTCCCTTTTCCATCGCTTTTATAGAAATAGGTGCATGTAAATAATTAGGAGTACATACGCTTATAAGGTCTAGTTTTTCTTTTTCAAACATTTCTTCATAATCTGTATAAACGTGAGGTATATTGTACTTTTCCGCTAATCTTTTTGCAGCCTCTATATCCGGATCAGATATGGCTACAATTTCAAGGCGACGTATAGCATGAGCCTTAGCAAAATATATTTCCCCTAGTTCACCATTTTGACAAACTTTATGTAAATATTGAGAATCTGGTCTAAATCGATTTTGATACCCTATAGTGAGTTTCTTACCTGTTTTCTTATATGCTTCCACCATCTTCTGGCATCTGCAGCAGTCTTAGCCATAGGCTTCTCACACATTACATGTTTTCCTGCATAAAGAGCATCAACAGTTATGTCTGCATGAGACTTGTTGGGAGTGCAAACATGAACCACATCTATCGTTTTATCTTCAAGAAGTTTTTTGTAATCCGTATATACTTTCGCGTCTTTTGTACCATATTCTTTTGCCGCTTTTTGAGCCCTCTCTTCTATGATGTCACAAAAGGCCACCATTTTAACATTGTCTAGTTTTTAATTCCTACTCTAAGTTTCTCTTTTACCATAAAAATTCCTCCCCTAATTATATTTAAATTTGTATTTTTAAGACAAAACTTTATTCTTTATTTTACTGTCGACTCTCTTATTATTAACTCATGCTCTAAAAAAATCCTCTGTGGTTCTTCTAATTTGCCACTCATGTGTTTTATCAGTAGTTCCATAGCAACACATCCTAAATCGTATTTTGGCTGTGAAATAGTTGTAAGCATAGGGTCATACATAGAAGCAAAGCTTATATCATCAAAGCCTACAACCGCTATATCCTCAGGGACTTTAAGCCCTTCTTCCTTTATCGCTCTTATAGCTCCAATAGCCATGATGTCAGAGATTGCAAATATGGCAGTAGGCCTTTCTTCCACCACCAAAAGCTGTTTCGCTGCTCTTACTCCGCTTTTAAAGCTGTAATCTCCGTATTTTATAAGCTTTTCGTCAAATTCTATCCCTGAATCTTCAAGAGCTTTTTTATAACCCGCTTCCCTCTGCTTTGTAGATACAAAGTTATTTTCACAGCTTATCATTCCTATTCTTTTATGTCCCAATCCTATCAAGTGCTTTACTGCTTTGTAAGCTGCAGAAAAGTTGTCTATAGATACATATGAAACACCAGCTCCTTCTATGTATTCACAGCACTGAACGACAGGATAATTTTCTCCTATCAAAGTCAATTCTTCCTTACTCATTGTAGGCGCCATAAAAATAACGCCATCCGCTAATCTGTTTTTTAAAATTTCAAGATATACCTTTTCTCTGTTAATATCAGAATCAGTATTGCAAAGCATTACATTGTAACCATTTTTATGGGCTACATCTTCTATTCCTTTTACAACCCTTGCATAAAAAGGATTTGACACATTAGGCATCAAAGCCAATATCATTTTCGTTTCAGAACGTCTTAAATTTCTTCCAAGGAGATTTGGATGATAATTTAATTCTTTTATCGCTTTTAATACTCTTTCCTTTGTTTCTTCAGACACCGAGTCACGGCCATTTAAAACTCTTGATACTGTTGCAACAGAGACTCCCGCTCTTTTAGCAACTTCTCTAATATTAGCCATTGTAACCTCCTGTGTAACAGATTACATAATATTTTTCCTTGATTTTCAGAGACATAGCTAACAAAATGTGTAACGCATTACATTTACTATTATACCTCTAAATTAAAAAAAAAATCAATAGCAACAAATAAATTTTCATACTTTTACAAAAAGCTCAACCTTATCGGTTGAGCAAAAGTATCATTCTAATGTTTTTATTTGCTCTTCAAGAGCTTGTATCTTATTTTTAAGGTATTCTAATTGCTGTAGTGCTTGTTGTTTTTGTTGCATCATCTCTTCTTTTTGATTGCCTTGCTGTCTTAATTCTTCCATCTTATTTTTAACTGTTTCAACTATTTTTTGTTTGCTATTGTCAAAAAACTCCATAGCTTTATTAACAGCATCTTGCATATCTTCTATGCTCTTTTCTATTGATGGTTTCATATTTTCTTTTGCTTTTGGATAGAGCATTAAACTTAAAGCTGCTGCTCCAATCCCCCAGTAAAGCTTTCTGGAGGAAAGAAATTTTAAAATACCCATTTTCTTCTCTCCTCCTCTCTTTTGTTCCATTAATATTTTGCCCTCAATTTTTTATATAATTTAATGTTTTATTTGCCAAAAATTATAACTTTTGTTATTGCTTTATATAAATCCTTTGCATTATATTTTTCACTAATTTTAGAAAAATATTGTAAAAATTCTCCTATTGTCTCTTGCCATAAATTTACTATTTCATTCTTTTTAGACGGGTCTTTTTTATATTCCTTAAAAGACAATTCCATCGCATATTTTAAGGCATCAACTGCCTTTTGAAATTCTTTTTTTATGTCATCCATTATTATTTACCTCCAAAAAAGTATAATCTAAAGATAATATATGAAAATTATCACGATAGTGTCACAAAAAAGAAAAGGCTTTGTAGCCTTTTTATAAGTTATTAAAAAATCCTTTCTTTGGTAGTATTTTACATCTTTAATTAACTATATTTATACTGTTACCACATTTCTTACACTTATTGCCTTCCAATCCTTTTACATTAACATACCAGTTTTGCCTCTCTACAAGCAAATTGCCACAATAAGGGCAATTAGTATTATTGTCAAATCCTATTACATTTCCTACATAGACAAAATTTAAATATTTTTTCCCTATCTCATAAGCTTTTTGAAGTGTAGCTATAGGAGTAGCTGGATTATTCATTTGATAATTTGGAAAATATCTTGAAAAATGTAATGGTATATTTTTGTCAATTTGAGAAAGCCATTTCACTAAGTTTTCTATTTCTTCTTCTTTGTCATTTAAATCAGTAACAACTAAATTAGTAACCTCTACATGGCAATATTTCGAAACTTCTTCAACGGTTTTTAAAACGGGTTCTAATCTTCCACCAACAATCTTTTTATAAAAATCTTCTGTAAAGGCTTTTACGTCTATGTTCATGGCATCTACATAAGGAAGTATCTTTTTTAATGGCTCTAAATTTATATATCCATTTGTCACAAGTACAGTTTTTAACCCCTCTTTTTTAGCCTCAATCAATCCATCGTGTACATATTCATACCATATTAAAGGCTCATTGTAAGTAAAAGCAATCCCTATATTGTCTCTTTGTCTTTTTGCTGCAGCAATCAATTGTTGGGGAGAGATGTAATCTCCTTCCCATTTTTGATGTGCTATTTCCCAATTTTGACAAAACTTACACTTTAAATTGCAGCCATAAGTCCCCACAGAAAATATATATCTGCCTGGATAAAAGTGATAAAGTGGCTTTTTCTCAATTGGGTCCATAGCTACAGAGGTTATAATTCCATAGTTTTCCGTCACAAGCCTACCATTTACATTTTTCCTCACATTGCAGACTCCGTACTTCCCTTCATTTATACGGCAATTGTGAGGACATAATAAACATTCTACAACATTATTCTCTAGTTTTTTATAAAACATAGCTTCTTTTACCATTTTAAAAAGCGCCACATCTCCATTACTAACTCAAATGGAGAAATGGCAATCCCTCCCTTTAAGTTTTTATTTATGCCTTTCAACTTCAAATTTTTCTATGGTGTAATCCTCATCTGGACTAATTCCAGCTTTTCTCAAAGCAATAGAAATTTGTTCTTCAACAGTGTCTACTCCTTCTAAGTCAGGTAAAAGCAATCCTGAACGATAGCCTTTTCTCACTATTACTCCATATTTTTTGGGGTTAAGCTCTTGTTTTGATTTAACAGGTTGAGGAGGTGTCAAAACATCCACTGAATACTCAATATCCTTTAGCTCACGCTCTTCTACATGTTCAAAACGAGGGTCTTCAAAACCTGCACTTATGGCATTTTTTATTATTTCTTCTGCTATATTCTTTCTCTGTGGAACTACTGTACCTATACATCCTCTAAGTTCCCCATCTTTATGAAGAGAGACAAATACTCCTGCTCTTTTTGTATACATTTCTTCAGGCAAACCTTCTGGAACTGGCATTGATTTTCTATATTTCACATAATATTCAAGGCTTTCTCTGGCAAGTTTGACATATGGGTCTTCTTTTTGCCTTATCTCTTCAATTCTTTGTCTTTTTAACCTGTACAACTTTTCTAAAAGGCTTGTTCCTTTATACTGATCCACTTCAAATTGCGCAACACCATATCCTACGCCAAATGGCCCTTCATGGGATAATACTTTCGCTTTAACTTCATAACCATCAAGAGCTCCCAACATAACGCAAACCGATCTAAATCCACACTCTGCGGCTTCTTCAATTAAGCCTTTGTCCATGCCTATTATTTCTTCTACTTTCATATCAGAAAGCAAGTTTAAAAGTTTCTTGTCAAAAACTTCTCCCTTTGGCGTATAGCCATTCGGACTATTGGGAGTCAATTTGTGAGATAAATCCCCACTGGCGATAAAAACGACCTTTTTGTTTGAATTTCTTATAGCTTCTCCAATTGCAGTACCAAATTCATAAAGCTGTTCACAGGACAAAAATCCATAAGAAATATGGACTAATTTAAAGTTAGAATAATGTTTTGTAACAAAATATAGAGGTACAATAGTTCCATGGTCAAGCTTTTTTGGAAGCACATATTTTTTGGCTAATTCATCATCTACTTCTGCAATAGGTATATCTCTCTTTCTAGATTCTTCTACAATTTTTTCAACAAGCTCTAAATCATTCTCAAATTCAAACCTTACACCTCTTGCACCAAACTGTCCAAGGTCTCCTTCTAAACGAGGAAAAACAGTCACTGCCACAGCATCTCTAAAAACGTATCCATGAGGAGTGACAACTATTATTGTATCAGGCTTTTTTTCTTTTATGTTGCTTGAAACAGTATTAAGTGAATCTATCGTCTTTTGAATCTTTTTTTCTTCTCCTCTCCCTACCTCAGGGACGATTATCGGTGGATGAGGCATGAGATAACAAGACAACAAAACTCCCATTTTTAACACCTCGACACTTCTTCTTCTCATAATTGATTATACCACAATAGCAAAAGCTTCATCCCAATTAAATTAATATAAGGGTGAAGCTTTTTAAAAATTACATAATAACAGCAATATCAATATCACTTTCACTAGTATAATTGCCTTTCGCATAAGAACCATATAAATAAACTTTCTCAATGTTCATTTCTTTTTTGACTAATTCGGCGTATTCTCTAGCAATCTTTTCTACGGTTTTTCTATCAATGAAAGTAGCCATTATCTCATCACCTTTATCTTCTCAATGCTAAAGTGGTAAATTCATATTTTAAACTACTATACCTCATTCCTCATCTTTCTTTATATATTTCCTAATTACTCCCTCAAAAATAATATCTAATTGACAATAATAAGCCAGCAAGAATATATGCAAAAGCTGTGTTTTGTTGTATAAAAAATCTCACGTCTACGTAAAGTATTAAAATAACAGCAACAGTAATCACAAAGTTTATAAGCATCCACCAAAAGTGTTTTTTAAAGGCTTTCCAAAATTCTTTCCAGACTCCTTCTCTTTCGTCTTTTCTTAAAAGATGCACAGAATGAAAAAGAGCTTCTGTGGATTGAAAAATTGTTTATTTTAACAATTTCTTTTGTATTTTACCAGCTGCATTCTTGGGAAGTTCGGGTACAAACTCAAAAATCTTTGGAATTTTATAGGATGCCAATTTATTCTTTAAAAAGTTTTGAAGCTCTTTTTTGTCAGCTTTCGCTCCTTCTTTTAGCACCACAAAAGCTTTGACTTCTTCTCCTTTCAATGGGTCTCCTACCCCTATTACAGCCACTTCTAAAACATCTGGATGTTCTAACAAGGCATCTTCTACTTCCCTCGGATATACGTTAAACCCACCTAATATTATCATGTCTTTTAGTCTATCTACAATGTAAAAATATCCGTCTTCATCTTTTTTTGCAAGGTCACCTGTGTGGAGCCAACCACCCCTTAAAGTCTTGGCGGTTTCTTCTGGCATGTTGTGATAACCAACCATTATATTTGGTCCCCTTAAAACAAGCTCTCCTACTTCTCCAACGGGAAGTTCGTTATCATTTTCATCCACTATCTTTGCTTCTACACACGGAAGTGGCAATCCTACAGACCCCGGCTTTCTTATGGCATCAGGCTCTAAAGGATTTAAAAGTGCAACAGGAGCTGCTTCACTTAAACCATAGCCTTCTACAAGCGGGAAATTGAATTTTTCCTCAAACCCTCTTTGTATCTCAGGGGCTAATGGAGCTCCACCTGATATAGCTAACCTTAAAGCTTTAAATTGTCCTTTTTCTACCATCCTCATGAGAACAGCAAACATCGAAGGCACTCCGCAAAATACAGTTACATCTTCTTTTGTCAGTATCTCCAATGTGTCTTTTGGCATAAAACTTTCTTTTATTGTAATAGCAGAACCCAAATAAAATCCAAGAAGTATGTTGACTGTCCAAGAAAAGCTGTGGAAAAGCGGCAATACGCACAAAAAGTTATCCTCTGGCCCTAAGTCAGAAACATCGTCTAATGCTTTTACATCAGCAATGAAGTTATTGTGAGTAAGCATCGCACCTTTAGGTTTCCCTGTCGTTCCAGAGGTATATATATACGTACATACTTCGTCTGGTTCTATTTCAACATGTTGAGAAGGACCCATTTTTAAAATTGCATTAATGGTATTTTCATCTAAAACGACCACATTTTTGAGATTCAATCTTCCTAATTGAGACTTATCAATTTTTTGAGCTATTAAAGGATGAATGACTATAGTATTAGCACCTGATTCAATAATTATATATGCAATTTCTTCAAGTATAAGCATCATGTTTAGCGGTACAACAATTGCTCCTGCTTTAGATGCTCCCATAAAAGAAAAAATATATTCAGGGCAATTAGGAAAACTCAATGCTACTCTATCACCTTTTTTTACACCTATTGATTGAAAAAAAGAAGCGTATTTATCTATTAAAGTGTCCACTTCTCCGTAAGTATAAACTCTGTCTTTAAATTTTATCGCCACATGGTTGTCAGGCACTTTTGCGTTTTTGTGAAGTTCATGAATTTTCATAATTATCCTCCTTTAACTTAATATGGCGGCGCCGATGATCCCTGCATCATTTCCAAGCTCTGCTTTTCTTATGTCAGCATACGGTAGCTCTTTGAATAAAATATTCTCTGCCACTTCTTTTTTAAGAGGCTTTATGAGAAAATCCCCTGCATTTGCAACTCCTCCACCCAATATTATCACTTCAGGGTCAAACATGTTTATCACATTTACAATTCCAATAGCTAAGTATTTGACGTAGTCATTGAAAATTCGCATTGCTTGCTCATCGTACTGCTTCGCCGCGTCAATTACATTTTTAGCCGTTATGCTGTTTATATCTCCATTTGCAAATTTTAAAATAAGTGTGTCAGGATTTTTCTCTGCTGCCTTTTTACCTTCTCTTATTAAAGCAGTTGCTGAAGCATATGTCTCTAAACATCCAATTTTACCACAGTTACATCTTATACCATTGTCTCCTATCACTATGTGTCCAAGCTCAGGAGCAAAATGATGGGCACCATTGTATATTTTGCCATCAAGGATAAAACCAGAACCTACTCCTGTTCCTAAGGTAATTATCACTGAGGACTTAGAACCTTTGCCAGCCCCATATACTGCTTCTGCCAAAGCCGCTACATTTGCATCATTGTCCATATATATTGGCAAATCAATGTATTTTCTCATTTCTTTTGCAAGGGGGATTTTTATCCAAAAGAGATTCACTGCTCGTATTACTATGCCTTTTTCGCTATCTGCTACACCCGGGACTCCTATTCCCATTGACTTAATGTCACTTACACTTAGATTACTCCTCTTAATAAGTTCAAGAGCTATATCCGCTATGTCTTTGGCAATCGCTTCATATCCCCTTTCCGGTTTTGTCGGCCTGCTGCCTCTAGCTACTATACGTCCTTCTTCATCCACCAATCCAACAGCAATATTAGTGCCTCCAAGGTCAACACCAATTCTCATTCTTCCTCCTCTCCAATTTTCCGTTTTTTCTCTTTAAGATATTCTTTTATTTTTCCAACATCAGTATTAAGCACTAAATCTTCAGTTATACCGGCATTCTTAATAACTTTGAGAGCTTCCTCAAACCTTCCTACATCAAAGCTTACATGGGCATCGCTTCCTACAGCAATTTTTACTCCCATTTCTTTCGCTTTTTTAGCAATGAGAAAACAATTTTCTTCACTGCCTTTTCTTGAGCTTACAAAGGAGCTGTTGTTTATTTCAATGAATTTGCCGTATTCTTTAGCAGCCATTAAGACTTTTTCAATATCTATTGGATATATTGGATTCCCCGGATGCCCTATTATGTCTACATAAGGGTTTTTTAGCGCATTAATAATCGCCTGGGTGTTTTTTTCTACATCGTCACTGGGCTCAAAACATACGTCATGCAAACTGGCGATCACTATATCGAGGTTTTTTAGTATTCTTTCGGGAAGGTCTAAGGACCCATCTACATCCATTATATTAGCCTCTACTCCCTTTAATATCTCTACCTCCTCTATTTTTTCAGGTATTACCTTTAAATTTCCAAAATGCCAAAGGTGAGCAGCCCCTGGCATTTTAGGCCCGTGGTCTGTCATGCATATGAGTTTAAGACCTTTTTTATAAGCCTCTCTTGCGTTTTCTGTAATAGTGCTGTAAGCGTGACCGCTGGAAATTGTGTGAGTGTGAGTGTCCAAAACTAACTTCAACTTTATCCTCTCCCTTTAATTCCCTATTTGTTTTAATAATTTTTTGTTAAGCTCATGGGCAGCATTGTACCCCATCTGTTTTTGCCTGTGATTCATCGCTGCCACCTCTACTATTATCGCAAGATTCCTTCCTGGCCTTACGGGTATAGTGAGTTTTGGAACCTTAACATCTAAAAATTTGATATAATCGTCTTCTAATCCTAATCTGTCGTAATATTTATCTTCGTCCCATTCTTCCAATTGAATGACTAAATCTATGCTCATTGTATTTCTAACAGATCCAACACCGTACAACGTCTTTATGTCAAGTATGCCAATACCCCTTATCTCAATAAAGTGCCTTATTATCTCAGGTGAACTTCCTTGAAGCTTGTCCTCGCTTATCTTGCTGATTTCCACCGCATCATCAGCAACCAGTCGGTGTCCCCTTTTAATTAGCTCTAATGCCGTTTCACTTTTCCCTATGCCACTTTCTCCTAACAAAAGAACACCTATTCCATATACATCCACAAGGTCTCCGTGAATAGTAATTTGTGGTGCTAATTTTTCGTCAATGTAATTTATGAGCCTATTTATAAATTTGGTAGAAGCTTCTTTTGTCCTTAGAAGGTATCTATCGTGTTTTTGCGCAGCATCTATAAGTTCTTGACGTATATTTAAATCCCTCGTTACAATAAGACAGGGAATGGGGTAATTAAAAAATCTATCCGCTCTTTCAGCCAATACATCATCTGGCAGCTGTTCTATAAAAGTTGTTTCAACTTTTCCTATGATTTGCACTCTTTCATAAGCAAAATGCTCATAAAAACCAGAAAATTGAAGGCCTGGTCTGTTTACATCGCTGGTAGTTATATCTATTTTATTGTTTTTGGCTTCCACAACAACTTCTAAATTTAAATCTTTTATCAAAGTTTCAACAGGAATCTTATCCACACCTTCACCTCCTGCCGCTAAAAAACCGCTGCGTTTAATTCAATTATATTATTTAAAACCAAATAAGTAAATAAGTTAAAATGTCACGTTTAGGTAAAATCTTTTATTTTTACAAGATTTATATTATAATATTTGTATACCTCTATCAAAAATTTTGGGGTGAAAAAATGCTAAGGTCAAAGCTTCTTAAACTTTTAAAAGAAAACAAAGGCGAGTATGTATCAGGGCAAAAACTGTGTGAACAACTCAACGTCTCAAGGACTGCAGTGTGGAAGCATATAAATGGATTAAAAAATGAGGGATATCAAATAAAAGCCCACCACAAAATGGGATACATGTTGTCTTCTGAACCAGACGTGTTAATTTATGAAGAAGTATCACCTTATCTCTCTACAAATTTCATAGGTAAATATTATATACATAAATCAATTATTGATTCTACAAACAATTTTGCTAAGGAAATCGCATCAAATGCTCCCGATGGAACTATAATTATTGCAGAAGAACAGACATCGGGGAGAGGTCGATTAGGAAGAAGTTGGCTATCTCAAAAAGGCTGTGGCATATGGATGTCCGTCATTTTAAAACCTGATTTGCAGCCACAACAAGCTATTAATTTGACACAAGTAGCAGCAATTTCTGTAGTTAAAGCTATTGAAGAAATAGTCAATGTAGAATGTAAAATAAAATGGCCAAACGATATAATACTAAACAACAAGAAAGTGTGTGGAATATTGACAGAGATGAGTTCAGAAATAGACAAAATAAACTACGTGGTAATAGGAATTGGAGTCAATGTAAACTGTGACAATTTCCCTGAAGAATTAAAAGGCAAAGCCACTTCCTTGTACTTAGAAACCCATTCTAAAATTGATAGAAAAAAACTTACCGGCAGCATTTTAAATAACCTGGAACTTTACTATAACGCATATTTACAAAAGGGCTTTGACTACATAAGGCCTATATGTATTGAAAAATCCATAACAATAGGGAGGCAGATAAAAGTCATTACCAATGAGGGTGAAATCCAAGGATACGCTGTCACTATTGACAATACTGGAAGTTTAGTAGTAGATACAAAAGAAGCTAAAAGAATTAGTATTATGTCAGGAGATGTATCCGTAAGGGGATTACTGGATTATGTTTAAACAAAATCTTGACGCTCCAGTTTGTTGACAAAGTTAAAAAATGTTCAAAGGAGATATTTTGCATCGTCGCTCCGGTGTTCCAAAGCGACAAAACTAAAGCTCGACCTTCGGGCTCCGGCAGGGTACCTACGTCAGGTGGCATCCATGCCTTAAGGTGCCCGCCTCCGCCATCCATGGCTTCGGCCCTGCCTCCACCCTCGGTCTTGCTAAGTTTCCCGGCACTCAAGTAGGAGAGTTTGATAAAGCAAAAATAGAAAAAACAAGCATACTTACTTGAGTGCCGGGTCGCTTTGTAACAAGTCGCTCCTTATGCAAAATATCTCCTTTACGAAAGTTTGTCTATAGTCTGAAGCATCAAGACAAATCTTGACGCTTTTTATTTCCTAAAATATTCATATACAGCTTGAGCAGCTTTTTCATTCATTCCTTCTACTTTTTTAAGTTGTTCTACACTTGCCCTTTTTATTTCTTCTATGGACTTGAAGGCATCATATAAGGCTTTTGCCCTTTTTTCACCTATGCTGGGGATATTGAGAAGTTCGCTTTTAAATCTTTTGCTTTGCTTTTCTTTGTGGAAATTTATAGCAAATCTATGAGCTTCTTCTTGTATTTGAGCAATCAGGCGAAAAGCTTTTGTAGTCATAGGTATGTCAATTTCTCCTTGAGAGGACACCAACCCGCGAGTCCTATGCTTTGCATCTTTTACCATTCCGTATACAGGAATTGAAACTCCTAAGTCATCTAATCCCTGTTGTGCCGCATTTACATGCCCTATGCCGCCGTCTACTAATATCAAGTCAGGCATTTCAGCAAATTTTGCCTTATCCTCTTTAAGTTCACCTTTTTCAATAAGCTTTTTTTCTTCAATACCGTGCAAAAAGCGCCTTTCTAGAACTTCTCTCATGCTCTGGTAATCGTCTTGCCCTTCAACATGCTTTACATTGAATCTTCTGTACTGACTTTTTTTAGGCTTGCCATCCACAAATACCACCATAGACCCTACGTTATCCTGACCTTTGGTGTTTGAAATATCATAGGCTTCAATTCTCTTGGCGTAGTCGAGTCCCACTAAATTAGAAAGTTCTAATACAGCTTCGTCTTTTGAAATTTCTTCTCTTATTGATATGTCATTTTTAAGGGCTTCTAAAGCATTTTGATACACCATATCCACAAGCTCTTTTTTCTTTCCTCTTACAGGAATTGTTATAAAAACTTTGTTGCCTCTCTTTTGTGATAGCCATTCACTAAGCAGCTCTTTTTCTTCCAATTCCACATCAGTTATTATTTCCTTGGGAATGTAAGGCGCACCTTCATAAAATTGCTTTATAAAAGAAGAGATAATTTCGCCCCTTTCCATTCCCTCAGTGTTTTTCATATAATAATGCTCTCTTCCGCTTAATTTTCCATTTCGTACAAAGAACACCTGTATACAGGAAATATCCGCACTCCGGGCCATTGAAATTATATCCTGTTCATCTTCTCCTACTGATACCACTTTTTGTTTTTCTGACGTCCTTTCAATAGCAAAAATCTGGTCTCTAATTCTCGCCGCCTCTTCAAAACGCAAATCTTCTGCCGCTTTTTGCATGTCTTCTTTAAGTTTTTGTATGAGCCAATCCCTCTTTCCATCAAGAAAGAGAACTGCCTGATTAACTAATTTTCTATAATCTTCTTTATTTATTTTGTTAGCACAAGGGGCAGAACACAATCCTATGTGGTAATAGAGACATTCTCTAACCTTACCCATGTCCTTTTCAATATTTCTGTTACATGTCCTTATTGGAAACATTTTTCTGACAAGTTTTATAGTCTCCCTCACTGCAAAGGCACTGCTATAAGGCCCAAAATATTTAGCCCCATCTGGCTCAATTCTTCTTGTAAACATTATGCGAGGATATTCTTCGTTTACCGTAACTTTAATGTAAGGATAATTTTTGTCGTCTTTCAAAAGCACATTGTATTTAGGCCGGTATTTTTTTATTAAATTGCACTCCAGCATCAAAGCCTCAAGTTCTGTGTCGGTTACAATGTATTCAAAGTCTTCAATATTTGAAACCATTATCTTTACTTTTGGAGGTTGATTTTCTTTGTTCTGGAAGTACTGCCTCACTCTATTTTTGAGAACTACCGCTTTCCCAACATAAATTATTTTGCCACTTTTGTCTTTCATTATATAAACGCCAGGCTTTTCCGGCAAAAGTTTTAATTTCTCTTCTATATTCATTACCATCACCTTGGGGTTTTATTTAGTTAAATACGCCTTTATTATATCTCTTGCTATAGGTGCTGCTACTTCCCCACCTGCACCGCCGTTTTCAACTATTACACTTACAACAATCTGTGGACTTTCGGCAGGCGCAAAACCTACAAACCATGCGTGAGGTTTGCCGTGGGGATTTTCTGCAGTACCAGTTTTGCCTGCAACTGTAATACCAGGAATTTGTGCAGCTGTCCCCGTTCCTTCTCTCACCGCACCTATTGTTAATTCTTTAATTGTATTTGCCACTTCTTTTGAAATAGGATTTAGATACTGGGAAGGAGTGCTTTTTTCTATAACTGTACACGAAATTGGATCTACCACATATCTCATGAGATAAGGCTTCATTATGACTCCATCATTTGCAACAGCAGAAGCGACTAAGGCCATTGTAAGAGGTGTCACCAGTATTTTTCCTTGACCTATTGAAGTCTCCGCCAGAGCAACTTTTCCACCAACTGTAGGAAGAGGTGGAAATTGATTTTTAGCTGTATCTATCTCCAAAGGAACTTGCCTATCCAATCCAAAATTATAAGCCATTGTCTGCAAATTTTCACTTCCTACATTCAATCCAATTTCTATAAAAGCTGAATTACAGGAGACATAAAAAGCTTTTTTAAAATCTAATATTCCATGGGCAATCCCTTCATAATCACTTATTTTGTTTCCATCAACTATTATATACCCTTTACAGTTGAAAGTCTTGTTGTACAACTCTGGTTTGTAAGTTAGAGCCGCAGAAGCTGTCACAATTTTAAAAACAGAACCTGGAGGATACAAACCTTGTGTAGCCCTGTTTAAAACTACTTTGTCAGGGCTTGTCATTATTTCTTTCCAATTCTCCCCTAAAGTATTAGGGTCATAAGAAGGGGTAGAGACCATGGCTAAGATTTCCCCTGTTTTAGGATTTAAAGCCACCACTGCTCCTTTTTTTCCTTCCATCTCTTTATAAGCAAGGTCTTGAAGAGTTTTATCTATTGTCAAATATACATTATCACCTACCTGCCCTTTTGCTAAAACCAATTTCCTTAGAATAATTATTGGGTCATTTCCTACCATTCCAAGTAATTCTCTGTCATAAGCCTTTTCTATTCCTGCATTTCCCTGTTGATATATTCTACGGCTATACCCTATTACTTGAGCAAAAGCAGGACCATCTAAGTATTCTCTTTTTTGGGAACCATCTGCTTCAATTATACTCTTTGCAAGTACAATTCCATTTCTATCTAAAATACTACCTCGTAATATCTTTTTTTCTTGTTCTATAAGCCTACGATTATAAACACTGTAAGAACTTGTGATTAACTTTTCCCTTTCATACAATTGGAAATAAGTCAAATAAGCAATTAAACTAAAAAAAAGAATAGAAAAAAAACAAAAGAGGATTTTAATATTGCGGTTTAAGTTGTGCATCTTCTTCTTCATCCTCCTTAAGAACAATGCCATTAAGCATCCCCAATGTCACAAAGCTCATGACCATAGAGCTTCCGCCGTAACTCACAAAAGGAAGAGTTACCCCTGTCAATGGTATAAATTTTATGACGCCACCTATTATAGTAAAAACTTGTAAACTAAACATAGAAGTAAGGCCTATCGCTATTAGAGCACCAAATTCGTCTTTCGCAGCTAAAGCCACCTTTATTCCCCTATACATTATAACAAAATACACAAGGATTATAGCTACAGCTCCTAAAAGTCCAAATTCCTCACAAATTGCTGAAAAAATGAAATCACTTGCAACCACAGGTATATACTCTGGATGCCCCATGCCAAGACCTGTGCCAAAAAATCCTCCTGCTGCAATAGCAAAAAGAGATTGTACAATTTGATATGTCTTCCCCGGTACATCCATCCAAGGATTTAACCAAGCCTCAATTCTTACTCTAACATGCCAAAATAAAAAGTAGGATATTATTCCTCCAACTACCAATGCTCCAAGCCCTATGGCTGTATATAAAAAGTTAGAAGTAACCACAAATATCATCAATAAAGTCGTTACATAAAACAAAAAAGCCATGCCTAAATCCTTTTCTAAAGCAAATATTCCTACAATTATTAAGGTAATTATTCCTAGTATTACTATATCTTTAGCTTCTCTTTTGGAAGACAAATATTTAGCTAAAAAAAGTATATATATAATTTTTGCTGTTTCTGCTGGTTGAACGTATATGCCATCAAAAGTAAGCCAATTTTTTGCTCCTCCTATTTCCTTCCCAAAAATTAAGGTAGAGGCTATCAATACCATAGTAATTCCAAGGTAAATAAGTTCTCCATATTTCAGCTTATAAAGCCAGTCATAATGCTTTGAAAAATAAGAAGAAATGAAATAAAGTGTAAAACCTATTCCAATCCAAACAATCTGTTTTATGAGCAAATCTGGTGCAACTCTATATATCATTATAAGCCCCATTTCTGTCAAAAAAGAAGTTAAAATGATAAATTGGATCTCACCCAAAGGAAACAATCTTACATGCAAATAATATACAATATATATCAATATCGGAAAAGCTAAGGTAAAGTATATAGTGTCAAAGCCTTTGGGCTTATTGTGTATAAAAAGCAATGCAAAAGCTATCACAAATATCCAAAAAACATTTTTCATAGCTTTAGATCCGGTTTTTATATATTCTTCCATAAGATTTCACCCTATAAAATAAATTTGAGTTCAACATCTCCTAAAGTAATTACATCATTATTTGTTATTTTGGCAATTCTTTTTATTCTCTTACCATTTACAAAAGTGCCATTTGTACTGTTTAAATCTTGTATATAAAACCTTTTGCCCCTCTTTCGTATGATAGCATGCCGTGCAGACACATAAGGGCTTTCAATTACTATATCACATTCCTCCGACCTTCCTATAGTAGTAACTTCAAAAAGATTAAAAGTCCTTTCTCCATTTAAAAAAGAAAGTTTTGCAGAGGTTATTTGCCTCTCATATCTTGCCCCTTTTATGTCCATATACACTATTTTAAAAACCCTGTATAAAAACAGGTAGATGAGAAAAATAAGGACATATTTTAATATCTGAGAAGCTATGGCATAATACATAAATTCACCTCATTTTTGAGAAAGGACTTTTTTCAAAAACCATCCAGTATAAGAATTCTCATTAGCAGCAATTTCCTCAGGTGTCCCTGTAGCTATTACCATTCCACCTTTGTCTCCACCTTCTGGTCCTAAGTCAATAATATAGTCTGCACTTTTTATGACATCTAAGTTGTGTTCAATTACAATAACAGTGTTACCTGCATCAGTTAATCTATTTAAAACATCAAGAAGCCTATGCACATCTGCAAAATGTAATCCAGTTGTAGGCTCATCCAAAATATATAATGTCTTACCTGTAGGTCTTTTAGAAAGTTCAGTAGCTAATTTTACTCTTTGGGCTTCTCCTCCTGAAAGCTGAGTAGAAGGTTGCCCTAGTTTAATATATCCTAGTCCTACATCATACAAAGTCATCAATTTATTTTTTATCCTAGGTATATTTTCAAAAAACACTAACGCTTCTTCTACCGTCATATTAAGTACATCCGAAATATTTTTTCCTTTATATTTTACTTCCAATGTTTCCCTATTATACCTTTGACCCTTGCACACTTCACAAGGGACATACACATCCGGCAAAAAGTTCATCTCAATTTTAATTATACCATCTCCTCCACAGGCTTCACACCTTCCACCTTTAACGTTAAAACTAAATCTCCCTGGTTTATAGCCTCTCATTTTAGCTTCTGGGGTATTTGCAAAAACCTCTCTTATATAGTCGAAAACTCCTGTATATGTAGCAGGATTTGAGCGAGGAGTCCTGCCTATAGGAGACTGGTCAATATTTATTACTTTATCTATATTATCGATACCCTCTATTGCATCGTGCATACCTGGTTTATCTTTGGACTTATAAATCTTCTGTGCCAATGCTTTGTACAGTATCTCATTTATAAGGGTGCTTTTGCCTGAGCCAGAAACCCCTGTAACGCATATAAATACTCCAAGAGGGAAAACCACATCTATATTTTTTAAATTGTTTTCCTTAGCTCCTTTCACTATTAAAGCTTTTCCATTAGGTTTTCTCCTCTGTTTTGGCACTTCTATCTTTATTTTGCCACTTAAATACTGTCCTGTAATTGACTTTTCACATTTTAACACATCTTCTATCGTACCCGCAACTACAATTTCTCCTCCATGCTCACCTGCACCTGGTCCTACATCCACAATGTAGTCTGCCGCATATATTGTATCCTCGTCGTGCTCTACTACTATAAGAGTATTGCCTTGGTCTCTTAATTTTTTCAAGGAATTTATAAGTCTTTCATTATCTCTTTGATGAAGTCCAATGCTGGGTTCGTCCAGGATATATGTGACTCCTACAAGTCCAGAACCTATCTGACTTGCCAATCTTATCCTTTGTGCTTCTCCACCTGATAAAGTAGCTGCGGGCCTTGACAGAGTCAAATAATCAAGGCCTACATCTACAAGAAAACTAAGCCTTGCTTTTATTTCATTTAAAATTGGCTTTGCAATAATCTCATGTCTTTCTGTTAATTTGAGTTGGTCAATAAATTTTATAAGCTCGCCAACAGAAAGGTCTGTCATTTCTTTTATGGAAAGTCCACCAACAGTCACAGCTAACGCTTCTGGCTTTAATCTTGCTCCATGGCATGCAGGACAAGTAACCGGTCTCATATACTTTTCTATCTCTTCTTTTATAAAATCTGAAGAAGTATTGTTGTACCTTCTTTCAAGATTGTTTACTATCCCTTCAAATCCATAGGACTTTCCTTTTGTATCTTTGCCATAAAGCAGTACATTTTTTAAATCTTCACTAAACTTTTCATAAGGAGTATTCTCTGTATATCCAAAATGTTCAATCAATCTTAAAATGTTGTAATAAGCATAACTATCCTGTGAAGCAACAATCCCCGGCAACAACCCATTTGCTAATGATTTTTTAGGGTCTTGTATTAAAAGCTCTGGATCTACCTTCATAAATTCTCCCAATCCAGTGCAAACAGGACAAGCCCCATAAGGGCTATTGAAGGAAAACATTCTCGGAGAAAGCTCCTCAATACTTATGTTGCACTCTGTACAAGCGTATTTTTCAGAGAGTGTAAAGCTTTCTCCGTCTATTACATCAATAGTAACTATCCCATCTGCTAATTTTAAAGCTGTTTCTATAGAATCCGTCAGCCTCATGTCAATTCCCGGTTTTATAATAATCCTATCTACTACGACTTCAATAGTATGCTTTTTATTTTTGTCAAGCTTAATCTCCTCATTTACATCGTACATGACCCCATCAATTTTTACCCTGACATATCCACTCTTTTTTATATCATTTAAAAGTTTAGCATATTCCCCTTTTCTTCCTCTAATAACAGGAGCTAGTACCTGTATCCTTGTACTTTCTGGCAATTCTTTGACTCTGTCAACCATCTGATCTATAGTTTGCATGCTAATCTCTTTTCCGCAAACAGGACAATGGGGGATCCCAGCCCTTGCATATAAAAGTCTTAGATAGTCGTAAATCTCAGTTATCGTACCTACAGTAGAACGAGGGTTTTTATTTGTGGTCTTTTGGTCTATAGATATTGCCGGTGAAAGTCCTTCTATATAATCAACGTCTGGTTTATCCATTTGTCCTAAAAATTGCCTTGCATAAGCAGACAAAGACTCCACATATCTCCTCTGACCTTCGGCATAAATGGTATCAAAAGCAAGGGAGGACTTCCCAGAACCTGATAAGCCTGTTATGACCACGAGCTTATCCCGGGGTATTTCTACGTCTATATTCTTTAAATTGTGAACTCTTGCACCCTTGATTACAATTTTGTCCTTTGCCATCATTCCACCTCAAACTACTTCCTCCAATTGTTTCTTCAACTCAAAAATCATATCTCTCAATTTTGCAGCTTTTTCAAACTGCAATTCGATAGCAGCTTCTTTCATTTCCTTTTCAAGTTGCTCTATCGTTGACTTAATAGTCTCAGGGTTATACGTTTTTGCTTTCTTTGCTTTGTATTCATATTTTTCTTCTGCAACATGGGTAGCTTCAATAATGTCTCTCACACCTTTTATTATTGTCTTTGGCGTTATTCCATGCTTTTTGTTATATTCCATCTGTATTCTTCTTCTTCTGTTTGTTTCATCAATTGCCCTTTTCATAGAATTAGTTATAGCGTCGGCATACATTATAACTCTTCCTTGAGCATTTCTTGCAGCACGGCCTATAGTCTGTATTAATGACGTTTCTGAGCGCAAAAATCCTTCTTTGTCAGCATCTAATATTGCCACTAAAGCCACCTCTGGTATATCTAAACCTTCTCTTAAAAGGTTTATGCCTATTAAAACATCGAATTTACCCAATCTCAAATCCCTTATTATCTCCATTCTTTCTATAGTTTCAATATCTGAATGCAAGTATTTTACTTTTATTCCCATATCCTTTAGATAATCTGTTAAATCCTCTGCCATTTTCTTTGTAAGAGTCGTCACAAGTACTCTGAAACCTGCATCAACAGTTTTTCTAATTTCTCCTATTAAGTCATCAACTTGGCCTTTAACCGGTCTTACTATTACTTCTGGATCTACAAGTCCTGTCGGCCTTATTATCTGCTCAACAACTTGCTCTGAATGTTTAAGCTCGTAAGGTCCTGGCGTTGCAGAAACAAATATAACCTGATTTATCCTTTGTTCAAATTCTTCAAAGGTAAGAGGGCGATTGTCAAAAGCAGAAGGAAGCCTAAAGCCATATTCTACTAACGCTTCTTTTCTGGACCTGTCTCCATTGTACATACCTCGAATTTGAGGAATTGTCACATGGGACTCATCTATAAAGATGAGAAAGTCTTTGGAAAAATAATCCAAAAGCGTATAAGGGGGACTTCCTGGAGTCCTTCCTGAAATATGTCTCGAATAATTTTCTATGCCTTGGCAGTAACCCATTTCTTGAAGCATTTCCAGGTCATAGTTCGTCCTCTGCCTTAATCTTTCAGCCTCTACAATTTTGCCAGCATCTTTAAGTTCTTTATACCTTTGCTCCAGTTCTTCTCGGATGCTTTTTATTGCTCTTTCCAGTTTGTCTCTGGAAGTGGCATAGTGGGAAGCAGGAAATATAGCCACGTGATTTCTAAAACCTAATACTTCTCCTGTCACCACATCAATTTCCGCTATTCTTTCGATTTCATCACCAAAAAGCTCTACTCTTATAGCTTTATTGGAAGAAGAAGCAGGAAAAATTTCTATTACATCTCCTCTTACCCTGAATTTGCCCCTTGTAAAATTCACATCATTTCTTTCATACTGTATATCTACAAGTTTTCTGACTATTTCATCTCTGTCTTTTATCATTCCTGGCCTTAGAGAAAGCATGAGATTTTCATAATCAATAGGGTCTCCTAAACCATATATGCAAGAAACACTGGCAACAATTATGACATCTCTGCGTTCAAAAAGAGCTGCTGTAGCAGAATGCCTTAACTTATCTATCTCTTCATTTATAGAAGCGTCTTTCTCAATATAAGTATCTGTCTGCGGTATATAAGCCTCTGGTTGATAATAGTCATAATAGCTGACAAAATACTCTACAGCATTCTCTGGAAAAAATTCCCTAAATTCGCTGCAAAGCTGAGCTGCCAGTGTTTTGTTGTGAGCAATTACAAGGGTAGGTTTGTTTAATTTTTGTATTATATTCGCCATAGTAAAAGTCTTGCCTGAACCGGTAACTCCTAATAAAGTTTGAAACCTAAATCCTGCCTTTACTCCCTCAACTAATTTTTCTATGGCTTGAGGTTGGTCACCTCTCGGCTTAAAATTAGAAACCAGCTTAAATCCATCCATCTCAAACTACCCTCTTCGCTTTTTCTATTTTTTATTATAACATACCCCTTTTGTCGATACAAATATATCCAGAGGTCAGCACTACAAGTCTTCCGACTTTCTTATAACTCCATTTATAAGTTTTGGGACTATACAAAATTTATCCACAGTCAAACAAAAGTCAATGTCTTCATCGTAACCTAATTCTTTCAACCTTTTAAAATGATATCCATGTTTCATAACCTCGTACAAATTTTCCTCATAGGGTTTGTACAAAAAATAGCTGGCTTTTGACAAATCATCACTCTCAAATTCCATTAAATCGCTTAACTTCTTGTATATCACTCCTGCAGTTATTATATCATCAAAAGAAAATTTACCTTCTGTACCCGCACACACTATTATAGTATCTTTCCCCTCTTTAAAAATGTAGTCAGCAACAGCAGAAGCGTTTAAAAGGCACCCTAAAATTACATTATCTGCTAAAGAGACTTTTTTTAAAGCTTTTGTTCCATTAGTAGTAGTAAAAATTATCGTTTTATTCTCTACTTTTTCACGAGTATACTCTAAAGGAGAATTAGATAGGTCAAAGCCTTCAATCTTTGTAGAGTTTCTTTCCCCAGCTAAAAGATAAGTTTTTTTATCTAAACTTTTTACAAGTTCGATCGCTTCTTCTACTTCTGAAACTGGAATAATCTCTTTAGCTCCGTTGTACAAAGCAGTAGTAATAACACTTGTCGCCCGTAAAGTATCTATTACAACGACATTTTTGTCTTTTAATTCTCTTTCATTAATAGAATTATATGTTTCAAAAGTTTGTAAAAACACACACTTTGCCTCCTTATTTGTTTTTCTTAAAGATGTTTTTAAATATTTCTTTTAGTTTTTTTATAAATATTCCCCCCTCATTGATTTCATAAATCATAGAAGTTGCCTTTGGCACTATTAAAACTCCTAATCCCAAAATTCCCTGTGGATCCTTATATTCATAGTTAGTGTAATTACCATTTAAATCTTTTACAGTGATCCACATCACAGAAGGCCGTTCATTGAGTATTCGTATTATATCATCTGGCTCATTAATAGGAATATCATTAATTTTTAATATTACATCCCCCGGTTTAATTCCCATTTCTCTAGCGGGAGAACCTTTTGCTGTCGCTAAAATCATCACTCCTGTATCTGGCGCTACAAAAAGAGGTGGATTTTCCCTTTCTTCTCTTTGGCCTATTAAAATTAAAAGCTCATGAGCCACTGGAGCAAAAATAGCTGCTAAATATTGAAATAATTTAATATAGATTCCTAATATCGCCAATATAATCAAAACTATACTAAAGAAAAATAAACGTATAGAAGAAATTCGCGTTTTCTTTTCTGGAAGTTGTGTTAAAGCTAAATCTCCGTATCCTAAAGCTGCAATACCTGGCATAATTAAAAAAATTGCATTATTTAAATCAATTCCAGCCGGTTTGATAATGGGCCACCAATCTGGCATATTTACTCCCTGTCCCGTTATTGTTATCCCAGTAGCAATAGTTAATGCAGCAAAAGGAATAGGCCAAAATTTTTGCATAGTAAAGCCTCCTGCCACTCGCCCATCCTTAAGCCTTACAAAGATAGGAGTGGTATTCCTTGGACCATCTATATATATTAAAAGGCTTTCCATCAAATGAAGAATACCTACAATAGACATAAGTGCAGGAACACTTATACTAGGAAATCCAAAAATCAAGCTGGATAGGGAAACTATTCCTCCTGCATAAGAAAAACAAATATATCTAGGATTGACAAACATTAACACTATAGCCAAAGGCCATACATACTGAAGCCCTACGTTTTCTATTGTTATCCCCAAAAATATTATCAAAAGACTGCCAATTAATGCAGCAATCACGCCGTAAAAGACGGAATCAAGAACCAATTCCTTCATTGGTTCTTGTTCCTGACCCATTATTTGCCTTTCAATTGCAATTTTGTTTCTGTATTGCATAACTACTAAAACTATTACTACCCAGAAAAAGGGGGTAAATATGGACAAAGCTATAGTTTTTAAAGTCATCCAAAAAACTTGAATAAACGCTACCATTTTCACACCTTACTTTATCTCTCTTTTTATTATTTCAAAAGCCTTAATAAGTTGAGTATCACCTTTTAAATCCAGTGTATCCTTAGGAGTATAATCTGAAGGAAGTTCAACAACATAATTAGGTTCAATGCCTTTTCCCTGTATATTAGTGCCATTAGGAGTGTAATACTTTGCAACAGTATATTTTAACCCTGTTCCATCCTTAAAGTCAACCACAGTTTGGACAAGTCCTTTTCCAAAAGTAGTAGTTCCTACCAAAACTCCTGCTTTTCTATCCTTTATCGCTCCAGCTAAAATTTCAGAAGCACTGGCACTTCCCTTGTTTACAAGTACAGCAAGGGGCATTCCCAAACCGGGTCCTTTTGAATAATATTCTTGACTGTCAATTCTTCCTTTGGTAGTTACAATAACTCCTTTGGGCAAAAGCATATTCGCGATATTTACACACTCTTCTAAAAGTCCTCCGGGATTGTCTCTCAAATCTATTATAAGTCCTTTCATTCCTTGTGACTTTAATTTGTTAAGAGCTGATTTAAAGTCATTAGAAGTACTTTGATCAAACATAGTAATTTTAATATATCCAATTTTGTCAGGCAACATATCCTCGTAAACAGTTTCCAGTTTTATTATTTCCCTCGTAATAGTCTTGGTAAATGTTTTGCCATCCCTCATTATTGTAAGAGTAACTTTTGTACCCTGTGGCCCCTTCATTATTGAAACTGCTTCATCCAAATTTTTACCACTCACTTTTTTATTGTTAACTTCCACTATTATATCACCAGATTTGATTCCTGCTCTCTCACCAGGTGTATTTTTTATTGGAGAAACTACTACAATGTGGTCCTCCTTGTCTACTGCTACAACAATTCCTATGCCCCCATAAGTACCTGTAGTCTGTGTCATAAAGTCTGAAAATTCCTTTTTATCCATATATACAGTATAAGGATCTCCTAAAGAACTTGCCATTCCCTTCAAAGCACCATCTAAAAGCTTAGAGGGATCTGTTTTATCTACATATCTGTTAATGAGAATTTGTCTGATATCAAAAAGCTTACTGTACTCCTTCATCAGTTGGTACTCTTCACGAGGAACAATAACCTTCCCATTTGGAAGAACAACTGATACTACGTTGGCAACTGTAAAAGTTATAATATTTGTCACTAAGAGAAGTACCACTATTAAAGCATAAAATTTTTTCTTTGCCATGATTTCCCCACCTTTTATTAGTCTCTTAAATTATATATATGTTCTTATTTATTATACAACATTCCTGAAATAAAAAAAACAGACCGGTTATTTTAACCAGTCTGTCGGATTGACCGGAACACCGTTTTTACGAACCTCAAAGTGAAGATGCGGACCTGTAGATAGCCCTGTACTTCCTGCTTTAGCAATGACTTGACCTCTTTTCACAGTATCTCCTTCTTTTACTAAAAGAACAGAATTATGAGCGTACAATGTTGATATTTCATCTCCATGGTCTATAATTATTGCATAGCCATATCCACCATAATATCCTGCGAAAATAACTTGTCCATCTGCTGCAGCAACTATTGGATCACCTGTTTTAGCCGCAATATCAATACCTGTGTGCATTCTGTTTTGCTGAAGTATAGGATGATATCTCATCCCAAAAGGAGACGTTATGGCATCACTGGAGGGAACAGGCCATAAAAGTTTTCCACCTGTATATTTAAGCTTTGATTTTGCCTGTAATTCCTGTATAACTTTTTCTAACTGTTGGGATTGTCTCAATAATTCATCTTCCTGCTGTTCATACAATTTTTGCTGCCTTTCTAAGTCTCTCATTAACCCTTGTCTTGATACCATAGCAACTTGCAAATCTCTTTGGCGTAAAGCTATTTGATTTTTATAATTTTCCGCCTCAACTTTCATTTGAGCTAACTCTTTTTCCTTTTGTTGAATAAGTTCTCTTTGTTTTTTATATGAATCAAACAAATTAACATCAAAGTCCACTATCCTTTTTACAATGTCAAGTCTGGTTATAAAATCTCCAAAACTTTTAGAACTTAAAAGTACATCTAAATATCCCCACTCACCGCTTATGTACATCGCCCTTATACGCTCTTTCATAGTCTGGAGCTGGGTATTCTCTATTTTTTTAGCTGTTTCCAATTCTTCTCTTGTCTTGTTGAGTTTTGCAGTAATATCATCCAACCTCTTTTGAGCGTTTGCCAATTCAACAGCTGTAGCGTTAAGTTTATTGTCTAACTCCTTTATTTGGGCTGCTATATCTTTTTTTTGATTAATTATTTCATCCTTTTTCTTTTTCGTTTCATTTATGGATTTTTGTATTTTGTTTAACTTGTTTTTAGCGTCTTGAAGCTGGTCGGCTCTGGGATATGTCATAAAAAGCGTAGAAACGGCAAATGCAACTGCAAATATAAGCCATTTTAATCTATCCTTTTTCAAGACAGAGTTCCCCCTTCTTACTTTTTTAAACATTTAAGAACCGTTTAATGGAAATGATACTTCCTAATGCTCCAATAATAGCACCAATTACAGAAAAGTACAGAGTGATATCTCCCAATATTTTGTCTAAAGGCAATAGTTCAAAAACAATCAATCTATTATTGACAAGATTTACTGCATAGCCGTAAAGCACAGCCAATATTGTGACAGAAAGTAAAGCCCCTAATAGTCCCAGTATTACACCTTCAATTAAAAAAGGCCATCTTATAAACCAATCAGTAGCTCCAATGTATTTCATTATATTTATCTCTCTTCTTCTGGCAAAAACCCCTAATTTTATGGTGTTGGAAATTATAACAATTGAAATTATAAAGAGAATAAGTATCACTGAAAGTCCTACAATCCTTATTATCTTTATAATCCCAAGGAGCTTTTCCACCACATCTTGTCCATAGCTTACTTTATCAACGCCATTTATTTGCTTTATCTCTTTCGAGATATCCTTCATCATGTTGGCATCTTTTACTTTTACTATATAAGATTGTGGCAGTGGATTGTCTTTTTCCAAACCATCAACCAAATAACTTTTGTCACCTAATTGCCTTTTAAAATTTTCGAGTGCTTGTTTTTTAGACTCAAAAGTGACAGAAGTCACGCCTTCCAACGATTTTATATCACTACCTATTCTGTCAATCTGCTCTTTTGTAAGGTCATCTTTTAAAAAAGCCTTTAGTTCCAACTGAGACTCTACTTGATTAGCCATTGTATCAACATTTAGCACAATTACAAGGAATAAACCCAAAATGAGTAAAGCCGCCATTACAGAAGTTATAGAAGCCACTGTCATGAGTCTGTTCCTCGTCAAATTACTAAAACTTTCTTTAAAAAAGTATTTAAAATTTCTAAAGAGCATAATCGTACGCACCCCTTACTTCATCTCTTACCATATTGCCTTTTTCCAATGCTATTACTCTCTTTTTCATGGCATCTACAATGTCTTTAGCATGGGTCGCCATCACTACAGTAGTACCTCTTTTATTTATTTCAGAAATAAGTTTTACAATTTCCCAGGAAGTATCCGGATCAAGATTACCTGTGGGCTCGTCGGCTATGAGAATAGAAGGCTCATTTACAATAGCTCTCGCCAGAGAAACTCTTTGCTGCTCTCCCCCAGATAATTGCTGCGGATAATTGTCCGCTTTGTCACTAAGCCCAACTAGCGACAACACCATTGGAACTCTTCTCCTTATTTCTTTATGAGAGGCTCCTACTATTTCCATGGCAAAAGCGACATTCTCAAAAACTGTTTTATTGGGAAGCAGCCTAAAATCCTGAAAAACTACCCCCATACTTCTTCTTAAATAAGGTATTTCTCGCCTCTTCAGCTTTGTTATGTCTTTTTTATTTATTATGATAGTACCAGTCGTAGGCTCTTCCTCTTTTAACAACAATTTAATCAAAGTAGATTTGCCTGCACCGCTGGGTCCAACGATAAACACAAACTCTCCGTTTTCAATTTCAAAGCTTACATTGGACAGTGCGATAATATCTTTATTATATGTTTTAGAAACATTTATAAATTTAATCAAATCTCCTCACCCCGAAATATCGTATAATTTGGTCAAAATCATGATTGTCTTTAGCATGAGCGCATCATCGAACTTTTTGGGATCTAGCCCTGTCATTTTAAATATTTTATCAAGCCTGTACACGAGAGTATTTCTGTGAATATAAAGTTCTCTCGAAGTTTCACTCAAGTTGAGACTGTTTTTAAAAAAGGCATTTAAAGTTTGTACCAATTCCTCATCTTTAAAAATGTTAAAATCAATTTCTTTTTTACTTATAAAATTTTTAACTTTATTTATATCAATTCCCCACAACAATTCTGCAAAAGCGTAATTGTCGTAAATATATATTCCCTTTTCGTTGTCCAACTTTTGCCCCAATGTTAAAGCAACTTCAGCTTCTTTATAGGCTCTATCAATATCCTCTATTGATACCAAAGAAGAAGAACTGGCAATTTTCACTTTAATATAGCCTTCTGATTCTATCATGTCTTTTATAGTTTTATACGATTCTAACAAACTGATACTTTCTTTATAGGGAAATATAACAACAAATCTTCTGTTGTCAATCTTCACAATGTGGAGATATGTTTTGTTAAAAATATTGGTGACTATTTTTATCGCATCCTCAATTTCGTTATTTGACTCCACTATAATAACAATGTATTTGGATTTTTTGTTTAGTTTATACCTATCAGCATAACATCTCACTGTATTTTTCTCTAATTTACCTGCCAATGCATCAATCAAAAATTTTTCTTTGCTGTATCGATCCAATAACTGTTCAAAAATTATAGCTATAAGGTAAATTAACCTTTTTGTCTCTTTGTCATTTCCTTCCAAAGAAATAACAAAAGCTGGCACATCCTCGTAGAATATGTTATAAAATGTAAAACCGTTTATTTCATATGTATCTCTTTCATACTTATATTCTATTTTTGCATCCAAAAATCCTGCTTTTTTTTCAAAAAAATCTCCATTTCCATAGATTAAATTTCCTGACCTATCTATTATATATAACGGCATTTGTATATTTTTTTGAATATCCTGTGCAATTCTTTTTACAAGGTCGTAACTTATCATGATAATACCACCTTACCTTTTAGTATACAATAATTATACAATATTTTATAGAAGAAATAATAGGTAAATGTAATTTTATGTGGTATTTTGACATGCAAAAAACGACATCTTCACAAAGCAAAACATGAAAAAGGCGGAATAATCCGCCTTAACTTACAGTTCTATTCAAAATTGTCATTTCTGTTTCTTTGTCAAACATGTGCAACTTGTTAACGTCAAAGCCTATCTTTATCACATCTCCTGCTCTTGCAGTAGTTCTTGGATCTACTCTCGCTGTCAGTGAAACACCTCTTACGTCAAGATAGAGATATGTCTCTGCACCCATTAGCTCTGTAACTTCTACTTTTGCCTCAACTACACTTTCTGGATAAGCCTCTAAAAAGACCTGTTCATCATGTAAATCTTCCGGCCTTATTCCCAACACAATTTCTTTTCCCACATAGCTTGGGTCTTTCAATCTCTTTAAAATTCCTTCTGGCACCAATATACTGAATCCTTTGAAAGTAGCATATACTTTTCCGTCCCTATTTTCCAATCTTGCATCGATAAAGTTCATCTGTGGACTTCCAATAAATCCCGCAACAAAGAGATTATTTGGATAATCGTAAATAGTTTGTGGCTTATCCACTTGCTGGATGACACCGTCTTTCATGACAACAATTCTTGACCCCATTGTCATAGCTTCTGTCTGGTCGTGGGTAACATATATAAAAGTCGTCTGCAATCTGTCGTGAAGTTTTGCCAACTCAGTTCTCATTTGAACCCTCAATTTTGCGTCTAAGTTTGACAAAGGCTCATCCATGAGGAACACCTTAGGATTGCGCACAATAGCGCGTCCCAATGCAACTCTTTGTCTTTGTCCACCTGACAAAGCTTTTGGCTTTCTGTTTAAATACTCCTCTATTCCCAAAATTCGTGCTGCTTCTCTTACCTTTCTATCAATTTCTGCTTTCGGAACCTTCCTAAGTTTAAGTCCAAACGCCATATTGTCGTACACTGTCATGTGAGGATAAAGCGCATAGTTTTGGAACACCATCGCAATGTCCCTATCCTTTGGCGGAACCTCATTTACAAGTTTACCATCAATATAAAGTTCACCACTTGTAATCTCTTCAAGTCCTGCTACCATTCTTAATGTCGTTGACTTTCCGCAACCGGAGGGACCTACCAAGACTATAAATTCTTTGTCTGCAATTTCAAGGTTGAAATCTTTAACTGCGGTAACACCGCCTGGATAGACTTTGTAAACATGTTTGAGTACAACATCAGCCATTTTCAAAATTCCCCCTGTTAGAATGTTTGATGCTTTTATTATAATACCATTTTTTCAACTTTCCTATAGGCAATAAACATGATATTTAATATAAATTTTTGTACAATATTCATACAAAGTTAAGTAATTTTTCCCTTATGATTCATCTTTTTGCATTTTATTTAGAAATCTATACCAAAGGAAAACCAATATGCCGTCTGCAATCATTATTGCAGTGAAAATGCAATATTTCACTGATTTTACCTCCTCATCCAAGGAGATAATCTGAATATAGTTATAAGATTCCCCAATGACAAAAGAGCTGCTAAATCCACAACTAAACTATACAAATAATGCCAGTGTATATATTTCAATACACCTACATAAATTAACGAATACTCCATCACAAAAAACAATGCCGTCGACACAAAAACATTTATGAGGCGAAAAAAATTACTTTTAGGATATGTCTGTGCATATAATATTCCTATGCAAAAAGGTGCTCCTAAAGAAAAAAATAAACTTGAATCAAAAATTCTCACTACAACGTTCGAGAAACTGTAAAGATTAAGGTGAATAGCAATTCCGTCAACAATAAGCTGAAAGGCAGAAGCCAAAAAGCCACTCCATATTGTGTATTTTAAAGATTTTAAATCTACCAAAGCAAATAGAATTATCCACGAAATTACAAAAGTTACTATCCACGGCATATACAACACCCCATATTTACTTTGCCCATTTATTTTATTAACTATTCCTAAAAATTTTTCTGAAAAGTGTTGACAGCTATTTTCATAAATGATATTATATAAAAAAATAAAATTGAATAGTACCTCATCTTCTTTGAAGGTGAGGTAGAGGCGCGGGTCATCAAGAGTAGTATACCGGAGGTATTTAAGGGCTGATGAAGGTATATGAAAGGGATGCTCGCCGAAGCGCGTAAATTCCTTAAAGTTTACGCAGCTGGGCCTATGCCGAACAGGTATAGGACTGTCACTGTAGGTTTCCCGAGCCTTCAGTGAAGAGCTATCTCGCTATAGGGGGAAGGAGGTATTACCATGTCTATGTGCAAATTAGACAGCTGAGTAATACTTGGCTGTATTTTATTTTGTTTTTCGGTTTCTTAATTTAAATTATTAAAGTAAACGAGGTTGATAGGATGTTACATGGAACAATGAGAATAAACTCAAAAGGTCATTTGGAAATAGGCGGATGTGATACTGTAACCCTTGCTAATAAATTTGGTACACCTCTGTATGTCATAGATGAAGAACTTTTAAGACAAAATTGCAGAGCCTTTTACAACGGTTTTAAAAAAAATTATCCGGGAAATGAAGTGATATACGCCAGCAAAGCTTTTATGACAATGGCAATATGTAAAATAATAGAAGAAGAAAATTTAGGCCTTGATGTAGTTTCAGGTGGCGAATTATACACTGCTTTAAAAGCAGGATTTCCGGCTGAAAAAATATATTTGCACGGAAATAACAAATCAAAAGAAGAACTTATAATGGCCTTAGAAAATGACATCGGAAGAATCATTGTAGACAACTGGTATGAACTCAACATGTTAAATGATTTAGCAAGAATGATGAACAAAGTGCCTAATATCTATATACGCGTATCTCCTGGTGTAGAAGCTCATACTCACCAATATGTAAAAACAGGGCAAATAGATTCAAAATTTGGCTTCCCTCTTTTTAATGGAGACGCAATGAGAGCCATAGAATATGCTTTAACTTTGGAAAATGTAAATATAGTAGGTCTACATTCTCATATCGGTTCTCAGATTTTTGATGCAGAATCTTATAAAGCTGAAATAGAAATTATGATGAATTTCTTAAAATTAGTAAAAGAATTTTTAGGTTGGGAAGTAGGGGAACTAGATTTAGGTGGAGGTTTTGGAATAGCATATGTAGAAGAGGACGATCCCCAGCCAATCGAACAAATAGCACAAGAAATAATGCAAGCAGTAAAGGAATATTCCGTTGCTTTAAATATAAAAATGCCAAACATAATTGTAGAGCCAGGTCGTTCTATAATAGGAAATGCTGGAACTACTCTTTACACAGTAGGAGCAATAAAAGACATACCAGGAGTTAGAAAATATGTATCAGTAGATGGAGGAATGTCTGACAATATACGCACTGCCTTATACGGTGCAAAATACGACGCTATTGTAGCAAACAAAGCCAAAAATATTAAATCAGAAAAAGTATCAATAGCTGGGAAATTGTGCGAATCTGGGGATATGTTAATTTGGGACATAACATTACCAAAAATTGAAGAAGGAGATATTTTAGCTGTAACTTGCACTGGCGCTTATAACTATTCAATGGCCAGCAATTATAATAGGCTCCCACGTCCCGCAGCCGTATTAGTTTACAATGGCCATGCTGATATAATCGTCGCAAGAGAAACTTATGAAGACCTCATACGAAATGACGTAATCCCGGAAAGGTTAAGCAATGAAAAAAGGAAAATAGCCAATTATTAAAAAGAGAGGGATAAAATCTCCCTCTCTTTTTTATTGTTCACTTTCCTTTGTTGTTTCAGTAGTCTCTTCTGCTGCTTCTTCTTCCTCAGTTTCTTTTGGTGCAAGGACAGATACCACAACTTCATCCGGGTCATCAATAACTTTTACTCCTTCAGGCACTTGAATATCTCTTACAAAGAGAGTATCTCCTATTTCCAACTTGCTTAAGTCCACAGTAATTTCTTGAGGAATCTTATCAGGCAAGCTTTCTATCGTTAACTCCCAAAGTTGATGCTGTACAATTCCGCCTCTGCTTTCAACAAGTCCCGCACCCTCAAACTTGAGAGGTACAGTAGCTTCAATTTCTTCATACATTGATACTCTCTGGAAATCTACGTGAATTATTTTGCCCTTTAAAGTATCCTCTTGTATTTCTTTAATAATCGCATTGTGAGTGGTTCCGTTCACAATCACATTGAGGAGGACATTCCTTCCATGTTTTTGTAGCAACCTTTGAAGCTTGTTATATTCAACTGCCAAAGGAATGCTCTCCGCCATATCCTTGCCGTATAGAATAGCAGGGACATAGCCTTGTTTCTTCAATCTCCGAGCTGCATTCTTTCCAGTATCTCTTTTTACAGCTTCGATACTGACACTCTGCATCTGTCACTCCTCCTTTGTTTATTGTTTCCAAATATTATTTTACCACTATGTTTTGTAAATATCAAATTTATTTGACATACTCTTTATTTCATAGTAAACTTTTATGTGTAAAGCGTGCGCCTGTAGCTCAGTGGATAGAGCGTTCGGCTCCGAACCGGGAGGTCGCAGGTTCGATTCCTGTCAGGCGCACCATTTATTTTTTATTAGCTTTTGAAAGCATCTTCTTTAGCTTCCAATTTATCTATAAGTTCCAATAGACCTGTATCAAAAGAATCTATTATAGAATCTGCTGCTGATAAGTCCTGATTCCCCGAATTCGGATTTTTAAAACCTATAACTTTCATTCCCGCTTTTTTCGCTCCTTGAACTCCGTTGTGGGAGTCTTCAATAACGACACACTCATGTGGTTTTACCCCCAATTTATCTGCTGTGTATAAAAATATATCTGGCTCTGGTTTACTGTTCTTGACATAGTCTCCGCTTATCAGTACTTCAAAATATTTATCAATCCTCAATTTTTTTACAACCAACTGAATAACATCAATCGGCGAAGAAGAGGCGACTGCAAGTTTATACTCATTGGCAAAAAGTATCTCTACTGCTTCTTTTATCCCTTTAACAGGAATTATTTCGCCAGTATTCAGTACATATTCTAAATATCTTTTTCTATCCATCTCTACAAGTTCTTCAACGCTGTATGGAAGATTAAATTTTTCTTTGATTTTACTCCACATGTAATAGGAAGAAGACCCTACAAAACTCAAATGTTCTTCTTCACTCACCTCAACTCCTAATTTTTTAAAAAGCTCTCCTTCTAATTTAATGTGCAGAGGCTCGCTGTCAATAATTACTCCATCCATGTCAAAAATAACTGCTTTAATCATTTTCATCCTTCCTTTCACAGTTCACTTAAAAAGTTTCCTCGGTATATATCGCCACATAGCATCAAGCATTTTTTCGTCTGGCTCAAAAAACAAAACAGTCTTTACTCCTTTATTTTCAAAAACTGCAAAATACACATTGGGAGAAGACATAGAACTTACTGCTTCAATTCGATTTTTGATGTTTTTTATATCGTTTGTAAATTTATCACTGTTGACTTTTGCTACAATCTCAAAGTTTCTGCAATCTATACTTAAAATAGGCTTTCTTCTTTTTTGGTCTATTATTTTATCCACGTCAAAATCGCTGTTTGTAAGTGCATATTCAAATTCAATATTTCTCGACCTTATTAAATAATAAGCAATATATCCAAATAAAAGCAAAAAGAAAATCCAAAAATTTCTTACTATTGGTATTACAGGTATCACTAAAAAGACAATTACAAAAGTAGCCAGTATGACACCAATACTAAATAGTGCGTCTTTTAGAGTTTTCTGCCTTTTTATAAGTTTTTCTATAAATATATCCATTTCTTTTTCACCTCTTTTTCAATTATATCCGCAATGTCAATTTTCCACAATACTAAAAAAACAAGGCGATTTCTCGCCTTAAAAGCAATCTTTTTTGTATTCATAATGCCTTTATTTTTCTATATACGTCCACTTCCAATCGTTATCCACACCAACTGCATGTCTTACTATGCCTTTTATGTAATCCTGCTGTACATATGCGGTAGCTGAAAAGAACAACGGAGAAATTGGCATTTCCTCCATCAGAATTTTTTCAGCCTTTTTCATGTTTTCCATTCTAATTTTATTGTCATTTGTTTGTTTTGCTTGCTGAATCAATTTGTCATATTCGGAATTTGAATAAAATACGCGATTTGGCTGACCGCTTGTTTGTGTAACCCACAAATCCAAAAATGTCATCGGGTCATTGTAATCGGCGCCCCATCTCGTCAGCATAACATCAAATTGTCCCTGAGAATACATTTGAAGCCTTATCTTAAAAGGTACATTTTGCAATTCAACATTAATACCCAAATTTTTCTTCCAGAACTCTTGAATAGCTTGGGACTCTCTTTTTGCAACATCTGTATCATCTGCTATTAATACAATCCTGGGCAAAGTGGTTATATTTAACTCTTTCATGCCTTTTGCCAGTAGCTCTTTCGCCTTTTGTACATCTTCTTTAAACAAATCCCCTACTTCTTTTCTAAATTCTCCATTTTCGCCTGGAATCCCGTATGGTACAAATCCATAAGCAGGAAAAGAACCGTCTTTTAATACATTTTCTGTTAATTCTTTTCTGCTTATCGACAAACCAAAAGCTTTCCTTATATTTTCATTCTTAAATACTGGATTTTTAGTGTTAAATGCCAAAAAATACGTAAAACCATTGGGATGTATTTGAACTTTATCTTTATATTTTTCTACATAATCTCCAGTAACACTAATCACATCATATTGGCCTGCATCAAAATTTTGTGCCACAGTATTCATGTCCTTTATCATATCAAAATCTATTTCATCCAATTTAACATTATCCTTATCCCAATATTTATCATTTTTCACTAATACAATGTTTTGTTCATGATTCCATTCTTTTAATATAAAAGGTCCGCTGTATACAAGGGTATCTGGAGTTGTTGCCAGTTTGTCTCCCACTTTTTCTACAAAAGATTTTTCGAGTGGAAAATATGTTACAAAAGCTGTCAAACTTAAAAAATACGGGGTGGGCGCCTCTAAATCCACTTGCAGTGTTTTATCATCTAATGCCTTTACACCTACTTCATCAGCGGTGACTTTTCCCGCATTATATTTTTCAGCATTTTTAATAGGGAACATTATGTAAGCATAATCTGAAGCGGTTTTTGGGTCTAACGCTCTCTTCCAAGAATATTCAAAATCATATGCTGTTATAGGATTGCCATCACTCCAATAAATATTATCTTTTAAATAAAAGGTATAATGTAAGCCATCTTCTGATATTTTCCAATCTTTAGCTAAACCTGAACCTTTTTGGGGTTTTTCGTCTGGTCCAAGTCTTACTAAACCTTCAAGCACAGCATTAAGCACCTGGAATGAAACCCCATCTGTTGTCGTTTGAGGATCTAAACGAGGAGGTTCTTCACCAAGATTCAACCTTAAAACTTGTTTTTTATCTTCCTGATTTGCACTGTTTTGTTGTGTTTTAGAACTGCATCCTGATAAAGCAACAGATAAAAGAAAAATAAACACCATCAAATAAACAGTAACTTTCCGCATAAGCATTCCCCCATTTCTTATATTGACAAGAGAAATTGTACCACTGAAAGTTTCTTCTTTCAACGAAAGGAATTTTATCTTTTCTTTAAATTTTTTAATAAATATTTAAAGTTATAAATCACAGCTAAACTTATTTCAAAACCCTTCCGAAATAATGTGTGAAAATGTATAATAATTATAAACAATAAAATTTTTGGGGGTTACACAATGAACAGCAATGATATCATCTTTGCCCTTGACATTGGCACAAGGGTAGTAGTTGGAATAGTAGGTGTTGGAAACAACGGCAAATTCAGTGTACTTGCTGTCGAACAAATGGAACATGAAAATAGGGTGATGTTTGACGGACAAGTTCATGATATAGATAAAGTTGCTAATGTCATTGTGAAAATAAAAGAAAAACTTGAAAATTCTTTGAACATAAAATTAAGAGAAGTATGCATTGCTGCAGCAGGAAGGTCTTTAAAAACTCAACTTGCAAGAGCAGAAAAAAATATTGAAGAAGAACATGAAATAACAATAGAAGATATAAATAATTTAGAATTAGAAGCTCTTGAAATCGCACAAAATGCCGTCATCTCTCAATCAGGACTTACAAAATACCATACTGTTGGCTACACAGTCTCTAATTATTACTTAAATGGTTTGCCTATCACTAATTTAAAAGGGCATAAAGGACATGAAATAGCAGTTGAAATTTTGGCAACTTTTTTGCCTTATGACGTTGTTGAAGGTCTTTATGCTGCAGTAAAAAACGCAGGCCTTGAAGTTTCTTACATCACGTTAGAACCTATTGCAGCAATAAATGTCGCCATAAAGCCTGAAATCCGAATGTTAAATATCGCTCTTGTCGATATAGGTGCTGGTACTTCTGATATCGCTATATCAAAAGAAGGAAATATAATCGCATATTCTATGGTGCCTTATGCAGGAGACGAAATCACAGAAAGCATTGCTACCCATTACCTTACTGATTTTAATACTGCTGAGAAAATAAAAAAGAGCACAAAAAGCGAAATAAAATTTAAAGATATCCTCAATATAGAACATAAAGTAACAAGAGATGAAGTTGTTGAAGTTATCATGCCTCAAATCAAAACATTAGCCCAAAAAATATGCGATGAAATTGTAAAATACAACGGCAAAAGCCCATCGGCAGTTTTTTTAGTGGGTGGAAGCAGTAATCTTCCCCATTTACCTGAAGAAATAGCTTCAATATTAAAGCTTCCTGTAAACAGAGTCTCTGTAAGAGACGCCAAATCGATAGAAGTTTTAGAGTACAAAGGTAAAAAATTAAAGGGACCTGAAAGTATCACTCCTATAGGAATTGGGTACTCTGCAATGATAAATAAAAGAAAAGATTTTATAAAAGTATTTGTAGAAAATGAACCTGTCAAAATTTTTAACATAAAAAACCCCAATGTAATGGACATACTCCTCACCATAAACTATGACCCAAAAAGTTTAATTGCACAAAAAGGTAAAGACTTAACCTTCACCCTCAACGGAAAAAGTATTACAATAAAAGGAAAAGACGGTACACCATCTCAAATATACGTAAATAACGCATTGGCAAATTTAAAAACTCCTGTAAAAGAGGGAGATAAAATTACAATCATAAAAGGAATAAAAGGAGAAGATGCATCTTTGACTGCGAGAGAATTGCTTAAACAGCAAAAAGGTGGTATAATTTATGTAAACAACAAGAGGGTAAATTTAGACTATGAGATAAACGACGGCGATGAAGTAGTAATAAAAGAAGGAATGCCCAGCTTTACAGTTACAGTAAACGGTAAAGAAGTTACTTTAAAAGGGAAAGAAGAATATCTTTTTGTAGATATATTCAATTTTGTAGATTTAAAAATTGAAAACAACAAAGTACCCGAAATGAAACTCAATGGAAAACGGGCCTCTTATACTGATGTATTAAAGCCGGGAGACAATATTGAAATTGAAATATAAGAGTGCGAAAAAGCACTCTTTAGTTTGTTGACAAACCTTTATATTACAAATAAAGTCTTCTGCTTTTATGCTTAGGTGCAGGCTCCCGTATCTAAGTCGTGTCTATGGCTTCCTTTGGGCAGCTTCCGAATTCGCTTTCTTTCTCCCATGAAAGGCAATTTATCTTTCGAGTTGAATATAAATCTTTCAAGTTAGTACACGTTTTAAGACTGCTTATGGGAAGCTGCTTTTCCAAAACTTCACCAAAACACACTTAAGATACTCCCGCGATGCAACCTTGCGCATAAAAGCGGAGACTTTTTAAAAAAGACTTTGTTTACAAGCTGACTCTTTATCTTTTTTAACTTGCTGTATTTGCACATATCGTTTTACTGGTGCTGTTTGACCATTTTCCGCATTTATCTCCCCATCTGGAGATTACTTCATCACCCTGTATAAATTCTACAACCTCACAGCGATTGGGACAATCTGTACATTCAAAACCCACAGCGCGGTATTTAAAATCACTGACTTCAAACCCTTTAAAAGAGGTATATCCCTTCTCTTTTACAGCCTCTTTTGCAAGTATCGCTGCTCCAATAGCCCCCATTACTCCATAATGCTCAGGCACATAAACCTTCATGCCTAATGCTTTTTCAAACGCTGCTTTAATTCCTTTATTCGCCGCCACACCGCCTTGAAAAACAATTGGCTCTCTTATGTCCTTTCCTTTTCCTACATTGTTTAAGTAATTTCGTACAAGAGCCTCACACAAGCCGCTAATTATGTCAGGCAGTGAATAGCCCATTTGTTGTTTGTGAATCATATCAGATTCCGCAAAAACGCTACATCTTCCCGCAATTCTCACAGGACTTTTAGACTGTAAAGCTATATCTCCAAACTCCTCTATGGGTATATTTAGCCTATAAGCTTGTTGGTCAAGAAAAGAGCCAGTTCCTGCTGCACACACTGTGTTCATCGCAAAATCTACTACAACCCCATCTCTTAAAATTATGATTTTTGAATCCTGCCCTCCAATTTCTATTACAGTTCGAACATCCTTTATTACATTAGAAGCTGCTATTGCATGAGCTGTAATTTCGTTTTTAACAATATCCGCTCCCACCATTAAACCTGTCAATTGCCTTGCACTTCCTGTCGTACCTATTCCTTTTATGACAATATCTCCCATTTTATTTTTTATTTCTTTTAAAGCATTTTGTACTGCTTTGATGGGCTGCCCTTGTGTCCTTATGTAAACAGATTCTATTACTTTATTATTTTCATCTATAACAGCTATATTGGTGCTTACAGAGCCTACATCTATTCCCATATATCCTTGCATATTACAACCTCCAATTGTTGATTTATTTTACATTTTTGCCTTCAAAATCATTTTTTATACCTTTTTAATCAGCGAATAAATTGCATCAAGAAGCAAAAACTACATTCAGAATAAAAGCGGGGGCGAGAATTATGAAAAAAAATGTCCACATTCTTATTTTGTCAATTTCCATTTTCGTAAATATATTCTTTGCATATATCTTTTTATCAAATACAAAAACAAATTCTAACTTCAATTTTTCCATCATTTTTACTATAGCTGTAATCGCTATAAGCTATTTGTTACTTAAAAACAGATTTTCTGAGCTTATGCCTGTAAATTACAATAACACAGTAGAACTAAAAGAAGACCCTAATAGTCGCAAAACCAACATTACCTTCAAAGATGTAGCAGGATTAGACGAAGTTATTGACGAATTAAAAGTAATAATTGACTTTATGACAAACACAGAAAAATACAATAAAATGGGAGCAAAAATCCCCAAAGGTATTCTGTTTTACGGTCCTCCTGGCACAGGGAAAACCTTGCTCGCTACAGCATTAGCAGGTGAAACAAATTCGACGTTTATAAGTGCGTCAGGTTCAGAATTTGTGGAAAAATACGTCGGAGTAGGTGCCAGTCGCATAAGAGCTCTATTCGCAAAAGCCAAAAAAAGTGCTCCCAGCATCATCTTTATAGATGAAATAGATGCTGTTGGCACAAAGAGAAATACAGACAATAATTCAGAAAAAGACCAAACGTTAAATCAGCTATTAGTGGAAATGGACGGATTTAACAGCAATGAAGGGATTATAGTGATAGGAGCCACAAATAGGCTTGACATGCTGGACGAAGCTTTATTAAGACCGGGACGATTTGACAGAACAATACACATTGGAAATCCTAACATGAAGGCAAGATTAGAAATACTAAAAGTACATACGCGAAATAAACCCCTCGACGAAAGCGTCTCTTTAAGCGAGCTTGCCAGAAAAACCCACGGCATGACAGGAGCCCATTTAGCCACCATGTGTAACGAAGCAGCAATACTTGCTGTTATGAGAAACAAAAACAAAATTGGAAAAGAAGAATTTGACGAAGCACTAGAAAGGGTAATTGCAGGCCTTAAAAAGAAATATCCATCCGTTTTAGAAAAAGAACGAACAATTGCCGCATATCACGAAGCAGGACATGCGCTTATAGGAAAAATTTTAAATGTAAATACCGTTGAAAAAATCTCAATTGTCCCAAGGGGACAAACATTAGGATATGTTTTAAACTTCCCAAAAGACGATTCTTTCTTACTCACAAAGACTGAATTAAAAAACAAAATCATCATGCTGTTAGGTGGAAGAGCTGCAGAAGAAATAATATTCAACGAAATATCAACAGGAGCAGAAAATGACTTAAAAGAAGCGACAAAAATTGCTTACCAAATGGTGTGCAATTACGGAATGAGTGAATTAGGAAACAGAGTTTTTGATATACACATGCTGAAATCCACAGAAATAATAGATAAAGAAGTTAACAAAATTATAAATAATTGTTATGTATCCGCAAAAAAAATACTCATGGAAAATAAACATAAAATTACTCTCATTGCTGAAAGGCTTTTAGCGAAGGAAATCATCACAAAAGAAGAATTAGAATCACTATTAGAAGAAGAAAACAAATTATGCGTATAGCAAAAAGTCCTATTTAAACTGGTCTTTTTGCTATTTTTTATTATATAAGCAATAAAAGATATAGCTAAAATTGATAAAGTAGCATTTCTTAAAGTTAAAAATACTGCATCCTGAAAAAATTCTAAAGGAAACATTTGTATTAACCTATCTTTAGCAACATCTAATTGCCACAAATCATTGTCAAAAAACATAAGGTGAAAATCAGTAAACCACTTATCAAAATCAATTAACATTGCCAAAGCAAACAATCCCAAAAAAACGTATATACCTATTAAACCTCTTAATATATAGTCTGAAACTTTATAAAGTGATTTTGTTAAAAGAAAATATATAAACAACAAAATAAAAATCACCATTGAAAAGTCTTTTACCAAAAAGCCTATATGAAATAAATTTTTCACATCTTCCATATGGGCTAATTCCTTATCATTAAACATTCTTTGATAGCTGCCAGAAATTTTCATTTCAATATCCAAGGTTTTTTCTTTCCCTTTTAAATAATTTTGCATTGTTGTAATAACTTTTAAAAGGTCATCCATGTCCATACCTGTTATCACTGCTATTTTGTTCTTATCAAATTCGGCTTTGTAAAAATTAATGTCAAAAGCCACATGCTGTAAACTTGTAAGAAGTATGAATAAAAAAAGAGATACAATCATGCAAAATATTAAAATAGCATCAAAAACTTTTTTGACCATATTTAAATAACACCTTGTGCATTTTTTATTATAGATTCATAAAATTTTTTTTGATTTTTTAAATCCTTATAAAGTTCCATTCGCTTTTTGACAGTTTGCATAAAAGACGCCTTTTTGTTTTCCGAATTGTCAAACTCAAGAGAATTTCTTACATAATTTAAAATTTCTTTTTCAAAATTCTCTGGAACAGGAATTATACCCATAAGCCTTTTCATTCTCGCTTTTCTATAATCATTTTTCATATTTCTTGAGATGGCTTCAATCAGAGAAATGATATTTTTTATCTCACCTCTGACAATACTCATATCTATGGGTTCTTCTTCTATTTCTCCCTTTTCAAGAACAATTTCACTCGCATCATTTATCAAATTTTCATACTCCGAAAGCTCTTCAATATCTGTCAATATCCCTTCATCCACAATTTCCATAATATCTAAGTTAGAATAATCTACCTCTCCTAAAAGAACATTGTATCTATAAAGCTCAAAATACCAATTAGAAATCACATTATCACATTTTTTAGTCCTGCTTTCTACTTCTTTATAGTTCAAAGAAACTTTTGTCAATTCACTATAAAAATCCATAAATTCTGCAATAAAAGGTTCTTCTTTAATCGCCTCTTTAAATTTAACTTGCGACAAGAATATTATCAACAACCTATTTATAATTTTCAAAACAGAAAAAGAAATTTCCCTCAAGTTTTGCACAATTTTTATCAATTCTATACTTTCTTTTAAATAAGCATCCACTTTTTCTTTTGACATGTTTTTGAAATCCAATGACTGTAAATATTCAATTCTTTCAGCAATACCAGGAAATATCTCCCCGTATCCCTCTATTAACTTGCCATAAAAATTTTCCTCAATATCTATAACACTCTCCAACAGGGATTCATAACTTGAATAGTTTCTCTCTAATCCTTTGGTTAAATACTCGTAAAAGCGCTTTTTAGACATAGCAAAAGGTATACTAGATATTATTTCTTGAATCCTTTCTTCTTTTTCCTCTTCTACTTCATTTATAAATTCTTGTACACTTTTGTAAAACTCTTCTTCATCTATAGAGTCTGCCACAAAAAAATCTCTCGCCTTGTCATTTATAACATCATTTACATACCTCGATTCCACATAATACCCATAAAGGACATCGATAATGCTTTCAAAGTACTCTTTGTACCCTTTAATTTCATTTTCTATGTTATTTTTTATTTTTACCTCCATATCACTGTAATATTTTGCATTATTTACCAAAGATTTAATGGCTTCTAAAATTTTTTCTGCTTTTTTATCAATATATTTTAAGGAATTTAGAATAGTTTTTCTTTTAAACAATACGTGGTACAAATAAGTAGTTTCATTAAAAAGCTCTAAAATAGTAATTATCAGCACTATATCTTTCTGTTTTTTAAGCACTTTTTTTAAAAATTGAGAAACCTCTAATGGATTTTTCTTGACTTTTTTCAATTGTTCTCTTAAAACTCTCACTTCATCCGGCTGCATCGTTACACCTCTCAGTCAGTTATTTTTTAGCATTTCCGATAGGTCCTCCAGCAAAGAATAGTCTTTATACTTCTCAAGGCTCACAGCAGCTTGTTCTGTCATCGCCTTGGATGCATTGTCAAACAAAAAACCTATCTTTTGAGCTACTTCCTGTAAAATTTCTTTTACTTCAAAAAGACTATTTTTAAAATCTACATTTTGTTGTCGTACATCCAATAACAGTTTATTAATTGATAATCTCAAATTCTCTGAATTTCTGTCTTTTGCAAGATTATTTTCAACTATTTTAGCTATTCTCTTATCAAACTCTATTCCAATCCTCTCTAATCTCTCTTCCAACATTTCCTTTTCTTTTTTCAGTTGGGCGATTTGGTTTTTGTAACTTAAAATTTCCTTCTTTTGTTCATTAATTTTTTGTGTCAACTTTTCTATCTCCATTATATTCTTTTTTTCTTCCTTAATCAATTTTTCCTGTAATTTTTTTTATTTCTTTTAACAGTTTTTTATTAACTTTCTTTAATTTTTCAGCAGTTTCTTCTCCTCCCGAAGATTCAAGTATATCCGGTACCTGTTCATTTGTACATTTTTTCTCAATCATTTCTAAAACATTATCTATTATAGATATCGTACCTTCATCATTTAAGAGTAAAATACCTGAAAAAACAACTTCTGGCGCATACAAATTCAAAAGCTCATGTACTTTTTTATCTAATTCTTCAAAAGTCAAATTTTCTATTTGGTTTATTATGTCTTTATAAATCTTTTTCCACTCCTCTACAAAACTTTTACTATCTACATTTCCTTTTATAATTTCCTCTCTCAAAATAGGTATTATCTTCTTAGGCGGACAGGCACTTTTTATTAATCGAAAACCTGCCAACTTTTTTTGCAATTTTGTATCTCTCTTAAAAGGCTTTATCAATACCTCATAGGGAAGAGTAGATAAAAAAATTTCTATGCATCTTTTTTCATCAACACCTTTTATGTTAAACATAATTTCACCTTCTTACATGCGAATAAGTTTATCCACATCTTTATAATTTTCTTCAATAATCTTTTGAGCTAAATATCTAATCCTTGCACTGTCGCTTTCAGCAGCATCTCTAAATATCTTTTCATCTATTACATTTTTCAATGCCTTAGCATGTTTCCCCAACATCTTGTAAATCAAATACTGTATCTCCTCTTTTGTGGTGTTTCTCAATTTCCACACCAGTTCTTTCGCCATTTCTTCATCAAGATTTGTATCTATTATTTTCAATGTATTAACACAAGCATAACCATCGTCATTTTTAATAATATACTTGATACCATCTATTATCTGACTGTTTATGTCATTTATTTTAAGCCCCCTCAACCTTTTTATTTCTTTTATGGCATTTACCACATCTTCATTGCTTAGCCCAGGTTTTACAATATAGTAAAATAAATTGCTTAGATATTTTATCTCTCCCAGCTGCACCAGAGCTGAATAAGCATTTATACACAAAGAACTATTTTGTATAAATTGCTTTATAACTGACTTTGTCTCAAAAGCTTGTATATTTGCCAAAGAAGTGATTGCGCAGGCTTTTACTTCATTTGGTTGATTTTCATCCTTTAAAATCTCTAATAAAAGATTTATACACCTCTCATCTTTGCTATATCCAAGCCCAATAATTACATTAGCTTTGTTTTTTATCTGAGGGTCATAATAGGCTTTGAGTAAGTAATCTGTCGCAACACTTGTTCTCATCTTTCCCAAAGTTATTGCAGCTTTTTGGCTGTACCTTTCATCATACAATAAACTCGCCATATTTTCAACAGCCTCTTCTTTTAAGCGCGCTATCACATTTGAATAAACAATATTCAAGCTTTTATTTTCGTTATCCAAATATCTCTCTATAACCTGTTTTACAGCATTATCTCCTAATTGGATAAGTTTCATCAATATCCTAAAAGCAATGCCTCTTTCTTTACTGTTAAATCCGTTAAGGGAATTTACCATTTCTAATATCGGAGTTATTGCCCTTAGTTCTCCCAAATCAATAAGTGCCTCTGCAGCTATTTCCTTCAAATTGTCATCTTCAAGAAGTAAAACAAGCTGGTCATAAGCGTTAACCTCTTTAATTTCCCTAAGCGTGTGCACAACTAACCTTATTTGGTCTTCCCAGTGCCATTCTTCTAAGATAGTTATAAGTGCTTTGCGGGCTTCTAAACTATTATTTGAAATATTTTTTAATATCCTCACCATGCATTTAAATATTTCATCCTGTTTAAGGTCTAATCCTTTTGTACTGTATACAATCATTTCTATAGGATTCTGCCCTTCAGATAAAATATTTTTACCTAACTCAATAATGTCTTTTTCTAAAGAACCTAATAAAGATTCATCAGTAAAATTTATCCTTTGAATTTTTCCTCCAATAATTTTTGCATTAATCTCGTTAATATAATAGTTAAACAAATCTTTTTTAAAAGGCTTTTCTTTTCTCTTCACCCTTTTTGCTCCAAGATACTCCATTCCATCGTCAATCACCTCTTTAGATATATTCATAAAAGAATCCTTGTTCTCCAAAAGAAGAGCTTTCCAATCAATACCCATGCCCCTCACTCCCTTCGCCAATGACCACTTGAAGTTTTTGCTCCATACAACCTGATACCCATGCACTCAACGTCAAAATTCTGTTTCTATCAAAATTTACTTTTAAAGAAATGGGAGTACCGGGTTTTATTACGTTTAGAAAAGACAATTGAACGCTTTTTAAACGCTTCATTTTGGGGTCCCACAAACTCTTTCCAGAAAAAATATCCAATCTCATACCCGTAGCATTGCTTACTTTTAAGATTCCATCGTAAACTTTTTCAAAAGGCGCTCTTGTCCCTTGAGAAACAATTAAAAAAGGCAGACCATTTTTAATGTCGATATAAATGTTAGAAGCAACAACAGGGTCTATTTTAAGGTTATCATTGCTTTTGCCCAGCTTCTCATTTAAATAATGGTAAATAGCAGCTCCCCGAGCCACAGAATATATGGGATGTAAGCTTATCAAGGATTTTTTCATAAACAGCTTCTCTATTGCTTGCTGTATAGGTTGATAAGTCCCCATTCCGCCTGCTAAAAATACATCATCAATATCATAAACAGTTAAATTGGCTTTATTTAGAGTATCTAGTATAGGATCTATTACATTATCCCGCAAATTACCATCCTTAGTAATTAAAGGTTTTATACATTCTTCATACTCTTTTTTTGATATTTTAAATCGATAAGGTTTACCATTTATAAAATCCTCCAATATACTTTCATATATCGCTTCTTCCTCTTTTTTTGTTGAAAAAAATATTCGCGCTTTTTCCATCTCATAAACCATCCTATTATAGACCCGTCTTTTTTCATTTTCATCCTCAAATAAATTTTCAAACGTTTCACTCATTTCTTTCGCATATTTTTCTAAAAGATATATACTTCCCATTAAATCGAAATTTACTCCTCCTACAAGGGTGTGAGACGATATAGCAATTTCCTCCATAATAAAGTCTTTGTCATTTATTTGTACATTCAAGACGGATACATCACAAGTACCACCTCCCAAGTCAAATACCAGCATTTTTCTGAGGCGTGAAAAATCAAGCCTTCTCTTGCTTTGAGGTAACTTTCTTTCAGTATTGATAAAATCCAGCAAGGCTGCTGTCGGTTCAGAGATAAAATAGGTCTCTCTGTCGTCAAACCCCGCCATCTTTGCAGCATTTTTTGTTGCCTGAATTTGATCGTGATTAAAAGAAGCAGGAACTGTTATCACCGCGCTTGTAATTTCTTTTCCCATCTTCCTTTCTAAATTCATTTTAACTTCTTTTAGTATTAAAGCCGCAACATCTTCTGGCGAAAACTTTTGTTCATCGATTTCCCAAAAATATTCAGGAATTCCAATATAGTTTTTGCTGTTATAAATAACTCTGTCTGGTTCTCTAATTTTCATAGCTTTTGCAATTTTACCAAGATATTTATTACCGGACTTATCTATATACAAACAAGAAGGTAATAATTTTTCATAAATGTATTCATAATCCTCAGTAAATTGTCCAATATCCACTACTCGCGGTAGCAGTTCTTCATCTTTTAAAAACTCTAACACCGCTGCAACCGTATTTGTAGTACCTAAATCTATTCCCACATATAGCTTCATAAAATCCCCCCTTACAAACTTACCGTCTCTCCATCTTGGGGTACATAAACTTTTAGACCTTCAATGCCATTTAAAATTTTTTCAATATTCATTTGTCCTTTTCCTCTATATCCCCTATGAACAACAAAAACAGCAGAAGGAGCTAACTTAATGACAATTTCCAAAATATCTATCATATTACCATGATTTAATACTCCAATGTGATAATTTTTTAGTCCTGTAAATTCTCTATTATTAAAATCAAGATTTAAAATACAACCTTTATCAAAATTTTGCATTTCAGTAGCATATAAAAAAGATGTACTCCCTTCTTTTAAGTCATTAGAACTGGCAATCACTAAACAATTGCCTAAAGCTACTTCCTTTTTTATAAATTCTTTTCTCGTAGCATATAAAGTATTGTCTGCTACATTTAATACGCCGTTACTGTATAGGTTTCCGACAAAAGCCTCATATAATTTACTAAAGTGCGCCACATCTCCGTCCACATACACGTTAAAGGGAATATAAAAAAAATTTTTCCTAAGAAGCATCAACAAATCTTGTCCCTTTCCTATTGCATAGACTGGCAAAAGAACTTTTTCTTCTTCATCTATCAATTGTTTTATAGAAAGCAGCAAAAGTCTGTCCTGCAAATACTTATTTTGAATCCCAAAGTTATTGCTATACCCATAAGTTGCCTCTGTTATGAGGATATCCACTTTTAAATCTTTTGGAAGTTTAAGTCCTCTATTGGTCTCTACATCTTTTAAAGTAAAGTCTCCAGTATAAAATACTTTCACACCTTCGATATCAATATATACAGCCATCGCACCCAACATGTGTCCTGCAGGAATAAGTTTTACTTTTATCCGTTTACCTTTGATGATAAAAAAACTTTCTTCTTCATTTACAAAGTGCACAATATTTTCTTTGTCATCTAAATTTTCCTCTGTTATTTCTAAATCCGGCTTTTTATAACCTCTAAAAAAAATTTCTTTCAAAATTTGTTCTATGGGTTTTGACATAATAATTGGACAATTTAAACCTTTTTTAAGTAATTCAACAATTCCGCCAGAGTGGTCTAAGTGACTATGAGTTATGATCACTAAATCAATCTCTTTAACGCTTATAGGTAAATTTTCAATAGAATTATAATATAAAGTCTTATCTTTAATTAAAGCTCCCGCATCCAACAGTATATTTACTCCCTCATAGGATACCAAATAAGAACTAGCACCAACGTTTCCTCCTCCCCAACAGAAAAATTTAAACCCCCTAATATTATTGGCAGAGACTTTGCTTTTTTTGTAATACACATTCACTAAATTAAATTTTTCGGGAAACAATCTATAAAACTTGGCATTTTGTAACTCACATTCACTTATAAGTCCATATTCAAGTTTTAATCTAAATACGTATAAATCCAGAGGATTTAACTTATAAGCTTCGTCCAGCTCTTCACGCCATTTTAATTCACCTTCTTTTTTGTATATCTCTGCTATAAGCCCATGTATTTTAGCCAATAAAAAATTATCTTCTATTTCTTTCTCCATATATAATAATTCTTCCAAAATTTCAAAAGTCCTTCTTTTATTTTTAAAAGAAAGTGACAGCAGATAAAATTTTATCCAAGGATCTTCTCCATTGAAGTTCATCAATGCATCAAAAAGGCCTTTCACTTCTAAAGACCTTTCTATCATGTCTAAAAGAAGTACATTTTTTATAAATAATGGTAAATTATGTTGATCCACTTCTAAATCGGTATACAAATCAAAAAAATGCTCTTTTGCTTCTTCAATAATTCCAAGATACACTTCAATAATTATTTGCCATAATATTAAATATTTGTATAATTTCTCATCAAGGCCTTTTGTTAAGCTTTTTTGTTGAAAAACATACCAATAGGCTTTTAAGTATTCCTCCTTTCTAATAAATTTCTCAATATTGTTATCGTATACATTGTAAATATTTAAAAATGCCGTAACCCATCACCTCCTATGATTCTATTTTAATACCTTTTGAGTAAAAATTCTACACAAAAAATAAGTCTGGTTTTTGGCCAGACTTATTAAAATGCACCTTTAGTTGAGGGAGCAGTTGAAGCGTCAATAGGGAGCAATCACTCCTTTTTCTGCTTTTTCACGGGCCCATTCTACATTATCCAAAATCCATTTTACTTTAGTTCCTGAAAAATATGCATCTAAGTCTCTCATTGCATCCAGAATCTTTTCTTTCATCTTTATACCCCCGCCTTTTTCTTACGCAAATAATATGCCAAAAAACTCTTCAGTAAAATGAGTAAAAAAAATGTTATTTAATTAACATTTTCATTTTTCTTCACAACAAGAAAAAATCCTACTGCTGAAATCATCAAATATACATAATAAGTAAAAAATCTCCATATTCCTACAAAGACCCCTAACAAACTTCGAGGCAGTATATTTGAAAAAATTGTCGCAAATCCAATTTCCACCACTCCAGAACCACTGGGAATAAAGCTATAAGCTAAAATATCGTAAAATATCAGCTGTCTTGCAATTACCGATAATAAATTGAAATGAATATTTATAGCTACAAGCAAAATAGGTGCAATACTGTAAAAAAGCGTCCAAAAAGCTATTGCGTAAAATAACTGTGAAAAAAATAGTTTATAACTGGAAGGTACCATGAAAAGGTCATTAAAATTTTTATGATAAAACACTATTTCTTCTTTTGTTCTCACAAAGTATTTTTCAAACTTTGGTTTTTTAAAAAAAGATATATCAGCTATTTTATCCACAATTCCAATAACAAAACGTGGCCTTAGTATTATGTACACCAATATCAGTAACAAAACTATCAATACTATACTCACTAATATAGCAAAATAGGAAAGAACAGGTCCCAATTCTAACTGATTTCTAAAGAAAATGAGGAGTATAGGCGGTACAGTGCCAAAAAAAATTCCAGAAAATAAAAGTTTCGCAGTAAAAACCATAAGACTTTTATTAGGAGATACATTCTTTTTGTTAAGCAAATATATGGTAAGTGGTAAAACTCCTGACCCAAAAGGAGTTATATAACTTATAAAAAATGTCGCCAGATTAAATTTAAAAAGATAATTAAATGGAAGATTTTCCCCCAAAGCATCAAGCAAACTCTTTATTCTCAGGGTATCCACGATTAAGCTTAAAATAACTATAACAAGAATTACGACAATATACACTGGATGAATCTTAAGAGCATCTTTTACCCCTTCAAACCCTGAAAGTTTCATTAACAATAAAATTGAACCAGCGCTTAATGTAAAAGCTAACACCATCATATATAAATTTTTCTTTTCCAGCACACTGCCCAAAATAATTCCCCCAATTTAATTTTGCGATGTAGTAAAACCTACATCGCAAAGTCAATTATTTTATGTCGTCAAGGGTTTTAAACTCATACCCTTCAGCTTTAATACCTTTAATTATCCTGTCAAGAGCCAAAGCGTTGTCTTTTGAAACTGCATGAAGAAGTATAACAGCCCCTGGATGAATTCTTTTCATCACTGTATTATAGCTCTCTTCAGGGCCACCAGGAAGAGGCTGCCAATCAGCCATAGCAAGGCTCCAGAAAACTGTCCTATATCCTAATGACTTTGTAAGGTAAAGAGTCCTTTCACTGTATTCTCCTTTAGGAGGCCTAAAATATCGCATTTCTTTTCCTGTAAGCTCACTAAACATGTCTCCTAACTTTGTTATCTCTTCTTTCACCTTTTCGTCAGGCATAGTAGGCAAACTTGGATGATTTACAGTGTGGTTTCCCACTATATGGCCTTCCTTTACCATTCTTTTGACCAAATCAGCTTGCTGCTTTATATAAGGTCCTGTTACAAAAAAAGCAGCTTTTACGTTATTTTCCTTCAATATATCCAATATTTTAGGAGTATAGCCATTTTCATAGCCTTCGTCAAAGGTCAAATATACTACTTTTTTACTGGTATCTCCAACAAAAATTGCATCATACTTTTTGATGAGGCTCATAGCTAGAGGTGTTATTTCTGGAGTCTGATGGTTTGGCAAAAACCTCATTCCCCAGCTGTACAAAGTGTTGTCAAGATTTTCCGTATTTATATAAATAGTGTCATTGACAGTATTTGAAACCTTATCTTTTGCTTCATCTTTTAAAACTGCTGAATCTTTTTTTGTTTCAACTGAGGGTTTTTGTAAAACTTCGTTTTGCGCTTTCTGTTCCCTCGCTTTTGTTACATTCTTTTTAGAAATTCCGCAAGAAACTATCGAAAAAGAAAGCAATGTGATAATAAATATTGAAAATATTTTTTTGACCATTGCTATACCTCATTTCTTTTGTGTATATTACATTTTTATTTTTTTCGTTATTCAATATAATATTCTACTTTTATTTGGAAGCGTCATTGTATATTTCACAGACAGTACCTCTGCAGGGGCAAAATCTGCATAAGGCAAATGAAGGTTTTATCTCTGGAAAATAATTTCCTTGTTTCATCTTTTTCATTTTATCTACAAGATTTAAAAGTTCTTTTTTCAAATATTTTTTATTGTATACCTCAAACATAGTGTTTCTATAAACTATTCTCCCTCTTCTTACTTTCTTGTTATACACATCTTCTATTATCAAGAAATACGCCACCAGCTGCATAACATCTTTATAATAAGGAGAATCATCAGCTTCACTGCTTTTTAACTCTATTGGAACAAGTTCTTCTCCCAACTGATAAATATAATCAGGTTTTCCAGATAAACCATATTTATCCGATTTTAATAGTTTCCCATATGTAACGCCTTTTTCTTTAACTTCTTGTTGCTTGTCTATGTATATTATTTTGCCACCGCGAAACCCAATACTTCTCCTCATCTTCTTATAAGGTGGTCTTTTTTCAATAATAGCTTGAATAAGTAAATACACCACAAAAAATAAAAAAATTACATTAAGAATCATTTTAAAACCCTCATAATCGCAATTATTATTAAAATAGCTATAAGAGCAAAAATAATTACATACTTTCTGTACTTTAATTTTACAATATCCTTATAATACTTTTCGTGGTATTCCATTCCTTTTTTAAAATTGCTAAACTGGAAGTCTAAACTTTCATGGCTTCTTAAACTATTAATATACTCTATTCCATATTTTTTTATGTAATACCACTGATATGGACAATAAGCAAATTGATTTATTTCAGTTGCAGAAATATATTTATCTTTCATATATAACACCCTAAATAACGCAATTTTACAAAATTTATTATACCATATAAAAAAAACGGGTTAAAGCCCGTTTTTTAATCATCCTCTTGGATCAGCCACAACAAGAACATCTATGAATTTAGTACCTTTCATTATTCTTCTAACAATAGATCCCCTTATTATTTCATCAATTCTCCTTCTCACAGACTGCCCTACTACAATTTGAGTAATGGCATTTTCCTCTGCAAATTTTATTATAGCTTTAGCAGGGTCATTGGACTTCACCATAAAAAATTTCGCTTCCAATTTATTGCACAGCATAGTGATTTCGTCAAGTTTTTTAAGCTTTTTATGGTCTCTCAAGTCATCCTCATTGTAAACATGTAGGACAAATAGGTCTGCTTTGAGCATTTTTGCCAGCCTGTAACCTCTCCGTATCAAATACTCTGCATTAAATCTCAAATTCACACAAACTAATATTTTTTCCTGTGCTCCTTTTAATCCTATAACATTTTTTCTATTTTTATACTCAATAAGCCTATCATCAACTTCATTAGCCACTTCTCTTAATGTGAGTTCTCTTAAAGCTGAAAGGTTGCCAATTCTAAAAAAGTTATTGAGTGCAGTCTCAATCTTATCAGGGCTATAAATTTTCCCGTTTTTGAGCCTCTCTATTAAAGTCTCTGGAGAAACATCTACCACTTCAACCTCGTCACTTATCTCCAAAAGCTTGTCTGGGATGGTTTCCCTTACTTTGACATTTGTCATTCTGTTTACATAGTCATTAAGGCTTTCAAAATGCTGTATATTAACAGCTGTCATAACACTTATTCCGTTGTCGATAAGCTCTAAAACATCTTGATACCTTTTTTCATTTTTAGAACCAGGAGCATTGGTATGGGCTAATTCATCTACCACCACAACCTGTGGCTTCCTTTTTAAAATAGCCTCCAAATCCATTTCCTTAATAATTACACCTTTGTAATTTATTTCCTTTAAAGGAATAATCTCAAGATCACCTATCTGCTCCTCAGTGTCTTTTCTTCCGTATGTCTCTACAAAACCTATCACAACGTCTATACCCCTTGATTTCATCTCATTAGCATCCCTTAACATGTGATAGGTTTTACCCACACCGGGAGCAGCCCCAATGTATATCTTCAATCTTCCTTTTTTAGCTCTTTCGATCTCTCTCAAAAAATAATCGGGGGACTTCTTCTCCATCATATAGCCTCACTTTTTAGTACGCTTAATTTCTTCCAAAAGACTCAAGTTTAGCTTCAACACGTTGATACGAGGTTCTCCGAAAATACCTAAGAATCTCCCTTCAACGTTTTTGTCTACCAGTTTCTTTACAACCTCTTCTGGTAAGTGATTTGCTGCCGCGACTCTTTTGACTTGCAAGTAAGCAGCCTCCGGTGAAATATGCGGGTCTAAACCAGATCCAGAGGATGTAACTATGTCTGCAGGTATGTCACTTCTTTTTACCCCAGGATTTTTCTTCAAAAACTCTTCAATGTTTTTTTCAACCTCTTCCTTGAACTTAGGATTAGAGAGAGCATAATTAGTACCACCCGAAGATTCAGCATTGTAATCTACAACAGAAGGTCTGCCCATAAACCACCTTGAATCGGTAAATTTCTGACCAATGAGTTCTGAACCAACTGGTTTACCGTCTAACATAATTATACTACCATTTGCCTGATAAGGAAATAATAAATTTGCAATTGCTGTCATTACAAAAGGATACACAAGCCCCAGCAAAACCATCAAGACAAATACAAATTTGATTGCTTTTTTTAATTCATTCATAGCAAATCCTCCATATTAAAATATCAAAGATATTATCATGTCTATCAGTTTTATGCCTACAAAAGGCGCAATCAAACCACCTAAGCCATAAATAAGCAAATTCCTGGTCAATAAGGCATTAGCACTCATAGGCTTATATTTTACTCCCCTCATGGCGATAGGAATCAAAACTGGTATTATTATGGCATTGAATATTAAGGCAGATAATATGGCATTCGTTGGAGAAGAAAGTTTCATTATATCTAGCACCCTTATAGATGGCAGTGTTCCTGATATAATAGCAGGAAGTATTGCAAAATACTTCGCCACATCATTGGCAATACTAAAAGTAGTCAATGCTCCTCTTGTCATAAGAAGCTGTTTCCCAATTGCCACAACCTCTATAATTTTTGTAGGGTCTGAGTCTAAATCCACCATATTTGCAGCTTCTTTTGCAGCCATTGTACCGCTATTCATAGCAAGTCCAACATCTGCCTGAGCAAGTGCAGGCGCATCATTTGTACCATCCCCTGTCATGGCAACTAGTCGCCCTAATGCCTGTTCTTTTTTAATGACATTTATCTTATCCTCCGGCTTGCTCTCTGCAATAAATTCGTCAACACCAGCTTCCTCTGCAATAGTCTTAGCTGTCAAAGGATTATCTCCTGTTATCATAATAGTTTTAATTCCCATTGCCCTAAGCTGTTTAAAACGCTCTTTCATGCCGGGTTTTATAGTATCTTTAAGGTATATCACCCCTAATACTTCGTTGTTTTTTACTACGATAAGAGGAGTACCACCTAACAGAGATATCCTTTCAACTACTTCCTGTAAATCTTCAGGAATTTCCCCACCCTTAGACTCTACATACTCTTTTATTTTGTCATAAGACCCTTTTCTTACAATAGTGCCATCTTTTAAATTTAAACCGCTCATCCTTGTTTCAGCAGTAAACTCAACAACTTCTGCTCCTTCTAAAATATCATCCTCTGCTTTTGCCCCCATTTTCTTGGCAAGGTCTACTATTGACCTTCCTTCAGGAGTCAAGTCTTTCAATGAAGAAATGAGGGCATAGTAAGTGACCTCCTCTTTTTTATGTCCACCTACTGGTATAAAGTCAGCAGCCAATCTGTTTCCAAAAGTGATTGTACCTGTCTTATCTAATAGCATTGTATCGATGTCGCCAGCAGCTTCCACTGCTTTTCCTGACATAGCAATTACATTAAAGCGTGTAACTCTATCCATACCTGCAATGCCTATCGCAGAAAGAAGACCTCCAATTGTAGTTGGTATTAAGCAAACTAACAAAGCAATCAATGTAGTAGCACTTATTCTTACATGGACAAATTTAGCCATTGGGTATAGGGTCATAACAACAATTATAAAAATTATTGTCAAACTCACTAAAACAGTAGTCAAAGCAATTTCATTAGGAGATTTCTGCCTTTTGGCTCCTTCTACCATTTTTATCATTCTGTCTAAAAAAGATTCCCCTTCGTCAACAGTAACTTGGACTTTAATGCTATCGCTTATTACCTTTGTCCCACCAGTAACCGAGCTAAAATCACCACCAGCTTCTTTTATAACTGGTGCAGATTCACCTGTTATTGCAGACTCATCAATTGCAGCAAGCCCTTCTATTATTTCTCCATCAGCCGGAATTATATCTCCTGCCTCACAAAGCACTATATCCCCTTTTTTAAGCTCAGAGGACTTAACCATTTTTATGCTTCCATCACTTTTAATGAGTTTTGCCATAGTCTCTTTTTTTGTCTTTTTAAGGGTATCTGCTTGAGCTTTCCCTCTTCCTTCTGCCAGTGCTTCTGCAAAATTAGCAAAAAGCACTGTTACAAACAATATAAAAGTGATTAAAGCGTTATATCCCACTTCGTCGTAAGTACTTCCAAAATAAGTAGGAAATATTGTAGCCAACAGTGTAATAAACATACCTACCTCTACCACAAACATCACAGGATTTTTATACATTTTAAGAGGATTAAGTTTCAAAAAAGAGTTTTTGATAGCACCTAATACAATTTCTCTACTCATCGTTTTTATTTCTTTTTTTCTTTTCATAAAGCGTTACCTCCATTACGTCATGCTCAAAAACTCAGAAATAGGTCCTAATATTATCGCTGGGAAGAAAGTAAGAGCTCCTACAATTACAACAATCGCTATAAAAATTGCTCCAAACAAAGCATTGTCTGTTCTAAAAGTACCTGGCGATGGCGGTGCAGGAATTTTCTCCGCCATAGAACCTGCAACAGCTAACATAAGAATAATGGTTATATATCTTCCAAAGAACATAACTAAACCTGTCATTATATTCATAAACACAGTGTTTCCTATAAATCCTGCAAATTCAGAACCATTATTTGCCGCCGCAGAAGAAAACTCATATAACACTTGCGTAAGTCCATGGTACAGTGGATTCGTTACAGAAGAAGCTCCCACTTTTAGCATCACTGTCAAAGCAGATGAAAAAAGTATCAAAAAAGGGTGAACCAATATTGCAAGGGCTATAAGTTTTATCTCTTTAGTTTCAATTTTTCTTCCTAAATATTCTGGAGTTCTTCCTACCATAAGCCCTGTCAAAAATACCGTCAATATTGTATACATTATTATATTCTGAAGTCCTGCTCCATCTCCTCCAAAAATGGTATTTAACATCATGAGGATAAGCGGCACTGCTCCTCCTAAAGGTGTATAAGAATCGTGCATGCTGTCAACAGAACCTGTTGTAAAAGCAGTAGTCACAGTCGCAAATAGTGAAGATTGTGAGACTCCAAAGCGAACTTCTTTTCCTTCATAATTTCCATAAGGCGTACCATCAATATGTAATTTCGAATAAGCCACTCCTGGATGACTTTCCGCATAAACTGCTCCAACAGCCAAAAGAATAAAAATCACAAACAAGGAAATGTATAATACCAAAGCGTGTTTTTTATTGTTTATCATTAACCCATAAGTGTAAATTAAAGATGCAGGTAAAAGCATCATAAGAAGCATCTCAATCATATTGGTAAGCCAAGTAGGATTTTCAAATGGGTGAGAAGAATTCGCCTCAAAAAATCCACCGCCATTTGTTCCTAAGTGTTTAATTGACTCTAATACAGCTACGGGACCTGTTATAATAGTTTGCTTACCACCTTCTAATGTATCCACAACTACTTTCCCAGCAAAAGTTTGAGGAACTCCTTGCCATACTAATATAAGAGTGACAATTGCAGAGATAGGAAGCAGAAGCCTTACTACTACTCTTACAAAATCTGCATAAAAATTTCCCAATCCATCTGTTTTTCTGCTAAGTCCTCTCATTATAGCTGCTGCAGTCGCTAACCCTGAAGCCGCAGAAGTAAACATCAAAAATACTATTACGATCATTTGGCTTAAAAAAGTTACGCCATTTTCCCCAGCATAGTGTTGAATGTTTGTATTTGTCGTAAAGCTTATTGCCGTGTTAAAAGCAAGAGAAGACTCCATGTTTTTAACTCCAGTAGGATTTAAAGGCAAAAATCTTTGTATTCGCAATATAATATACCCAATTATCATCATTACCGTATTAACAAGCAAAAAGGACAATGCATATTTTTTCCAGCTTATTTCTTCTTCTGCATTGATCCCTGAAAGTTTATATATAAAATTTTCTACAGGTAAAAAAACTTTGTCCAATTTCATCGGTTTATACTCAAATATTTTGTACATATAAGTCCCAACTGGTTTAGTTAAAAGAACTACAACCAATATCATAGTAAAAAGTTCTATATTCGAATACATGAACTTTCCTCCCTTAAAACTCTTCTGGATGTATTAGTGCATAAAATAAATAAATGAGCAAAAGAAAAAAAACCCCATATAATAATGCCAATTTTAATACACCCCTGCTTCATAAGTGTTAGTCTCCATCAAATTACAACACCATTTAATTATGCCTTTGACAATGTAATACAACACCATAAACCCTGCAATTATGACAAAATCCATATCCTTTTTCACCTCTTATTATTATCGTTTTTTTTAAAAAAATATTAAACAAAAAGCCCGCACTCTTTCTTTATGAGGCGGACTACATGACAACACTTTTACATATTGTCATGTCTTCCATCATTTTTGTTAACTTATTTACTATTTATTGTACCATATATATTATATTATTCAACCTAATAAACCTCAAAAAGGTTTAAAAGCTTTTAAATGCTCTTTTATGCAAAGAAATGCGATGTAAAGCGTTACAAACCTCATATGCTATTTAATCTATCACTTTACATCGCTTTCCAATTGTTTTTAACTTTTTTAACTTCACAATTTGTTAATAAAAAGACTTGAAAAATCCTCCAATCTTTTTATTTTTCATCTTCACTATTTAAAATATTTCGCACTTCTTTTTCATACTGCGAGAAAAGTTGGTAAGCTTTTTCCATTGTAGGTGCTTCAACATAAATATTACAGGCTGGTAATTCGCTATCTGGTAACACCAACACCCACGAGTCTCCATGGTTAAATTTTAAACCATCTACAAACTCTGTTACTTTTTCGTCAGCTTTTTCAAAAAGCATTCTAATTATTTTTCCTTTATCTTTCCACTCACACTTTATGCTTTTATTTATTTTATATCTTAAAGGAAATTTATCTTTTATATAGGAAAGTTTTGTTCTCGTTTCATCTAAATAGTCTAAAAGCTTTAAAAAGAAACTTAAGCCGTCAAAACTTAAACTGAACTGTGAAACCCTGTCTTTTATTACTCCTTCTGTTTCTATAATCTTTTTCATTCTGTCTTTGTGGGAAATCTTGCTTTTTAAAGGTTCGATGCTAAATTCTTTTGCAAATTCCGTCAAAAAATTAGAACTGTTAAAGGGAATAACAAAGCTTTTAACTCCCTCTTTTTCTGCAAGTAGCATTCTCATATAGTAAAGCTCGTCATCATCAAATTCTCTTCCTTTTTCATCATAAAGTCTTATTTGCTCTCCATTTTTAGAAAATATAAGCCCTACATCATAGTCTTTCTCTGTTATGTTAAAAAATTTACTTTTACCTATTCCTTCTAATATTTGCTTTGTTTCTTCATTATATGGTTTAACTTTAATTTTTAAATAATCTTTTCTTTGGCTAAAAAGATTATCAATATAATCCTGTTGAACAGAAATCTTTTTAAGGTCTTTTAGATTTTCACGGCTAATCCTCTTAATATCGTAAATTTTTAGCTTATTCTCTATCTTTTTCTCCGCATTTCTGTCAATATCACATCCGTTTTTATCCATAAACAAAACTCTCAATTTATCAGGCTCTTCTGTTTCTACATAGACTCCTCCTTCTAACTTGTTCTTTCTTATACCATACCTTATAGCTGGCAAAAAAGCGTAATCGGCATACAGAACGTCGCAACCCGAAGATAAAAGTCCGTAAGAAATTAAATTGCTTACAAACTTTGAAACAAAGTCCCCGTCATGTCCCACAATTATATTGCCTGTAAAGACATTGCCAAAAGCTTCTCCAACCTCCACCGCCATCTCTGGAGTTATATCATAGTTGAAGACACCTTTTATCCCTCTTTCGCCAAAAAACAATTGTTTTTTGCCATTTCCCCATACAATGTCTTTTATGACAACAAATCCCTCTTCAACGGTTTTATCAGGCCATACCTTTACATCAGGCTTTATCTCGGAGAAAGCCCTTAAATTGCAGTTTTCCCCTATTACACTATTTTCAAAAATCCGTACATTATTAAAAATAGTCACATTTTTGCACACCACACATCCTCTAAGTTCAGAGTTTTGACCAACAATCACATCATCCCACAATATGCTGTTTTTTAATGTACTTCCCTGTTTGATGTGATTGCTTCTCCCCACAATTACATTTGGACCTACAACCGTATTTTCTTCAATTACAGAATTATCTCCGATTATCACCGGAGGTATAATTATAGCATTAGGAGAGATTTTTACATTTTCCCCCATCATTATTCCTTCTTTTAGTAGAATTTCTTTATAGCCTAAATCTACAGCTCCTTTTAAGATGTCAAAATGGCTGCTTATATATTGTGCTGTGTTGCCTATGTCACACCAATACCCCTCTGTAATGTATCCATACATTGGTATATTATTTTGTAGCAAATAAGGGAATAAATCTTTACTGAAATCAAAAGACTTGCCCTGAGGAATAAACTCCAATATTTCCGGCTCAATGATATAAATTCCGGTATTTACTGTGTCACTGAATACTTCTCCCCACGAAGGTTTCTCTAAAAATTTTTTTATGCGTCCTTTTTCGTCAATAATGACAACTCCGTATTCCAATGGCACATCAACTTTTGTTAAGATGAGAGTAACTTTTGCACCATTTCTTTTGTGGAATTCATAAACTTCTTTTACATTTACATCCGTTATGACATCTCCACTCATCACAATAAAAGTGTCATTCAAAAAATCCTTAGCATTTTTAACACTGCCCGCCGTCCCTAATGGTTTATCTTCTATATAAAATTTTATTTTACTGCCGTATTCTTGTTCCACATATTCTTTTATTTTGTGAGGCAAATAAAAGAGTGTAATAGCTATATCTTTCACGTTATATTTGTATAAATGTTCTATTATGTGTTTTATTGCTGGTTGTCCTGCAACAGGGACCATGGGTTTAGGAATCCCTGCTGTTAAAGGTCTTAGTCTACTTCCTTCTCCACCTGCCATGATTATCCCTTTCATTTAACCACCTCTAAAAGCATTATTCAACACTAATTGTTATTATCTTTTATTCCGGCAAAATTATTCATTTTAAAATACACAAAACATAAAATTGAAATGTAAAAAACATTTATCGGAGGCAGTAAAATGTTAGTATCTTTGATATATTTTGCAGCCGGAATTGGAGTTTTTATTTGGGGAATTATCACTTTGACAAAAGGACTAAACATTTTTTCTCAACGAAAAATTACACATTTTATCAAGACTTTTGCTGGTAGTTTGCCGAAATCAATAATAATTGGATTCTTCATAACCCTTATAATACAAAGTAGCAGCATGATATCTGTAATTGCAGTAACCATGGCAGGTGCCAAGCTTTTAAACCTTAAAAGTGCAGCAGGGATAATAATAGGCTCAAACATAGGTACTACTATAGCTGTACAGCTTTACGCTTTTAATTTGTTTAAAATAGCACCTTATGCAGTTTTTGTAGGTTCTATACTTTACTTTCAAAACTACAATATAAAATTAAAATTTGCGGGAAACATAATCTTGGGATTTGGGTTAATATTTTATGGTCTAAAAATAATGGAATTAGCAGCAGTACCCCTTAAAAAATTTTCTAATTTCAACTTATTAAGTAACAACATTTCAAATCCTTTTTGGGGAATTTTTATTGGCATAATCACTGCTCTAATCATGCAATCCAGCAATATAGGGATAGCAACATTGCAAATTTTAACTGCTTCTCATCTGATAACTTTATCAACTGCATTACCTATAATATACGGCTTAAATATAGGAACTTGTTCTGAAGCTATAATATTGAGCTTAGCCTCCAACAAAGAAGGTAAAAAAATTGCCCTTTTCAATATCTTTTTCAATATAATAGGCGCAATAGTGTTTTTGCCGTTGACAGACTATTTTGCTGAATTTCTAAAGTTTTTGTCTCCTAATAATGCTGCCAGGCAGGTAGCAAATGCCCACACTTTTTTCAACCTTTTTTCTGCTATTTTGATAATACCTTTTTTACCCCAGGTATTTTTTATGATTGAAAGGATAGTAGACAATAAAAAAAATGCAAAATAGTTTAATAGAATATTGAGCATAAAAGAGAGGAAAAAACTTTAAAAAGCTTTTTCCTCTCCTTTATGCAAAATCATTCATACAAAGGATATTTCTTTAATAGATTTGCCACTCTTTCTCTTGCTTTCTCTTTATAATTCTCATCTTTTATGACGTTGACTATTATATCTGCAATCTCAACCATATCTTCTGTATTCATACCTCTTGTGGTTACGGCAGGAGTTCCAAGCCTTACACCAGAGGTAACATTTGGTCCAAGTGGGTCAAATGGTATGGCGTTTTTATTGCATGTGATATTTACATCATCTAACCTTCTCTCTAATTCTTTGCCTGTAATACTAATATTTCTCAAATCTAACAGCATCAAGTGATTGTCAGTTCCACCTGATACTAAGTTTATTCCTCTTTCCATCAAAGCATTTGCCAATGCTTTTGCATTTTCAACGACCCTCTTTTGATACTCCTTGAATTCATCAGAAAGAGCCTCTTTAAAGCAAACTGCCTTTGCCGCTATTATGTGCATCAAAGGCCCACCTTGTGTTCCCGGAAAAAGAGCCTTGTCTATCGCCTTTGCGTGTTCTTCTTTACAGAGAATAGCTCCTCCTCTCGGTCCCCTCAGTGTCTTATGAGTTGTAGTTGTCACCACATCTGCGTAAGGAACTGGATTTGGATGAAGGCCTGCTGCCACAAGACCGGCTATATGTGCCATATCTACCATAAGATACGCCCCAACACTGTCGGCAATTTCTCTAAATTTCTTAAAATCAATTATTCGCGGATAAGCACTGGCACCAGCAACAATCAATTTAGGTTTATGTTCTTTTGCAAGCCTTTCTACCTCGTCATAATCTATATATCCAGTATCTTCTCTTACACCATAAGATACAAAATTGTAAATTTGCCCTGAAAAATTCACTTTACTTCCATGGGTGAGATGTCCACCATGTGCCAGATTCATACCCAAAACGGTATCCCCAGGATTTATAAGTGCAAAATATGCAGCCATATTTGCTTGGGCACCAGAATGAGGCTGCACGTTTGCGTGTTCGGCGCCAAATAACTTTTTAAGCCTCTCCCTCGCAAGCTCTTCCGCCATATCCACGTATTCACAGCCGCCGTAATACCTTTTGCCAGGATATCCTTCAGCATATTTATTTGTAAGTGGCGTCCCCATTGCTTCCATTACCGCCTTGCTTACAAAATTTTCGGAAGCTATAAGCTCAATCTTATTTCTTTGCCTCATAAGTTCTTTCTCAATTACGACTGCAATTTCTGGGTCAGTTTTTCTGATAATCTCAAGGTCCATAACTTTACCCCCTACATTTTCTTTTTCTACTACTATTATAATTTTTTTGTATACTACATTCAACAAAAAGTCTCTCAAAATTATGCTGCCAGTAACAAAAATTTAACACAAATTTAACAAATTTAACGAAAATTTAACTTTAAAAATCGCAAATTTGACTATAATAATAAATTGAGCTCCCTTAAAAGTACCCCCTATCCCTTGTAATTTTTTTTAAATTAACTCTTGATTTTTATCTAAAAGGAATGTATAATGTATACTTGGTCAAAACAATGACTCCCCCTTTAACATATACAAGCCCTTGGAATATCCCAGGGCTCTTTTTGTTTTACACTAAAATTTTTTTGATAAGATTTTCAAAATTTTTGTGAGAAATCTTATCAATCTGTTCTTGAGTATATCCTCTTTTTTTTAATCCTTCCAAAATTAGAGGAAAATAAGATATATCACTTAGTCCTTCAGGAGTGCTACTAATTCCATCAAAGTCAGACCCAAAACCAATATAATCTTCTCCTACTAATTCACATATATGGTCTATATGATTCAAAACATCTTCTATTGTAGCTTTTCCATCCTCCCTTAAAAATTGCGGTGCAAAATTTATTCCTATAACTCCACCTTTTTGTGCTATAGCCTTTATCTGCTCGTCTGTCAAATTCCTTTTATGAGGGCACAATGCCTTGCAATCAGAGTGAGAAGCTATAATTGGCTTTTTGCTTATATCAATTACATCCCAAAATCCTTTTTCGTTAAGATGAGATACATCTACAATCATTCCTAGTCTATTCATTTCTCTTACAACTTCTTCTCCCAAAGAGGTAAGCCCTCCTTCCTCCACACCTTCTACTCCATCTCCCAAGTCATTCCTCAAACTCCAAGTCAAAGTAAGAGCTCTGACCCCAAGTCTGTAAAACATCCTAAGAAGCGCAATCTCCCCTTCTAAAGCCTCTCCTCCTTCTATAGAAAGTAATGCACCAATTTTTCCCTCTTCCTTGGCTTTATCTATGTCTTCTCCCTTTAATATTAACTTAAATTTACCTGTCTTTTCAATTATTTCATACATCTTGTCAATCATTTTTAAAACCATTGTTGCAGCATTTTTTCTCATATGTTTTGGAACTCCAAATGCAGCAAATACTTGTAGATGTACTTGCCCTTCAATCATTCGCGGCAAGTCCACATGCCCTTCCAAACCCCTTTTAGTAAAATCTGTATCTTTTTCTACCAATCTGTAAAGAGTATCGCAGTGAAAATCTACAAACATTTTTACACCTCCCTTTTGACTTATACTTCATAATATGATTTTAGCATATACAAAATATTTTTCAAAATTTTAAATCCATTAATTAAAAATTAATTATTATGTAATAAATTGTTCATAAATATATGATACAATGGTGACGTGAATGGAGGTAAAATAACATGAGGAAAAAACGGGTCATTTATTTTGCTTTGTTTAGCGCTCTTTTAATCGGAATATCTTATATGATGAATTGGGAAATGGCTATCGCAAACTTTACTGAAAAAACTACACTGCCGACTTTTGATGACCCAGGACAAAGAATTCTGATAATAGTTCCTCATCCCGATGATGAAACTTTAGGAATGGCTGGAGTTATTCAAAGAGCCGTAGAACTTAAAAGACCAATTAAAGTTGTAATAGTAACAAGCGGTGAAAGTTACAAAAAAGCTGCAATGGTTTTTAGTGGAAAAACTAATCCTACCCCTAAGGACTTTTATCGCTTTGGGCTTGCAAGACAGCAAGAAAGTATTGCCGCCATGAGAGTATTCGGACTTCCCAGAAAAGATTTGATTTTTTTAGGATTTGCTGACGGCAGCACGAGATTTTTGTGGAGCCAATGCTGGGATAACAATCATCCAAGAGTAAGTGGTGGAATTCATGTTGCATATGCTCCATACGATACAGTATATAAGCCTGGCATCCCTTATACAGGGCAAAATTTAGTAAATATTCTTACTGAAATCATAAAAGATTTTAAGCCAACAGATATATATTATCCTTTGGCAGATGATATACATCCTGACCACTGGGCAGTAAGTAATTTCGTGCGATATACCATTACAGCTATGAATTTAAATGTGAGAGAACACATGTTTTTAGTTCACCATCCTCAGTGGCCTGTGCCTTGGATGGCAGAAAAAAACAGACCATTGTTGCCTCCTGTGGATATGCAAGACAGCAACTCAGAGTGGCAAGCATTTGATTTAACTCAAAAAGAAATAGACCTAAAACAGGTGGCTATAAAACAATACAGGACACAAACAGAAGTGATGGAACCATTTTTAATGGCTTTTGTGAGGAAAAACGAATTATTTGGTACAAAGCCAATTATAAACATACCTGCTGTTGAGTCAAAACCTGATTTGTTAAGTAAAGTTCTTTCTCATACTCTTTTAAAAGTCTACACAGGCGGAATGCTAAATGAAGAGTTATACAGAAGCGCAGCCCTCACACGGTTAGGAGCTTTTTACTATGATAATCATCTATATATTGGTTTACAGTCAGCAAAGCCTATATCAAAAAAAGTAATATATCACATTGAAATGAGACTATTTTACAAAGACAACGACATAAAGCGTGTAGATTTAGGACTTGTCAACGGAAAAATATATCAATACAGAAGAGCAGAAAATGCGCTTACAGATGTATTGGTATCAAAACCTGTAATTGATGGAAATAAAATATGGTTAGAATTAAAAATACCTCATGTTGACAACTTGAAATGCATATTTATGGGGGCAGATTCTATATACAGAAACAGGCTCATTGATAAAATCCCCTGGAATATGTATCAAATAAGCCAATAACATAGAAAAAGCGGCGATATCATTTTAAACCGCTTCAGTTTGTTGACAAGCCTTTTTAATTAGACTTTGTCTACAGTCTGAAAAGAGAAAGCCTTTAACGGTTTTCTCTTTTCAGATTATTTCTCCCTTTTGTTCTTTTGATGCTCTTCTTTAAATTCATTAGGTTTATAATACCTTCTTCCCAATTCCTTATATATGTCCTCAAGTTGCATGTCCTTTTGAACTAACATAACAATTAAATGATAAATTAAATCTGATATTTCATAAATTATCTCTTCTTTGGAATCATTTTTAACAGCTAAAACCACTTCTGTACTTTCTTCTCCAATCTTTTTCAATATCTTATCTATGCCCTTTTCAAACAAATAATTAGTGTAAGACCCTTCAACAGGTTTTTCTTTTCTTTCTTTTACTCGCTCATATAGCTTACCCAATATATTAGCATCATAAGCCTCTTGATGCTCTAAAAAGCTCCTATAAAAACAGCTTATGTTTCCTGTATGGCATGCTGGACCCGTTGGTTCTACTTGAATTAACAAAGCATCTCCATCACAGTCATAAAATATGCTTTTTATCTTTTGAATATTTCCCGAAGTTTCCCCTTTGTGCCAAATCTCATTTCTACTTCTGCTAAAAAAATATGTCTCTTTCTTTTCCAAGCTTAATTTTAAACTTTCCTCATTCATATACGCTAACATTAGCACTTGTTTTGTGTTGTAGTCTTGCACAATTACAGGAATAAGACCTCTTTCATCAAACTTTAATTTCTCTATATCAATCATTCTCTACATCCTTTCGATAAATTTAAATTCTCACTGGTATACCCTCTTCTTTTAAATATTTTTTAACTTCTTTTATTTCCAACTCCCTGTAATGAAACACAGAAGCCGCTAACGCAGCATCAGCTTTGCCTTCAGTAAAAACCTCTTTAAAATGCTCTTTCTTTCCTGCACCTCCAGAAGCTATAACAGGAATATTTACAGCCTCGCTTATCCTCCTTGTAAGTTCTATATCATACCCATCTTTAGTACCGTCTTTGTCCATACTTGTAAGAAGTATTTCTCCTGCTCCTAAAGACTCTACTTTTTTAGCCCACTCAACAGCATCAAGTCCTGTGTTTACCCTTCCGCCATTTATATACACATCAAAGCCCGAGCCATCACTTCGCCTCTTGGCATCAATTGCTACGACCACACATTGGCTTCCAAAACGCACAGCGGCCTGACAAATAAGGGTTGGTTGTTTCACAGCTTGGGTATTTATTGAAACCTTATCAGCCCCTGCTCTTAGAATATCTTTTATATCGTCAAGGTCTGAAATTCCACCACCAACAGTTAAAGGAATAAATACTTTTTCAGAAGTCCTTTTTACAACTTCTATCATTATTTTTCGTTTTTCATAAGAAGCAGTAATGTCCAAAAATACAAGCTCATCTGCTCCTAATTCATTGTACTCTGATGCTATCTGGACAGGGTCTCCCGCATCTTTTAAATTTAAAAAGTTAACTCCTTTTACTACCCTTCCGTCTTTCACATCTAAACAAGGAATTATTCTTTTTGCAAGCATTTATATTACCTCCAAAGAGTTTCTAGATTTATTTTCCCAGTATAAAGGGCTTTTCCAATTATCGCACCATATGCTCCCATCTCTTTAAGCTTTTTTAAATCCTCAATTGAGGATATACCTCCTGATGCTATCACTTGAACACCTGTTTTTAAAATATTTTCTAAAGCTTTAAAATTTGGTCCATTAAGAGTTCCATCCTTAGAAATATCAGTGAAAATTATCGTTTTTACTCCTATTTCTTTCATTTTTTTAGCTAACTCAACATCTTTTATTTTAGTCTTTTCAAGCCATCCACTTACGGCAACTTCTCCATTCTTTGAATCTATACCTACTATCGTCCTTTCTCCGTAATTGAAAAGGGAATAAAGAAGAAGGTCGTTGTCATATATTGCCGCTGAACCTAAAATTACATACTTAACACCTACAGAAAAAAGATAATCGATAGTTTCTCTATTCCTTATTCCTCCACCTACTTCTATCTCGGCTTTACAGTTTTTTATAATCTGTTCGATGACCTTGCCATTTACCAAATGACCTTGTTTTGCCCCATCTAAATCTACCACATGAATTCTCTTTGCTCCTAATTCCTCCCACATTTTTGCTACGTCAACGGGATTTTCATAATAAACCTCTTTGGTATTAAAATCTCCTTTTGTAAGCCTTACACATTTTTCTTCCATAATATCAATTGCAGGTATTAAAACCATTTTGCCATCTCTCCAAAATTCTTTAAAATTTTAAGTCCCACTTTTCCGCTCTTCTCAGGATGAAATTGACAAGAAAAAACATTGTCTTTAATTATAACTGCAGGAATCTGAACACCATAATCAGTCACTGCATACACATATTTCTCTTCATTGTTGGCTACATAATAAGAATGAACAAAATACGCATAATCTCCATTCTCCACTCCTTTAAGAAGTGAAGTTTCCCTTTTTATTTCAAGACTATTCCATCCCATGTGAGGAATTTTGTTATGCTTTGGAAGTTCTATTACTTGCCCTTTAAAAATCTTAAAGCCCTCAGTTTCCTTTATCTCAAAGCCTTTTTCAAATAAAAGCTGCATCCCCAAACATATCCCAAGAAACAACTTACCTTTGTCGATTTGTCTTTTTATCTCCTCTAACATGCCTGTTTTAATGAGAGTATCCATCGCATCAGGGAAAGCGCCCACTCCAGGAAGAACTAATGCATGAGCCTCTTTCACCGAGTCTACATCTTTTATAATTTTTGCCTCATAGCCTACGTATTCAAATGCCTTTTCTACACTTCTTAAATTTCCCATTCCATAGTCAATAATCCCTATCAATTTTTCACCGCCTCACTTAAGTTACGTGTAAAGTATATGCAATTCTCGCTTAAACCATATTTTTATAAAATCCCTTTAGTAGAAGGTATCCCTTCTACCTTTTCATCTATCTTTAGCGCTTCATCAAGAGCCCTCCCCAGTGCTTTAAAAGTTGCCTCTATAATGTGATGACTGTTACTGCCGTGCAAAAGCTCCACATGCAGTGTAATGCCAAAGTTGTAAGCAAAAGCTCTCAAAAATTCCTCCACATTTTCCGTTTCAAAATTTCCAACTCTTTCAGCTTTTAAAGGCAAATCACAGTATAAAAAAGGCCTTCCACTTATGTCTACAGAAACTCTCACTAAGGCTTCGTCCATGGGTACATAAAAAGTACTAAACCTCTTAATAGATTTTTTATCGCCGGCAGCCTTTAAAAAAGCATTACCCAATACAATACCTACGTCTTCAACAGTATGATGAGTGTCTACCTCTAAATCTCCCTTTGCCACCACTTTTAAATCAAAAAGTCCATGCCTGGCAAATAAAGAAAGCATGTGGTCAAAAAAACCTATTCCTGTAGCTATGTCATAATTTCCTTTTCCGTCAATATTAAGTTCAACGTATATATCCGTCTCTCTAGTTTTTCTTTTAACTTCCGCCTTCCTCATAGCAATAACTCCTTTAACCCATTTATTAAATAATCATTAGCCTCGCAACTACTCACTGTTATCCTTAAAGCTCCTTCAAGCCCTTCTACCTTTGAAAAATCCCTCACCAAAATTCCTCGTTCTAAAAGTCCTTTGTACACATAATCTGCATCTTTAAATTTTACCAATATAAAATTCGTTTTTGAGGGATAAACTTTAACGCCAGGAATTTTGCCTAGCTCTTTTATAAGACGCTCTCTTTCTTCTAAAATGTAGTTAATTCTTTCTTTTAAAACATCTGTCCTTAAAACCTTCAAAGCTATTACTTGAGATAAAGAGTTAATGTTATAAGGTGATTTCACAAGGTTTAAATACTTTAAAATATTCTCGTTAGCCACAGCATATCCCACTCTCAAACCGGCAAGCCCAAAAGCCTTAGATAAGGTTCTTAAAACAATCAAGTTTTCAAATTCATTTATAGCATCTACAATTGTATTACCATAAAACTCAAAATAAGCTTCGTCAACAACTACAATTCCATTGCTCTTTTGTATTATTTTAATTATATCTTCTCTTTCTATAACACTTCCTGTTGGATTATTAGGGTTGCACAAAAACACTAATTTAGGCTGATATTTTTCTATAACTTTAATAAAACTATCAACATCGTAATTATAATCTTCTCTCAACCTTACAGGTATTTCGACTGCTCCCGCGATTTTGCTGTATACACTGTACATAGCAAAAGAAGGATGAGGATATGCTACCACATCACCTTTGTTTATGAAAGCCAGCATAATAAGGTGGATTATCTCATCCGAGCCATTTCCCACAAATATGTTTGTAGGCACTACTCCACAATATCGTGCCAATTCTTCTTTTAACTTTTCTGCAGTAGGGTCTGGATATACATTTACTTGGGAATATTTTACAATCTCTTGAATATTTTTTATCACTTCTTCAGGAAGTTCAAAAGGCGTTTCATTTGCATCCATCTTATATCTGTAGGGAATACTGTGCACTTCATAATTTTTAAATCCTTTAATTTCTTCTCTCACCAAATTCTCAATCATTTTAAAACCTCACTTTTATAGAATTAGCATGAGCGGTAAGCCCTTCTGAATTTGCTAAAGTGATTACATCCTCTTTTACCTCTCTCAAAGAATCTTTAGAATAATAGAGAATATTCATCTTTTTGATAAAGTCCGTCACAGAAAGAGGCGAGAAAAACCTTGCTGTTCCACTAGTAGGAAGTACATGGTTAGGGCCAGCAAGGTAGTCCCCTAAGGGTTCTGGAGAATATTCTCCCACAAAGACTGCTCCTGCATTCTTGATTTCACCAATTATTTCAAAGGCATTGGAAATGTTAAGCTCTAAATGCTCTGGAGCTATGTCGTTTGCAATACCAATTGCTTCTTGTAAATCATTTACAACAATTATCGCGCCAAAATTTTTCAAAGACTTTTCAATTATTTCTTTCCTTTCAAGATATTCCATTTGCCTTTCAATTTCTATTTTTACTTGTTGCGCAACCTCCAAAGATGTGGTTACAAGTATTGAAGATGCCATTACATCATGTTCCGCCTGTGACAATAGATCCGCCGCCACATATTTAGGATTAGCAGTTTCGTCAGCTATAACTAAAACTTCACTGGGACCTGCCACCATATCAATATCCACATGTCCATAAAGAGCTCTTTTAGCCATTGCGACAAAAATATTTCCCGGGCCAACTATTTTATCCACCTTAGGTATTGACTCTGTACCAAAGGCCAAGGCTGCAACAGCCTGTGCGCCTCCAACTTTATATATTTCATTTATACCTATCCTGTCTGCAGCCACCAATACGTAAGGGTTTATACCCTTTTTGCTAGCTGGTGAAACCATCACTATCCTTTCAACCCCTGCAACTTTAGCAGGTATTCCATTCATCAAAACTGAAGAAGGATATGCAGCAGTTCCCCCTGGAACATAAATGCCAACTTGAGAAAGAGGTCTTATTATCTGCCCATAAACTATACCTTCTTTAAAATCCATCCAAGTAGACTGTTTTTGCTTTTCATGAAATTCTGTTATGTTTTTGATAGCTTTGTCAATCGCTTTTAAAAATTCTCCTTCCACTTCTTTATAAGCATTTTTTATTTCCTCTTTCGTAACTTTTACAGTACTTTTGTCAAGATTTATTCCGTCAAACATGTAAGTATACTCAAACAAAGCTTTGTCTTTTCTCTCTCTTACGTTTGAAATTATTTCTTCCACTTTTTTTGCTATTTCTTTATTCTCTAATTTACTTCTGTTGTGAAGCTTTTGCAAAATGCCATTGTCAATTCCCTTTCGAAAATCAAATATCTCAATCATTTTTGACCTCCTTAAAAGTTTCCACAACCTCTTTTAATTTTATAATTATCTCTTTTATTCTCTGGCTTTTTGTTTTAAGACTGGCTTTATTCACTATCAATCTCGCACTGGAAGGAAAAATTTCTTCAATGACTATAAGACCATTTTCTCTTAAAGTATTACCTGTCTCTACAATGTCTACAATTACCTCTGACAACCCCACAATAGGAGCAAGCTCCACAGAACCATTCAGCTTAATTATTTCTACATTTTCTCCCTTTTGCCTGAAAAATTCTTCTGCAATATTGGGAAACTTTGTTGCAACTCTTTTATTAGTAAGAAAACTGTCCTTTGCCTCTTTAGGCCCCGCAACCACCATTTTACAAAAACCAAATTTTAAATCTAAAACTTCATAGCAATCTTTTTTTTGTTCTAAGAGAATATCTTTTCCACAAATCCCCAAATCAGCTGCCCCGTGTTCTACATATGTGGGCACATCCATTGGCTTTACCAACATAAACTTCATAGAATTTTTTTGGTCATTCACCACAAGTTTTCGAGAAATATCTTTTAAAACATTCTCAGCAATTGCTGCCTTTTCAAACAAAGTTATAGCACTATCTGCCATTCTGCCCTTTGGCAAAGCGATAGAGATATTTTCCATGTTATTCCCCCATATCTATAATTTCGTCAAAGCTATTTTCATCAACATGCTTCGCTTTTTCATAACTATACATCTCTACAATTTTTCCCTCATCTCTTAAGAAAGTAGCTTTCTTGTAAGCATTACTTCTTAAGTTTTCCTTGTATTTTATTAAAACTCTCCAGGATTTATCAACAATATCTTTTTTCTGTTTTTGAAGTGCCAGCATTGACCTTTCCACACTTATAGCAAAACCTGTCGCTGGAATGTGCTCTCCAAAAATTCCCAAAAGGCCATCATACCTTCCTCCGGTACATATAGCATAACCAATCCCTTTAACAAAACACCTGAATATGATACCAGTATAATAATTAAGATTTTGCACCATTCCTAAGTCAAAACTTATATACTCTTCCATACCAAAATCTTTTAATATTCTATATACTCTTTCAAGGTAATCTATCGTTTCACCTAGTTTAGGAGTATCATAAAGCTCTTTTGCTCTTTTAAGCACTTCTTCGCCACCAAATAAAAGAGGAAGTTCACTTAAAAACTTTGCTTTTTTGCCCCTAATTCCTTTATCATTTATGAATTCTTCTATCGCAGATTGATTTTTCTGTTGCAAAAACTCTCTTAAAAGGTTTATTTCTTCATTTTGTAGCTCTAAATCTTCCACTACTCTTTTAAAAAATTCCACCTGTCCCACATCCACTTTAAAGTCCTCTATTCCAATACTTTTTAAAGCCTCTATCGCAACTGTTATTATCTCTGCATCAGATTCTTCATGATTTGTACCTATAAGTTCAATCCCTGCCTGAGTAAATTCTCTCATTTTTCCTACCTGAGGGTCATCATAGCGATAGACATTAGCGACATAGCATAACTTAAGTGGGAAACTACCTTTTAACTTTGTAGACACAATTCTCGCTATTTGAGTAGTCACATCTGGCCTTAAAGCTAATATATTTCCCTTTTTATCGAAAAACCTGTACAAATTGTTTTCATCAAACAAAACAGAAAAATTATCGCTATATTCAAAAGTAGGAGGCATTATCTCTTGATAGCCAAATTTTATAAAAACCTCTCTAAACTTTTCTTCTATTTTGCGCTTAACTCTATATTCTTCCGGCAAAAAATCTTGTACACCATCAGGCAAATATATCATTAAAACACCCCACAATTTACTCTGTCTTTGTAACGTGATAAAGTAATAAACTGTATCTCTTTTATTGTATCCTAATTTTCAATGTATGTCAAGCATAGACAAATAGGCAGAAACGTACTGAATATTATCCTGCTTACATTGTAAATCCACGCGCAAAATCAAAAAAGTGAAATTTTACATTATTTGAAGAAAACTTAAGGTTGTTGTGGTATAATTAAATGTAAAAGGAGTTAAATGGTTAAATGTGAGTAATGTATTTGCTGTTAGATGAAAAAGGTGTGGATGTTTTGGCAATTTACATAAGAGGAATAAAAGCTTTTAATCTAATTTGAAAGAAGGTGTTAAATATGCCTTTGCCAAAAGAAATATATACTTATGCAGATTATATAGCGTGGCCAGACAATGAAAGAATAGAACTGATTGATGGCCAAATTTACTTGATGATTTCCCCTTCAAGAACTCATCAAAGGATCTTGGGACAGCTTTTCTACCAATTCTTTGATTATCTCAAAGATAAATCGTGTGAAGTATATATGGCACCTTTTGATGTAAGGTTTCCTGACGGAAATGAGAAGGACGAGAAAGATATAAAGACTGTAGTTCAGCCTGATATAGTTGTTGTGTGTGATGAATCCAAGCTTGATGAGAAGGGATGTACGGGAGCTCCTGATTTGATAATCGAAATTATTTCGCCTTCAACAGCGCAGAAAGATAAACTCCACAAGTTTAACTTGTATGAAAAGTATGGTGTGAAAGAATATTGGATAGTAGAACCCGAAAACAAAATCCTAAGTGTGTTTATTTTACAGGATAATGAAAGATATGGACGACCCAACATATATACACAAGATGATAAAGTTAAAGTTTCTATTTTTGAAGATCTTGTAATTGATTTAAAAACAGTACTAATATGAATAGAAACTGATACTGTAGAAAATTTTGTGTAAACTGAATTCCTTTTTTCTTTAACATTTCTTCCGGAACTAAAAATGTTACAGTTGCTACTCCTGCAAGCGTTGATGGATAAAAGGGAGAGTTTAATAAAGAGGTGTTTTTTATGATAGAAGCTACTGAATTATTAAAGTATTCCTTAGAAGATGAGCTAAAGAGGATAACGAATATTATTATTGAAAAGTGCAATCCAGAGAGGATAATACTTTTCGGGTCAATGGCTAATGGTACTGCTAAGGAATGGAGCGATATTGACTTAGTCGTGATAATGAATACGGATTTAAGATTTGCTGATAGAACTTTATATTTAATGAGACTTACCCATCCTAGAGTAGGAGTTGATTTTTTAGTATATACACCAGAAGAAGAAGAGTTGTTTAAGAAGAATAGAAACCTATTTTATACCGAAGAGGTACTCAAGAAGGGGGTCTTATTGTATGACAGAAGTTCATAAATATAGTCAGTGGTTAGATTATGCTAATGACGATTTGAAGGCAGCAAAAGAACTGTTAAAAACTGATTTGCATAATATTAGCTGTAGAAAAAGCTTTAAAAGCCTATTTGGCTTTTAATAATGTAAATCCTCCTCAAGTCCACAATTTGATCACTTTGTTAGAATTGTGTATAAACTTGGACAAAGAATTTGAAATTTGAGAGATGATATGGAATTTTTAGACTCCTATTATATTCCAACAAGATATCCAAGTGCTCCTATTGGCTATTTACCTGGTGGCAAACCTAATAAAGATAATGCTACCAAGGCATTTGAAAAAGCTGAAAATTCTGTGAAATATCTAATTAAACTTATAGAAGATAAGAAAAAGTGATCGTCTTCCTCAGCTTAGTGTAATAAATGGAATGAACCCATAAAAAGCAAACAAAGTTTTGCTAAAGTTACACAAAGCTCTTGCCATTACTAATATAATTGTAGTATCATCATTATCCAGTCGTAATGGTAGTTGGCTCCAAACCTAAAAATGATTTATTGAAGTCCATTGAAGAAGAAATTATACCCGTTTATGCTATTGGAGATTGTGTCAAGCCTAGAAAATTTATAGATGCCATTCACGAAGGTTTTCGCATAGCATATAATTTGTAATTTTAAAAATTACATTAAATACTCCTACAACGCACTTTGCATTTAAAAGCTTAGTATAAATCTAAGGCAGAAACATGCAGTTTCTGCCTTTTATAATTTTTACTTAATAAGTTTATCAAGACTATCTTGCAGATTTTTTATGTCTTTCGAAGTTACATATTGTCCTATGCAATGTCCATTAACAAGCACATATTTATTTTCTGTATCTCTTTTAGCAAAGCTTATTTTTTCTACTTTGTCCTTGCCATACACATCAAAAGCAAAAGGTGTTTCTCCCTGTGAAATATTTTTTCCTTCATCTAATCCACTAATTTGAAGTAATACTATTCCGTCTAAGAGATTGTCCACATAATCAGCTTTAATAGCTTTCCCATCAATTTGCCAGTTATCTTTTTCACCTTTTTGTATTTGATACTCTTTTCCATCTTGGTAGAAAACTAATTTAGTTATTTCATTCTTTGGAATAGACACCACAAATTTTTCCATATATTTATATACGTAATCATCTGTCAGAAAGAAATTCTCTAAAGAAGAAGCATTGACTCTGTAAATTTTATCTCCATCAGTTTTTGCATAATAACCCTCTTGGTAATTTTCTTTTACAGGAGATTTATTTCCTATAAAAAGTGAATAGCTTTTTCCATTTTTTAAAGATACTTTTATCGCATAAGAAGGTTTGTCAAGGCCATAAGTGGATAAATCACCTTCTAATGTTCTATCAAAAGTGAGAGATGTCAAGCTGTCTAATAATTCATCAACATAAATGCTATCTGCTTTGTAATCAATAGGTTCTTTTATAAACCATGTATCGCCCTCTTTTTTAAAATCAATTAAAGTTTTCCCTTTTTTTTCTATTTTTAAAGAATTTACATCGTTATTTTTGAAGGTAAAAATTTTGTTGTCTTCTTTAACAGGTTTATTGGTTTTACTTTCATAAAAATAGTAGCCAAAAAGAACAGCGAATATTACCAGCAAAACAATAGTGGTTTTAAAAATCTTCATAATGTCTTCCTCCTATACCACATGTATCCTCCAATTATCCACATTACCAGTGGAATAGTTACAACTGTGGTATAAAAGAGTATAGCAGCTTGTTTGCCGGTCAGGAAAATCTGATTAAACTCAAGGGATTTAGGACGTATAGAAATCTGTGTTGTCTTATCCGCTAACCAGTTAGCACTGTTCATTAAAAAGTCTCTATTAGCTTCCAATGTAATTATTTTATCAGTAAACATCATGCTACTTCCAATAGCTACAATCTTCATTCCTGTCTTTGAATCGGATATAGCTAAGCCTAAGCTTAAAGGACCTTTGATATCACCTTTTTGAAAATTAGCATCTTTTGAGTTAAAATCGGTTTTACCCCAAGCTTTATCACTGGTTGAAAGCAATTGCTCTATAGTTATATTTTCTGTTGGTTTATCAGGATAAGAAATACTTCTTGACATTGGCATTACAACGTACAAGTTTGATAAATCCAATTTATTAGTTATAGTATGAAATTTGTACTGAGGAACTGGAGAAAGCGGGTCCATAAAATAATTCCTTCCTGGATCTACTACAACGTCATTGTCAAATTTTACACCCCAAGTAGACAAAAGCTCATTTACAGATTTTTGAGTCAAAGGCCCATATTCTGCCCCCATTGCAATGATTGCTTTTCCGCCTTTGTCAAAGTATTCTTTTAAAGCAGCTATTTCCTTGTCAGAAAAGTCTCTTCTTGGGTTAGCAATAACTAATAAGTCTGTATTTTTTGGTATTCCTCCTGCCTGTCCTATATTTAAATCTTCTACATTATATCCTTCTCCTCTCAAAGCGTTTTTAAAAGTCACCAAATAGTCAATGCTGTTTAATTCATCATGTCCTTGAAGAATATACGCATTTAATTTTTTAGGTTGTGTAACATCAATTATAGCCTGTGTAAACTGTTCTTCTCCATTAAAAGTAGCAGTATTAGGCTGGCTACCCATGCCAAAAATATCATAAGAATTTACTATCTGTCTTTTTTCATTAGCACCACTTCCTGCAATAAAAAGCACTGTGTCATAATCCGTAATTCCATATCTTTGAGCAATTGCCGGTTCTTTATCTGGGTCTACAAAATGGACAATTATTCTCTTTGAAACATTTCTATATTGGTCTAACAAGCTTTTTACCATATCTTTTGAAGTAGTACCCTCTTTGAAAAAGGCATAAACTGTAACATCTGTTTTGAGGTTTTTCAAAACCTGCTTTGTCTGGTCAGAAAGGGTATATTGCTTGTTTTTAGTCAAATCCCACTTGATAGGCTTTTGCGTAACTATGACATTTGCCAATATTAAAATAGCCAGTAAAAGAGCTGTCATTATAAAAGCATTAGTCCCGTACTTTAGCCTTATATTATTCATCTTTTCTCCTCCTAACTCCAACGTCTTTTGTCTACAACACGAATTGTCAAGAAAATAAAGAATATAATTACACTTATGAAAAAGACTACATCACTTAAATTCACTAATCCATTTAGGAAATTATTCAACCTGTCAAAGAAAGACAGATTCTGAAAAATAGTTTTTGCTTTTCCACTAAACACGTCTCCTAGCCAACTAATCAACCAAAACACAAGAATTAAAGCAAATCCAATTACTCCAGCTATCATTTGATTTTCTGTAAGGGAAGAAGCAAAAAGGCCTATTGATATAAAAGTCGCTCCTATTAGAAACACTCCAATATAACCTGCTATGATAGAGCCCATATCTGGTGAAGAATACAATTTAAGATAAATGGGGTATAAAAAAGTTATTACAAGTGCTACTAAATACACAAACACTGCGGAAAAAAATTTGCCAATAACAATATCAGTAACTGTAACAGGTGACGTGAGTAAAAGTTGATCTGTCCCTGTCTTCATGTCCTCTGAGATAAGCCTCATTGTCAAAATAGGACTTATAAACATAAAAACAGTGACCATACTGCTTAAGATTGGACTCAATACAGCATAATGGGTAGATAACACAAATGTTGAAAAAAAGTATCCAGATATCAAAAGATAAAATCCTAACAACACATAGGCAGTGGGCGAAAAGAAATAACCTTTAAGCTCCCTCTTTAATATTTCCCACATTTTCATCGTAGCTTTCCTCCTCTGTTGTAAGTTCTAAGAATACTTCTTCAAGACTGTAACTTAGCATTTTAAGTTCTAATATTGGGAAGGCTTTTTTGGCAAAAGCAAAAAACATATCTTTTCGAATATCTTTATCAGCAGAAGATTCCACTGTCAACTTTATCGTATTATCTGAATCAACTTCTGCTTCTACATTAGTTACTCCTTCAATCTCTTTTACACTATTTACTACTTCTTCATAAGGCCCTTCCACTTTTATAAAATATCTCCTTGAATTTTGCAATGCAGTTGATAAATTCTCTGTCTTATCTATTGCAACAATTTTCCCTTTATTTATTATAATAACTCTGTCACACACCATACTAACTTCTGGCAATATATGAGTGCTTAAAATTATTGTATGCTTTTTCCCTAACTCTTTTATAATATCTCTTATTTCTTTAATTTGCTTAGGGTCAAGACCTACTGTCGGCTCATCTAATACCAAAACATCAGGGTCTCCTATGATTGCTTGTGCAAGTCCAACCCTTTGTTTATAACCTTTAGACAAGTTTTTTATAAGCCTTTTTCTCACATCAGTCAAACCAACTTCATGTATAATTCGTTCAACATCTTCTCTTCTCTTTTTTGGAGGAACACCTTTTATACCTCCCACAAAATGGAGATATGCCTCTACGGTCATATCTAAATACAAAGGAGGTACCTCTGGTAAATAACCAATATGTTTCTTTGCCTCTATCGGTTGTTCAACAATATCATATCCTGCAATTTTTATAGTACCGCTGGTGGGAGGCATATATCCTGTTATCATTTTCATAGTGGTAGTTTTACCGGCACCATTGGGCCCCAAAAAACCAACTATTTCTCCTTTATCGACAGAAAAGCTTATGTTATCTACTGCTTTACGAGTACCATAAACTTTTGTTACGTTTTTTAGCTCTATCATCATAGCCGTCTCAACCCTCCATTTTACATAGTATGGAAATTATATCACAAAATTATTAAAAATTTGTGTACAAATTGTTAAGCATTAGTTAAGATTGTAACTTAAAGCAAAATGATAATAAGAAACTATGACAAAAGTCGTCATAGCTTCTTATTATCCCATTACCACTAAAACCTGATGACTATTTCCCTTCTTTGTTAAATCAATAGTCTTATCTGTGACAAGCTCTCCATCTATATATACTTCTTTTACACCTTTGTTAACACCATTAGGATTTCTTATATCTATTAGATATTTCATATCTTTATATTTATATTCTATCACATATTTATCCCAATTTTTTGGTATACAAGGGTCTATTATAAGTTTTTCTCCGTATTTTTTCAAACCCAAGAGGTTCTCAATTGCTATCCTGTACATCCAACCTGCCGCACCTGTATACCATGTCCAACCTCCTCTTCCTACATGGGGTTCTACTGCATACACATCTGCTGCCATGACATAGGGTTCTACTTTGTACTTCATGCACTCAATAGGGGTTCTGGTGTGATTTATAGGATTTATCATGTTGTAAAGTTGCCATGCTTTATCTCCTTCTCCAAGCTCCGCAAAAGCTAGTATTACCCATGCTGCCGCATGAGTATATTGACCGCCATTTTCTCTAACTCCTGGAACATATCCTTTTATATACCCCGGATTCAAATCCCCGTTGTCAAATGGGGGCGCTAAAAGCTTTATTATCCCTTCTTCTTCGTTGACCAAATAATTTACAACGGCCTTCATTGCCTCTTTAGCTCTAATATCTTTTGCGGCTTTAGATATCACAGACCAAGACTGTGATATAGAGTCAATTTTGCATTCTAAATTGTCTACAGAGCCTAAAGGTGTCCCATCATCAAAGTAAGCCCTTCTGTACCAACTGCCATCCCATGCATTTTCTTCTATGGCTTTTATTAATTTATTAGCTATTTCTTGATACTTTTTTGCATGTTCTTCATCCTTTTTAGTTTGACATATGGGCGAAAACTTTTGAAGAATAGTGTACAAAAACCATCCTAACCATACACTTTCTCCCTTTCCTTTGTTTCCTACCTTATTCATTCCGTCATTCCAGTCACCAGACCCCATCAAAGGCAACCCATGTTCTCCAAATTTTAATGAATAGTCTATAGCTTTTAGGCAGTGTTCATACACTGTGCCTTTTGTTTCAGATAAGTGAGGTGTGGAATATCTTTCCTCTTCTTCCTCCTTCAATGGCAAATCTTCTAAGTAATTTACTTCTATGTCCAATATAGACCAATCTCCTGTCTTTTCTATATAGTCAGCTGTTACGTAAGGAAGCCATAACAAGTCATCAGAAAACTTTGTTCTTATTCCTTTATTTACTATAGGGTGCCACCAATGTTGGACGTCTCCTTCTACAAACTGGTGCTGGCAAGCATTGACTATTTGATTTTTTGTAAATTCTGGCTCTAGATATACCATATTCATAGCATCCTGCAATTGGTCTCTAAAACCATAAGCTCCTCCCGATTGATAAAAAGCTGACCTTGCCCACAATCTACACGCAATTGTTTGATAAGGCAGCCATCCATTTACAAGTAAATCCATTGACTTGTCAGGAGTTTTAATCTGTATCCTTTCTAAAAGGTCCTTCCAAAATTCTTTTGCTTTTTCTAATTCAGTCTGAGAATTTTCCACACTTGTATATTTTGAAACAATCCTTTTTACTTCCTCTAAGCTTGTACCATGTCCTAATAGAAGTATTAGCTGCTTTTCTTCCCCAGGTTTTATATTTACTTGAAATTGTATTGAACCACAAGGGTCCAGACCTATACCTCCATTGTTTGATAAACTCTCATAACTTAAAGCCTGTGGGAAACTCAAGCTTCCTGTTACTCCTATAAACTCTACTCTGTCTCCCGTAAAAAATGATATTCTCTCTGACGCTGCCAAAAAAGCGATTCTTCCAGGGAAGTCGTCATTGTACATATTTCTTATGAGCAAAGCATCGATTTCTTTGTTGTACTCTGTAAAAATATATGGTGCTGTAAACTGGTCTGTAACCCCCAGTACTGGCCTTATATAATAAGTTACAGTAATTTTTCTTTGCTCTTGTGACAAGTTCTTAATATTGAGAATACTTATTTTTACTGAATCTTCTATTGGAACAAATTCTGTCAGTTGCTGCCTTAAACCACAGCACACACTTTCAAAAGAAGTATATCCAAATCCATGTTTTACATAGTGAACTTTTGCCTTCCCTTTGGGCAAAGGCGTAACTGTCCACACCTCACCTGTTTCATCATCTCTTAAATAAACCACTTCACCATGAGGGTCTAACACAGGGTCGTTGTACCAAGGAGTCAATTTATACTCTCTGCTGTTTTCCGCCCAAGTATACCCTGCTCCTGTCTCTGATATTTGAAAGCCAAAGTAAGGATTTGAAATGACGTTTATCCAGGGAGCAGGAGTGCTTTTGCCTTCCCACCTTATTACATATTCTTTTCCGTCATTTCTAAAACCTCCAAGGCCATTGTAGTACTCTAAAGGTATATCTTCTACTTTGGGGTCTTCAAAATTCTGGCCTTTTTTACTCCAATTTTTTTCCGAAAGGACGTTTTTCTGTTCTTTAAAAATTATTTGTTCGTATATTGACTCATTTTTGCCTTCAAACTTCAAAGTAGCGGCGGTATTTAACAAATAAATATCTTCTTCTTTTAAATTGTTTTCTTGAAGCAAATACATTCCACCGTATTTGCCAAACACATCGTAAGAAAAGCTGGCAGATATAATCTCTTTTATTCTGTCATTTAGTGGCTGTATATAACCGCCTTTATCTTTATTTAAAATTACAAGGTCAACATTTACCCCTTTCATTTTCCAATATTCATAGGCTTTCAAAAACCATTTTACCATGTCTACTTCTTCTATTTTCTCTATTTCAACCAGCACAATAGGTATGTCTCCCGATATTCCATATGACCATAAACCGGATTGACCTTTGGTATTTTTTATAATTAAACTTTCTCTTAGCTTTCGCTGAGGACTGATATACAAAAGATGTGACAACATCTTTTGTAATAAACCCAATTCCCGTGGTTTCAAATTGAGGTAATCCAGTTCTACTCTACTTCTCGTCCATGCCATCTCAAAAGCTCTTTCAACAGCATTTTCATCCTTATACTTTCCAGCGATTTTTACAGCTTCTTCGCGGCTTTGTGTCAATGCTGATACATACACTACTTTTGCTGTTTCTCCTGGCATTACCTTTATTCTCTTTCTTAAACTTACAATCGGGTCAAGAACAGCCCCTTGGGTATTGGATAGAGGTTGGTCTACCTCCAAAGCAATTGGTTTTTTTAAACTTCTTCCTCTTCCTATGAACTTTGACCTGTCTGTTTCAAATTGAGTATCTCCTATAATCTCTGCATTTAAAACTGCTACTTTATGGACTGCCCATATTTTATCTTCGTTTTGTTCTCTCGGTCTTCTGCAAACCAAAATGGCATCTTCTTCTTTTAAAAACTCAGTCTTTACAAAGAGCTTATTAAACGCCGGATGTGCTACATCAGTTGGCAAATCTGTCAAGCTTATTTCACCAAAACTTGTAACTTCCAGTATTCGCGGATGTTTGCTGTGATTCTTTAAAGTCACCCTCCTTATTTCTACATTGTCTTCTGGCGAAACTATCACCTCCATATGTGTGTCTACATTGCCTACCCTTTTAAAGTACTCTGCTTTATCTGCAGAAAAAACTACTCTGTAATTTTTGTCTTTTTCATAAAAAGGAGCATAAGTGGCAGACCATACAGTATTGGAGTTTATATTTTGAACGAATATAAAGGTGCCGTAGTCTTGTGCTACATCGTTCCTCCATCTCGTCAAGAAAATACCTCTGTCATTTTTGCTATAACCTGTGCCTCTTTCTGTAAGCATCACAAAATGCTTACCACTGGACAAAACATGGACTTCTGGCAGTCCGCTTTTGGATTCTCCCAATACCCTTACAAAATCTCCTTCTTCTTTGCGAATCTTTTCAATCTTTCTGGCTTCTTCTCTTTCTTCACGTGTAATATCCAGATACATAGGCATTTTTTCTTGAAGTAGTATTTCCGCAGCTTTTATCATTGGGTCTTTGTGAAATCTTTTTTGCATTATATTGTCATTTATAAAATTGTTCAAGGCTATAAAAGTCATTCCTTGGTGATGTGCCATAAAACTTTTGACTATCGCATTCTTTCTACCAAAAGGAACTCTTTCGGGTGTGTAGTCTATCGCCTCATAAAAACCGTATTTCCCTTCCATCCCTTCTTTTTTAAGAAATTTTATGTTTTCTAGCACGCCTTCCGCATCCACGCCAATTGCCAGCAAAGACCCATAAGGTGCTACAACTTTATCGTGAGATAATCCCCTTTTAAGCCCTAAACTTGGAATTCCAAAGGCTTTGTATTGGTAATTTAAATTTATGTCAAAGGCGTAAAATCCAGACTCCGATATACCCCACGGCATATCAAATTTTTTGCCATAATTTTTTTGCACTTTTACAGCAAAAGCGTATGTCTCATCGAGTAAAGAATTGTCATAATTTCGCATTATCAAAAGAGGCATAAAGTATTCGAACATCGTCCCTGACCAAGACACCAACCCTTTATACCTGTTTTCAACTGTAAGCATGCGTCCCAATTTAAACCAGTGCCTTTTGTCAACTTCCCTCTTTGCAATTGCGATAAAACTTGCCTGTCTCGCTTCTGATGCCAATAAGTCATAATAAGATTTTGTAAGCTTTTCCTCCTCTACATTGTATCCTATAGAGAAAAGCTGCCTCTTTTCATCGTACAAATACCTAAATTTTGTATCTTCTACAAGTTTCTCAATTGTAGCTTTTATATTTGTAATTTTTTTAGATAATTCTTCAATATTCTCTATAGCCATCAGAATTTTATCTTTTTGTCTCTTTAACAAATTCTCTTTTTCCTCTGAATCTTCATCAAAAGTTTTCTCTAACTCTAAAAGGTAATCATTGTATATCTTTTGTAATTCCTTAGGAGAAGTATATTCTTCAAAAATCTCTTTATATTTTCTAAAAAGTTCATGTTCTTTTCCATCCTCTTCAAATTCCAACCACACCAAAAAATCTTTCATTTCCTTTTTAAAAGGTTCAATTATCTTATTTAACCTTTTTGCATTCTCTTCTCTATCTTTCAATCCCTCTATTTTTTCATAAATTTTATCTAATAACATTTTCCAATTGGATGGCATCAATGTATTTTTACTTAAAGTATCTTCAAAATTTTCGTTTAAAATCTCATCCAATTCCAGCACTTTGACAGTATCTTTCAAACCTCTCGCTAATTCAATGTCCACAAGAGGTTTACTTAAAAAATCTTCCATCGCTTCTTTCACTGTTATTAAATAGCCCACTAAATTTCCGCTGTCCACTGTAGAAACGTAATAGGGTTTTAGAGGCTCTAATGTCCTTGTGTTGTACCAATTGTACAAATGGCCGTTCCATTTATCCATCTTTTCTATTGTGGCAAGAGTCTTTTCAATCCTTTCAAGCATCTCTGTTGTAGTAATATATCCCAAATCTCTTGCTCCAACTACAGAAACAAGGTAAAGCCCTATATTCGTAGGAGAAGTTCTTTCAGCAATTCCATTGGGAGGGTCCTCCTGAAAATTGTCAGGTGGCAAATAATTTTGGCTCTCTACCACAAAGTCTTCAAAAAATCTCCACGTTTTTCTCGCTATTAAACGTAGTTTTTCCATGTCCTCCTGCAAAACAGCTTTTACTTTTTTATCAATTGGCTTACTTATATAAAAAGCAATGTAGCAAGAAACTGCCCAGAGGAAAAACAGCAAAATAGCCCATATTAAACTTTGGGGCTTAAAATACATAGCTAATACGACTACTGCCAATCCTTCCAACAAAGATACCCACATTCTTTTAAAAAAGCTTGCAAAATCGTTTTTTAAGCGTTTTTCCATGTCAGCAGCTGTAACCCATTCCAACAGATTTTTTCGAGTTATGTATAACCTTACAATTGTTCTAACTATTGCATCTGCCATTATATAAGCTTGATAAGGCAAGAATATGAAATTTAGTAACGATTGGTAAAAAGCAGCTTTGACACCTTGTATCACAGCTTTGTGCCTTTTTTCCCAATAGCGTCTAAATTGGCCTTTAAAAATTCTATCAACCAAAACAGGTATGAGAGGGAAAAACACAGTCAAAGCTGCAAGTAACAACCACAAAAATCCACTTCCTGGCAAAATGCTAAATCCTAGAAATATCATCAACATCAAAGCAACTGTCACAAGACTTCTCCTTAAATTGTCAAAAATCTTCCATTTCGTTACCACAGAAAGCGGATTTTTGATGACTTCTCCTCTCCTATTTTTTATCTTATAATTCAAGTAAGGAAGTAATTGCCAGTCGCCTCTCACCCATCTGTGTAATCTCATAATATATGAATTGTATTTTGCAGGATAGCCATCAATCAATTCTATATCAGTAACAAGCCCCGTTCTTACAAAAGACCCTTCTAAAAGGTCATGGCTTAAAATAGAATTATCAGGTATGGTATCTTTTAATAGCTCCCTAAATACGTCTACGTCATATATTCCTTTTCCTGTGTATATACCTTCTCCAAACAAATCTTGGTACACATCTGATACTGCTGTAGTATAAGGGTCAATTCCACCCTGCCCACCAAAAATACGGGAAAAGAGGGTGGCATTTGCGCTTTCTATGTCAATACTTATTCTCGGTTGCAAAAGGCCATATCCTTCTACTACTATCCCACAATCTTTATCAATTACAGCTTTGTTCAAGGGATGAAGCATCGTTCCGACAAGTTTTTTAGCAGCATCAATAGGCAAATTAGTATCTGCATCCAAAGTTATCACATATTTTATTTTTAACTTAGCCACATCTCCACTAACCACGTAAAAACTTGTATCATTGCTTCCTCTTAAAAGCTCGTTAAATTCAACAAGAGCTCCTCTTTTCCGCTCCCATCCCATCCAACTTTTTTGCATTTCGTTGTATTGTCTTTTCCTATGGAAATAATAGAATATTTCCTCTCCATCTTTGGTGTATTTTTTATTTAACTTTTTAACTTCAGTCAGCGCACAATTTACAATTTTTTCATCTTCTGAAAGTTCTTCAAAAGGCGCGTCTTTAAAATCTCCTAATAAAGCAAAATACAAATTTTTTTCTTTATTCGCATGATAATACACTTCAAGACTTTCAATTAATTCTTTAGTCCTCTTTTCATCCGTCAAAAGCGAAGGAATTACCACCATTGTCGCTGCATCCTCAGGTATGCCATCTTTTAATTCAATTTTCGGCAGTACCACAGGTTTAAAAACGTGCATCAAAATCCAATTTACAAGCTGTACTGCTATTTCACTGAAAGGGATTAAAAGGATTGCTGCCGAAACAATCAGAAGCCACAAATTTCTATTTAAACTCCACAAGTATTTTATCGCGAAAATTTCACCTAACAATATACTTACTAAAATTAAAGCTATGTAGAAAACATCCGGATACCTTTTTAGAACTTTAGCTATATTTCTTACACTTTTAGTCTTGTTGTTTATTTTATTTTCAAGAATACTTCTTCCCTTACCTATGAGGTAAAATCCGACATGGTTTATGTACCCTAACTTACCCTCTTCCTCCGTTACTTCTTTGGCACATTCTATAGCCTTTTTGGCCACATATGTCTCTGAAGTATTGTAAGTTTTTGCTATTTTCTCTATTTCATGCCTGTAATAATCCCTCGACTCAAAATCCATCATAGGATATGTACCATCAGGGTCTTGCCTTAAAATTTGCTCGACTGGACTCAAACTTTCAAATATCTGTGCCCAATCAAGAGAAGAAACAGTTTTTAAACTAACAATAGCATTGCCTATGGAAATCTGCCTCTTTGCTTGCATTTGATGGGACCTTTCCGTCACATCTGCAATATTGGTATCATATTCCATTAAAATTTTATCTATATACTGTATTACATTAGTTGAACTGTCCCCTTCTTTTCTAAGTCTGTTTACCAAATGCTCAATAAACTGAAGAGGAAATCTATCTGCAACATTGATGTTTTCCCTAATCAGTTTTTTTATTTCTTCATATTTCATTTCTTTTTCTAAAAGCAAATTCAATATACTATCTGCTTTTTCCCTTTGTCTGCGAGCATCCACAATTTTTTCGCAAATTCTTTTTATCTTTTCAATCAAAGCAATACGTATCATAAGGCTTAAAGCCCACAGCTCCGAGCTGGAAAGCAAAGCCTTTGTCTGATATGCTTTTATAAAGTTGATTATAGTTTTTTCATCAATTTTGCCGTCAGAATGGAGCACTAATTCAAAGGCTATGGCATATATCCTTGGATATCCTCTAAGTAAACCATTTTTAAGCCCTGGAAGTCCGGAATAATAACTCTTTGACAAGCTTTTTCTTATTTCTTTAACTTGCTCTTCAATTATATAAAAATTGTCCAATAACCACTCTTCTTCTTGGAAAATATAGACATTTTCTTTCAAATCACTATTCAAACTTCTATAAACTGATTTAATGTAATTGTAATTTCTGTTCATTCTGGGAATAAGCAAATATGACAATTTGGTTCTTTTCATGATGTTGTGATTTTGTGCTATTTCCGCTGCATGTTTTTCCATTTCTTCAGAATTTAAAATGACATCATTAAAATCTCTCACCATGTCTTCTCTATTTAATCTATAGTTTTTTGAAATATGTACTAAAAATGCTAATAGTAAAAGCAAAGTTAAAACTAACACCCCATAGAACAAGGCAAGGTCAACTCCTTCTCCACTGCAATTTTATGCTAAAAATATTATTCCCCGAAAATTGAGATTTTAAAGCATAAAATTGCACAAAGAAGGAGGGCTTTATATAGATAATAAAAAACCTGCGCAAGCAGGTCCAGTATGTAGATAAAGTCATTTTTAATAAGTCCCCGCTTTTATGCGCAAAGTGCATTGCGTGAGTATCTTACTTTTTTACAACCATTTTTTCTTTTTAAAATACAAAATCTCCCATAAAGCGATAAGCCCCATAAAAGCTAATGTCACAAAATATCCATACTCTGTGTTGAGTTCAGGCATATTTTTAAAGTTCATTCCATAAATACCAGTGATAAGAGTAAGTGGCATCATTATTGTAGTTATAATAGTAAGAGTCTTCATGATCTCATTCATCCTGTTCGATATGGAAGACATATAAAGGTCAAGAGTACCCGTAAGTAGGTCATAATAAGTATCTATAAGGTCAAATAAACGCATAATATGGTCATAGATATCCATAAAATAAAGTCGATTTTCTTCTTTAATGAGTGTAAAATCATGCCTTAAAAAAGTATTTAAAATTTCTCTTTGAGCTGTTATTATTTTTCTTAGTTTTAGCATGTTCTTTTTTAATGTAAATATTTTATTGTAAACCACATTATCATCTTTTTTAAAAATTCCTTCTTCAATTTCATCAATTTTTTCTCCTATTTCATCTACTACTGGAAAATAATCATCTATAACTCCATCCATAATGCTGTAAAGCAAAAAATCTATTCCTCTTTCAAAGATATTAGTTGTAACTGTAGCTTTCTTGTAAATAACATCTATCAATTCCATTTTACTCCAATGTACTGTTACAACATAAGTCTTTGAAACGAAAATAAAAATTTCAGAATTTATAAATTCTTTTTCTAATTTCCGTCCCTTAAAAACATTCATCACTATAAAATAATAATTTTGATAGTCTTCTATTTTGGAACGTTGTTTTCTATGAAGGCAATCTTCAATAGTAAGTGGATGAAATCTAAAACTTTCACTTAATATTTTTATTTCAAAATCATTAGGATTTTCTAAATCAACCCATAAAAGGTTTTTGTTGTTAATTTTTTCTGAAATTATATTAGGTTCAATATCGACAATTTCCCCCTGCGAATAAGATAAACACCTAATCATTTTATTCCTCCCAAATCTTGATATTTCTCAACCATTTAGGGTAATAATTTTTAACTATCCCTTTTGCTACCCTGCCCCATCCAGCAGGAAATCCCTCTGCGGTGAAAAAAATCCATCCATCTTCCATGTCCAATTCAAAAGTTTCGCCATTGAAATACTTTTCTTTATATTCTTTTGTCAATTCTAAATGCCTTTGTGCCTCATGCGTTTTTATCCCCATTGCTAGCCAGTGAGAAGGTTCAAACCTATTTTTTTTAAGCTCTCCTAACTGCCAACCATATCTATACACTTTTATATTACCTAAATATGGTAAATCCTCTGATACATGATACACAAAGTTATTGTAAATCTCAAGATTAAGAACTCCTAAATCTAAATTAAGATATTTATTGGCAAAGTCGTAAAACAGCTCTAATCCTTTTTTGTTGTTACTATTCTTTCTTTTTGTGAATTTATAATCTTCGTTATCACTATCTTTTTTTCTTAATTTTGCGATAAAATGTCCCTCTCCTTTAAGTTTGTGAGGCCATAACCTTATGCATTTGCTTAAATCTTCTGGACCTTCTACCCATTCAGGATGTCCTTTGTCGAAGTATTTGCACACTTCACTTTCCTCAACTTCAAATTCCAGATGTTCTTCTAAAAATTTTTTTATAACTCCTTCGTTTTCTTCAGGTGAAAAAGTGCAAGTAGAATAGACTAAAATGCCGCCAGGCTTCAATAACGGCGCCACATTTCTAAGTATATTTTTTTGTATTATAGAGCAGCTCATGACATTATTTAAAGACCATATCTTCCTTGCCGTAGGGTCTTTCCTAAACATTCCCTCTCCTGAGCAAGGAGCATCAACCAAAATCTTATCAAAATACCCCTTAAATGCGGAAGCCAATTTTTCAGGACTTTCGTTTGTTATCACAATATTTCTTATTCCCATTCTCTCTATATTTTCCACCAGCGCTTTTATCCTTTTGTTGTCTATTTCATTCGCCACAATAATTCCCTTATCGCCAATTTTTGTAGCTATGTGAGTAGTCTTCCCGCCCGGCGCTGCACTTACATCGAGAATTTTTTCTCCTGGCTTAGGGTCTAATACCTCCACAACTGCCATCGCTGTAGGCTCTTGAATGTAGTAAAGTCCTAAAATATGGTACAAATGGTTGCCCGCCTTTTCTTCTTTATCATAATAAAACCCAGTTGGGCACCAAGGAATTGGGGTTATCTCAAAAGGAACAATTTTTTTAAACTCTTCTACACCGATTTTTAATGTATTCACTCTTAAGCCTTTTTGAGACTTTTTGTCGTATTCCTTTAAAAAATCTTCATACTCTTCTTTAAGTAATTGCTCCATTCTCTTCAAAAACTCTTCTTTTACTGTAATTTTCATCTTATTACTACCCCTATCTTATTGATTGAATAATATACTGACATTTTGCACAGTTCGCTCCTGGGATATCGCAGGCTAAACTAGCGCTCGATCTCGAACTCCAGCGGGGTTTCCGGGCACAATCGGCCTCCTTGCCTCAGGTGCCCGCCTCCGCCCTCCATGGCTCCGGCCCCGCTTCCGTTCTTCAGTCTCGCTAAGTTTAGCTTCTGCTCTATCAAGTCGCTTTACTTTTGCAAAATGTCAGATATATATAAAATTGACAACTAATCTTTTAGATTACTAATAACTTTCCCATTATTTTCAGCTGATAATAATATTTTATCCAAAATAACCTGGTCTTTGTAGGCTTCCTCAAAAGTGGGTGTCTCACTAAATACAATTTTATCCTCTACAATATTTGTAAAAAAGTTTATGAGACTTGCCATGTGTAAATCTACCATCCATCCAAGAGAATATTTTTCTTGGGGATATATTAACTGTACATATTTAGTAAATTTACTTTCTTTATCATAATCACCAATTATTTTCATATTCTCTTGCTTTTTATATAATACAGCATATCGAGGATGTTTTGTAGATATTTTTATTGAGCCCTTTGTACCGTATATTTCAAATCGAGTCTCCTCCTCAAGGTCAGGAGATATCCGGGAAGCTTCAATGCTTCCCCATCTATCACTTTCATCGCCTGTTCATAATGAAGGTAATTAGGGGTACATATGTCGACAGCATCAAGGTCACCATCTTCCAACATTTCTTCAATACTTTTTACACCTTTTTCAAAAAAATGTGGTATATCTTCTATGTTATTCTTGTACACAGGTCCAAGTTTCACTTCAAAAGGAAGGTTTTTAAATAATAAAGGCATTGAAAAACAAGCTATAGAATGGATTGTCCCAATAAACCCAAGCCCTACAAAACCAAGTTTTATTTCTTTTTTTGCCATTAAAATCACCTCTTTTTAAAATTCCGATATAAAAGGTATATTTTAATTATAACATTAATGGCACATAAAAAAGAACAGTCCCATTTTAAAATCGACTGTTCTTAGTGAAATTATACACATACCATTTCTTTATCGTATGTCTCTTCTAAAAAACCTAAAATGATCGGTCCAATCTTATCTATATCTACCAAAAAAGAGTCATGACCTTGCATTGAAGATATTTCCTCAAATCTGCCGCATCCTCCTGTAGCATTGAGTTTTTTGATAAAGTCTTTCATGTATTTGGATGGAAATATCATATCTGTATCTATGCCTATCATTAGTATTTCCGCTTTAATCCTCTTAAGTGCCATCTTCAAGGAGCCGTAAGGCTTTGTAATATCATGTTCATTCATAGCCCACAAAATATATAAATACGAATTTGCATCAAATCTGTTTATAAAAGATAGCCCATGATAGTTGAGGTAATTTTCCACTTCAAAGTTGTTTTCATCTCTTAATCTGTCAAATCTATGGTCAAATAGGTCACCACTTTTGTATGTTATCATCCCAAGCATTCTGGCAGTACTTAAGCCTTTATCAGGTTTATGTGGTTTATCATAGTAATCACCGCCGTAGAAATAGGGGTCATTGAGTATACATTGGATTCCTACATGATTATATGCAATATTGAGAGGAGTGAGTTTATAATCAGCAGCTATGACTATCGCTTTATCCACTAAATCCGGGTATGTCACTGCCCACTCTAAAGCTTGCATTCCTCCCATAGAGCCCCCTATAACCGCTTTTATGCGATCTATGCCGACATAATCTAAGAGAAGTTTTTGCACTTTTACCATGTCTCTTATGTTAATCTTTGGAAATCCCAAACCGTAAGGTTTCCCTGTCTTAGGGTCTATAGAAGAAGGACCTGTCGTTCCATAACAACTGCCAAGAAAGTTAGAGCATATGACAAAATATTTGTTTGTATCAATATATTTACCTGGCCCAATTAAAGGGTCCCACCAGCCCACGTTATTTTTCCCAGGATGCACACCTGCTGCATGGGCACTACCACTTAATGCGTGTTCCACAAGTATCACGTTATTTTTTTCTTTATTTAATTTTCCATAAGTTTCATAAACAATAGTAAGTTCATCAAAGCTATATCCACTTTCTGTAGTGAATATATTTTTCCCTTTTAGTGTAACCTTTTTTTCCTCAACTATCATCTACATCAACCTTTCCTTATCTATTTTTGCGATGCATAAAGGGCATTATCAAGGTCTTCTAATATATCTTCTATATCCTCAAGTCCTACAGAAAGTCTTATCATATCCTCCGTAACACCAGAAGCTAACTGTTCTTCTTTTGATAACTGCTGATGAGTCGTGCTGGCTGGATGTATAACCAAAGACTTTGCATCCCCTATATTAGCAAGATGAGTAAATAATTTTAAACTCTCTATAAACTTAATGCCTGCTTTTAATCCACCTTTTATGCCAAAAGTCAAAACTCCTCCTTGACCTCTTGGCAAATACTTTTGTGCCAAAGCATAATAAGGACTTGATTTAAGTCCTGGATAATTCACCCACGAAACGTAGGGATGAGAAGCTAAAAACTCTGCAACTTTTAAAGCATTTTGACTGTGCCTTTCCATCCTAAGAGATAGAGTCTCTAATCCTTGTGCGAATAAAAATGCATTAAAGGGACTCAAAGCAGTACCCAAATCCCTTAAAAGCTGCACCCTCGCTTTTACAATATAAGCCGCTTCACCTACATCTTTTACATACCTTATACCATGATAACTTGGATCTGGTTCTGTAAGTTCTGGAAACTTTCCATTGTTCCAATTAAATTTTCCAGAATCTACTATAACTCCACCTATAGAAGTCCCATGTCCACCTATAAATTTAGTCGCCGAATGTACCACTATATCAGCCCCAAACTCGATAGGCCGTGCAAGGTAAGGAGTTGCAAAAGTATTATCTACAATGAGAGGAATTCCTGCAGTGTGTGCAATTTCTGCTATTTTTTCAATGTCAGCAACATCAATCTTGGGATTGCCAATAGTTTCAACGTATAAAGCCTTTGTTTTATCTGTTATTTGCCTCCTAAAATTTTCAGGGTCACTGGGGTCCACAAATTTAAAATTTATTCCAAACTTCTTTAAAGTAGTTGCAAAAAGGTTGTAAGTACCCCCATAAAGATTAGTAGAAGAGACCACTTCGTCTCCCATCCCTGCTATATTAGTAACAGCTAATGTTATAGCAGCTTGCCCTGAAGATACAGCAAGAGCACCTACCCCACCTTCTAAAGCTGCCATTCTCTTTTCAAAAGCGTTAATAGTGGGATTCATCATTCGGGTATAAATATATCCTTCTTCTTTTAAGGCAAACAAATCTGCCGCGTGCTTTGTACTTTTAAAAGCAAAAGATGAAGTTTGATATATAGGAAGCGCTACAGCTCCTGTGGTCGGGTCTGGCTCCCAACCTTCATGAATTGCCAAAGTAGAAAAACCATATTTTTTAGGCATATTTCTATCTCCTTTCCTAGTTCAAATTACCTCTACCAAATCTTCAAACTCTTTTAATTGTCCCTCATCTATATCTTCCTGTAGCACTTTATAAATTGCTTTTATTTCTGCAATTTTTTCATCCTTTATTTTTTTTACAAATGCATTAATATTTGCTTTTACTCTAATTACAGCTACAAAAATATCATTTTCATATGAAGACTCCAAAATTAAAGCTCCTTCTCTCTTAAAGAAATTTAAAATTTCTTGTAGATTCAAAATATCTCCTTTGTGCATTTTAAATCTTATATAAAATGTATCTGTGAAGCTGCCTTCAGAAACTGGAAGAAACTTTGCTACATTATTACCTTTAATGTTGTAATTTAATAGTACATCAAGTAAATCTGCTACAACAGCATCCCCAGTAGGAAGTTCTCCTGCTCCTCTTCCTACAAAGACGTATTCTCCAAAACTATCTCCTTTCAATATAATTGCATTATTTACATCGCTTACTTTTGATAAAATATTGCTTTCTTCCACTACTACCGGTTCTACTCCTGCAAAAATGTTATCTTTGACTTTTTTCCCCCACGCAAGTAATTTTATTTTATACCCCCATTTGGCGATATAGTTTATGTCTTCTTTTGTAATCCCATCAATTCCACTTCTCGTTATAGAATTTACTGGCACATTTACATTGAATACTTTGCGCATGAGAATAATCAGTTTATACAGTGAATCAAAACCCTTTACATCATAATCGGGATTTAATTCCGCATACCCTAATTCTTGGGCTTCAATAAGCGCTTCTTCATAGCTTTTCCCCTTGGTGGACATTTGCGTAAGAATATAGTTAGTCGTGCCATTTATTATTCCACCTACAAAATCAATTTCATCCGTTATTTTTAATCTATCGATTTGATGAAGTATAGGTATAGCTCCTCCAACGCTTGCCTCGCATTTTAAAAATACTCCATTTTTTTCCGCTATTTCATTTAAATCCTCTCCATGTTTGGCTATTAACTCTTTATTTGCAGTTATAACATGTTTACCTTCAGACAAAGCTTCCTTCACATATTCATAAGCTGGATGAACGCCTCCAATTGCTTCAATGACTATTTTTATCTCTTTATCTTTTAAAATTTCTTCAGCATTCTGTGTAAGAAGTCCTTGCACATTTACTTTTCTTGGTTTGTTGAGATTTTTAATAAGTATCCCTTTTATTTCAGGATAAAACCCAGTGCTCTCTTTTATATGACCTCCTCTTGAAGTTATCAATCTATATACTCCTGTTCCTACTGTTCCAAGTCCCAATAACCCGATTTTTACTGTCATGTTACACCTCCCGATAAATTTTTAGGCCCTCTTCAAAATGAGAAGAGGGCCTAATAATCCGCCACTCCTCTCATCTCTCAGGTTAGATAACCTAACCTGCAGGATTTGGCACCAGACGCATATAAATGCCGGTTGCCGGGTTTCATCGGGCCAGTCCCTCCACCACTCTTGATAAGAGGTTTGTGTGTAATATATTCAATTTTGCACGTTGTAATTTATGTTATCACTTTGAAACTATAAAGTCAAGAATTTTTTTTACTCTTTCTTAAATTTTTTCAAATTTTAATATACACCGATTTTTTTTAGTGGTATAATAGTATTGCAATATTTATACCCTATCGATTATAAAAATTTAATATTTGCCACATGGGGTGCCGGCGTAACCGGCTGAGAAAAAGGTGTTGCCTTTTAACCCATCGAACCTGTTAGGTTAGTACCTGCGTAGGGATGTGGTCATCTGCCATGGCTATAATCCCCATGGTTTATTTATTTTTAAGGAGGTTTTGTTATGACACAATTGGAATATGCCCTTTCAGGCATTGTCACAAAAGAGATGAAAATAGTCGCAGAGTATGAAGGAGTGGACGAAGAATTTATTTTAGAAGGAGTTAAAAAAGGAGAAATAGTAATACCATCAAACATCAACCACAAAAACCTCATTCCCAAAGGCATAGGAAGGGGTTTATCGACAAAAGTAAATGCCAACATAGGAACCTCTGATGCATATCCCGAAATTGACAAAGAAATTGAAAAATTAAATGTTGCTGTAAAAGCTGGAGCAGATGCGGTAATGGATTTAAGCACAGGCGGCGACATTAATCAATCTCGTAGAAAAATACTTGAAAATTCCCCTGTACCTGTAGGTACTGTTCCCATGTATCAAGCAGCTGTTGAATCCATGTACAAATACGGCAGCATCGTTGCCATGCCTGAAGAATTTATTTTTGAAGTCATAGAACAACAGGCGGAAGATGGTGTAGACTTTATAACAGTCCACTGTGGTCTAACATTTGAATCATTGAAAAAGCTTAAAGACAACGGCCGAGTGATGGATGTAGTAAGTCGCGGCGGCTCCTTTACAATCGGCTGGATGCTCTACAATGACAAAGAAAATCCCTTGTATGAGCATTTTGACAGACTTCTTGATATTGCCAAAAAATATGACATAACTTTAAGTTTAGGAGATGGACTGCGTCCCGGTTGTCTCGAAGATGCTACAGATAGCGCACAAATACAAGAGCTCATCATCCTTGGTGAACTTGTCAAAAGGGCTCGCGAAACAGGAGTCCAAGTAATGGTAGAGGGACCTGGGCATGTGCCAATTGACCAAATTGAAGCAAATGTAAAACTTCAAAAACAGCTTTGTCACAACGCCCCTTTTTACGTACTCGGTCCTATTGTAACCGATATCGCCCCCGGTTACGACCACATAACCGCGGCAATTGGCGGTGCAGTTGCAGCAGCTGCCGGTGCAGATTTCCTTTGCTATGTCACACCTGCAGAACATCTCGGACTTCCCGATATGGAAGATGTCAAAGAAGGAGTTATTGCAGCAAAAATTGCTGCCCATGCTGCAGATATCGCAAAAGGTGTAAAAGGCGCTAAAGAAAAAGATTTGACTATGGCTAAAGCAAGAAAAGCTTTAGACTGGGATGAGCAAATAAAGCTTTCTATAGACCCTGATAAAGCTTTTAAATATCGCATCAATAAAAACGTATCTACAGCCAAAACTTGCAGCATGTGTGGAAAATTCTGCGCCATGAAAATTGTCAGCGAATACCTTGGAACCCCACCTATGACTTGTTAGTATAACTGACATACTTACATTGTTACGACTGTATTTGTAATAATGGGTATCGGGTGGTCTGTAAGTAGATTTCTCCTTCTTAACGTTGTCTTCAGCATTAGCTTTTTTAGGTTTAATAAAAGGCACAGTTTCGTAAATTACCCCCTTGTATTCGCCCCGAACTCCTGTTAAACTATCATAATAGTTTACAAGATAACATTATCACAAAATAAACACATGAGTGTTTTTTGAAATTTCTTGAATTTAAATTTTTAACCGTGTAATTTTTTCAATCAAAAAAGGAATTGTTCGGAAAGTCACATAAGAAATCACAAATAAATGCAATTATAACAATATCTATTAAAATACAAAACTCCAAAAGATAAAAATTATCTTTTGGAGTTCCACAATTTTATTCATTTATAACTATAATCTCATCTCCGGGTTTTATGAACCCACTTTTTAACACCCTCGCAAATATCCCTTCCATCGGCAGTATACAATCACCCGTAATTTTCCTGATCTCACAAGCTTCGTGACATTTTTTCCCTATTTGAGAGATTTCAAGAATAACCTCTTCTCCTATTTTAAGTTTTGTCCCTACCGGCAAAGTGTGAAGTTCAATTCCTTCCGTTGTTATATTTTCTGCAAATTTTCCTGCAGCCAAATCCCAAATGCCTTTTGCTTTCATCTTTTCTATACTCTCCTCTGCAAGAAGACTGACCTGCCTGTGTCCCCTTCCAGCATGAGCATCTCCTTCAAGCCCGTGGTTTTCTCTAAAATATCCCTTTTCTATAGGCTTTTTTACAGTTCCTTTCTTTTTGCTAATATTAACTGACACCACCTTTGCCATTATTAAACCTCCCTTTCATAAAGGCCTGATTTTCCACCACTTTTTTTCACAAGCATTATTTCGCTTATAACCATGTCTCTATCTATTGCTTTACACATATCATAAATCGTAAGAGCTGCAACCGTAACTGCAGTCAATGCCTCCATCTCAACCCCTGTTTGTCCAACAGTTTTAACTACTGCTTTAATGTCAATCTTTGAATTCTCAAAATCCAAATTAAAACTAATATCACATCCGGTTATCATGATAGGATGACACATCGGAATCATATGAGATGTATTTTTCGCAGCCATAATACCTGCAACCTGTGCAACAGCTAGGACATCTCCTTTTTTAATAGTTCCTTCATGTATTCTTCTTAAAGTTTCATTTTTCATATAAATACTTCCTATTGCAACAGCTTCTCTTTTTGTCTCAGCTTTCTCGCTAACATCGACCATTCTTGCTCTACCTTCTTCATTAATGTGTGTTAAATTCATATACTATCCCCCTATTTGAAACATCATTTTTTGATTCTGGCTTATTTCCTTTTCAAGATTATGCCCTGCCGGCTTACTTAAGATTGCATGTTCCAGCATTGCTCTTATCTTGTCTTCATCATTTAAAAAACTTTTAATATCTACTTCATATTTTGAATGCAGACAAGGTTTTATAGTTCCAGCTGCAGTAAGTCTAATCCTATTACAACTTGAACAAAATTTACATGACAAAGGTGCAATAAAACCAACCGTTCCCTTTGCTCCTTTTCTTTTAAAAACCCTTGCAGTGTTACCCGGTTCTGTTTCAACCGGAGTCAGTCCGGGAATGCTACTTATTAAATCATCCGACGATATATAGTTATCTTTGAATTTTGCTCCTTCACCTATCGGCATTATTTCAATAAATCTGATATGAAGCGGGTTTTCATCGGCAAGTTTTACAAAATCAAAAATTTCATCGTCATTTATACCTTTTATTACAACCGTATTAATTTTTACAGGTTCAAGTCCAATAGATAAACTTTTGTCAATAGCCCTAAATACATCATCAATATTCCCAAGCCTTGTAATCATACGGTATCGATCTTTTTTAAGACTATCAAGGCTTATGTTAACTCTTTTAAGTCCTGCTTCTTTTAAAGTATCTGCCATTTCATAAAGTTTTGTTCCATTAGTTGTAAGTGCAATGTCTTCAATGCCTTTTATTTTTGATGTTTCATAAATTATGTTCTCAATTCCCTTCCTTACAAGTGGCTCGCCTCCTGTAAACCTTACCTTTTTAATGCCAAGTTCTGCTGAAATCCTAATTATTTTTAAAATTTCTTCGTTCCTTAGAATCTCATTATGATCTTTTTTGGGTATTCCCTCCTCCGGCATACAATAAATGCACCTTAAGTTACATCTATCCGTAACAGAAACTCTTAAATAATCAACATTTCTTCCTAACCTATCTCTCATAAAAACTCTCCTTTACTCGATAATGATAATTTCTCCTAAATTGCTATAGTCATACCCTCCAAGCTTATCAAGCTCATTTTTAAATTCTTCTGAATTTATAACCTCCAAAAACTGCTTTACCCCTTCAAGTTCTAAGTACTCAACGGGAATTGCAATGTCATACTCTTCATTTGCTATCGGAATAAAATCAAGGTCCATAATCTTAGCAGCAGAAAATACCCCAAGTCCAGCATCTGCATTTCCTTTAGCTATTTGTGCTGCAACCGAAATATGAGTATATTCTTCCCTATCATAACCTATGATGTCTTTGGGATTTATACCCAATCTTTTTAATTCATAATCAAGCAAAATCCTTGTACCAGATCCCTTTTGCCTGTTCACAAACCTTGCACCTTTTTTTACAATATCCTCCAAAGAATTAATCTCTAGTAGATTACCTTTTTTAACCATAAGCCCCTGAATTCTTTTTACAAATTTTATAAGGGCAATTTTTCTGTTTGGAATATATCTTTTCACATAAGATTTATTATACTCACCCGTTTCCACATCAAGAAGGTGAATTGTTGCAAAATGTGTTTCCCTATCCTTCAATGAGAGTATTCCCCCAATGCTTCCGACATGGGCTGAAGATAGCGTGAATTTTCCTCTTTTGGCAAGAAGATCTGCTGCAATATCAAGTATCAAATCGTGGCTTCCTATACAAAGAATTGTATTTTTAATCTCGTCTTCGCTTTTTAATATGTTTACATTAACCCTTGTCCCTTTTTCATAACCCTCAAGCTCCTCAGGTATTTCCAAAACCCCATCAGCCCTTACAAGGCTCATTGTAGTACCTGCTCCCCGTTCAATTGGCGCTGCGATGTATTTACCGTCTATAAAACCAAGTTTTACTCTTACAAACTCAAGATATTTTGAAGATGACATAATTCTTTTTGAAAGAGTTGCTTCTATATATCTCTTATCCTTTATATCATATCCTTGAACAAAGTTGATAAGCTTCTTAACTATGTTTTCCATTATAAAATAAGCTGAAACAGGAAAACCTGGTATTCCAACAATAGGCTTATTGTTTACCTTTCCTAGTATAACTGGCTTTCCAGGTTTTATAGCAATTCCATGAATATAGACTTCACCTAAGGTTTCAATAACCTTTTTAGAATAATCCTCACGTCCTGCAGATGAACCAGCATTTAATAGGATAATGTCGTATTCCTTTGAAGCTTTATCAACAGCAGCTTTCAATTTCTCAAAATCATCTCTTACAATATCAAATCTTGTTGGAATTCCACCGTATTCTTCAACCTGCGCGGCAAAAACTCTCGAGTTAAATTCTATTATATCTCCAACTTTAAGTTCTTCCCCTGGTTCTACTAGCTCTGTTCCTGTTGGAATGATTGCAACTTTAGGCTTTTTATAAACTTCAACTTCAAATACTCCTCCTGCAATCAAAGCACCAATATCAACAGGTCTTATTCTATGGCTTTGAGGAAGTATAAGTTGTCCTTCTACTATATCCTCACCAATTTGTCGTATATTTTGCCATGGAATAGCAGGCTTTATTATCTCAACCTCATCTTGAGATACCCAAATTAAATCTTCAACCATAATTACGCAATCATATTCATCTGGAATAGGATCACCTGTATCAACAACTACATAATCAACTCCTTCTTTAAGCCTTACAGGATTTTTGTCTGTCGCAGTAAATGTCTTTTTTGCTACTGTTGCAATCCCGTCAACAGCAGAACTGTTGTAAAAGGGCGATGAAATTTTGGCAAATATAGGTTTTGCTGTAATTCTACCATTTGCTTCATAAGTTTTTACATATTCTGTTTCAACCTTAAAATCTTTTATTTTTTCAAGAAAAATATTTATTGCCTCATTCAAGCTTATATTTGAAAGATAGATATTTTGCCTCATAGCACCCTCCTAAAATTTATAAACTTTAACTATTTGTCCTTCAGATATGCCCTCTAATTCTTTTTCAATGTAAACATATCCAAAGGATTTTGCAAAACGAGATATAAGCCCTGATTCATAATAAGTGGGATACGCAATTAATTTTCCTTCCGCTTCTTTTATACTAACAGGTAAAAATTCTGCTCTACCCTCAGCCTTATGATAGTTTACGGCAAACCTGCACTCAACCGGATATTCTTCTCTTTCAAAATTCCTTATCCTGTCCAAATAGTGAATAACAAGGGTCTTAAATATTACCGCACACGCCAGTGGGTGCCCCGGAAGTCCAAATATGAATTTATCACCTGCTTTTCCAACAATCGTAGGTTTCCCAGGTCGTATAGCAACTCCATGAATAAAAATATTCGAATTTTTAAATGAGCTTATAACCTTGAGAGTTTCATCTTTGTTGCCGGCTGAACTGCCACCCGACATCAAAACTAAATCGCATTCACTTATTGCCGCTTGCAATTTCTCTCTTAATTTTTCATAATCATCTTTAACAATGCCGTATAGAACAGGCTCTGCTCCTTCTTCAAGACACAGAGAGTATAACAGATAGCTATTTATGTCCCTGACCTGTCCTTTATTAATTTTCTCCTTAGGGTCCACTATCTCATCGCCTGTGGAAATAATTCCAACCTTTACTTTTTTATAAACCTCCACCTCTAATATTCCAAGACTTGATAAAACCCCTATCTCGTAGGGTCTCAATTTTGTGCCTTTTTTTAAAATGAGTTCACCTTTTTTTACATCTTCTCCAATTTCAATTATGTTTTGAAAGGGCGCAGCTGGTTTATTGACTAAAATAGTTTCATCATCAAGTTTTTCTGTGTATTCAATCATAACAACAGTATCGGCACTTTCAGGAAGCATACCCCCTGTTGGAACATACATGCACTCTCCTGGCATTATATCCAGGGTTGGTTCCGTTCCTATCTTGACTTCTCCAACAAGCTTTAAAATTGCAGGTAAACTCTCACTCGCTCCAAAAACATCACTCGAAATCACAGCATATCCATCAACGGTTGATTTTCTAAAATCGGGAACATTTTCCGGTGCATATATGTCTTTTGCTAAAATTCTTCCTAACGAATTTAAAATACTTATTTTCTCTATGCCAGGTTTAAAACTAATATTTTTTTCTATTATCTCCTTTGCCTCTTTTACTGTAACAAGTTTTAAAAGTTCCATTTTAATCGTCCTTTCTTGCACATTCTGAAGCTTCACCCTTTAAAATCTCAATTCCATGCTTAAGAGCAGGTAAAACAACATTTAAGTTTTCAACAGCCCCCTTAGGGCTTCCTGGAAGATTTATGATTAAAGTGCTCTTTCTAATTCCTGCAACTGCACGAGATAGCATAGCATGTGGAGTTATTTCTAAAGACTTTGCCCTCATTGCTTCTGGAATTCCAGGAACCAATTTCTCAACCACAGCCATCGTTGCTTCTGGTGTTACGTCCCTCTTTGAAAATCCAGTTCCTCCATTTGTCAAAACAAGGTCAACTTTTAATTCATCACAAAATCTTATTAGTTCACGTTTTATATCTTCTATTTCATCTGGAACGATTCTTATTTCTTCAATAGAATATATCGCTGGATCTAAAACTTCTTTTATAGCAGATGATGTTGTGTCAATTCTCTCTCCTCTAAAACCCTTGTCACTAACAGTCAAAATAGCAACTTTAATCATTAATTTATCATCCCCTTTCTTGCTTTCCCCCACTAATTTATTTTTTTATCCTGCCCTCATTTATAATAAAAGTATAGTAATTAGTATTCCTTCTACTTGAAATAAAAAACTTTTTTCGCAAACTGCTTAAATAAGTATGGTATAGAGTAGAGACATATTGAGCAACCTTTGTATCCCGAAAAACTTTACTCCGGAAAAATCTCACGCACAAGTGGAGATTGTATGCGCAAAGTTTGGGTTTTACCTTGTGCAACAATGTGCCCATCCAAAAGAACCAGCGTGCGCTCAGTAAGATCGAGAAGGTCACGAAAATCATGACTAATAAGAAGCAGTGAAACCTTGTTTTTTGCCAGAATCTCCCGAAGAAGGGCCTTTAGTGGACTGCGTGAAGTAGCATCCACTGCTGCAAAAGGTTCATCAAGGAACAAAATTTCCGGTTCCATAGCAAACGCCCTTGCTAGCTGAAGACGTGCAAGTTCTCCCCCAGAAAGTGTATGTATCCGCTGAAAAGCAAGCTTTTCTAAATCAAAACACTTAAGCCAATCATATGCCCGCTTGGTTGCTTCTCGGGCAGAAAGTCCTCGCATGCGCAGGGGAATACTCACGTTTTGCAAAACACTCCCTGTGAGCGTTGTCGGTTGTTGAAAGACGATAGACATCTTTCGGCGAACGGTCACTGAAGACCGTCCGTCTCCCATAAAGCCAAGAACTGTAAGCCTCCCAGAAGACGGTGGAATTAGTAAGGATAAGACTTTAAGGAGCGTACTTTTTCCTGAACCATTGGGACCCGCAAGTCCCAAACGTTCCCCTTGATGCAAAACGAGGCTTATGTTTCGCAGGATAAAGCGTTCATTGCGCCGTACACTAATATCTTCGGCTATAATAACCGGCGTTTGATTCTCTATACCCCGAAAATCGGTAGCTTTGCGTTCAAACATATAATTCATACTCCTCTACCTCCTTTCTTTAATCTAATTATTTCTTGTTTTTCCCACTTCTACTTTAAGTTTTGTTGATACTGAAGGTGGGTAATAAAGGCAGTAATAGAAAACGATAAGGCAAGAAGTACAAAACTTATCGCTAACGCGCGGTCAAACTCACCCTTAGATACTTCAAGAACAATAGCGGTGGTAAGCGTGCGGGTTTCCCCAGCGATGTTCCCTCCTACCATCATTGCTGCTCCTACCTCCGAAATTGCACGTCCAAAACCGGCAATGATTGCTGTTAAAACTGAGCTACGAATTTCCCGAAGCAAAAGCCACATATATTGAAGAGGGTTCAACCCTAAAGAAAGAAAAAAATCGTGTAATTTAGCTTTTTTATCCGACGCGGCTGCAGCTACCAAAGCTACAATAATAGGCACGGTAAGAATTACTTCAGCAATGATGATGGCAGTAGGAGTATAAATCAGCTTTAGTCCTCCTAAAGGGCCGGTACGCCATAGCACAATAGCTACCCAAAGTCCCACAACTGTCGGTGGAAGTCCCATGCCGGTATTGGCTAAAGTCAGAAGAAAATCCCTGCCACGAAACGTGCTTACTCCAAGTGCAATCCCAAGTGGAAGGCCAATGGCTGAACTTATCCCTATAGCCCACGCAGCAATCCTAAGAGAAAGAAGAGTAATTTCTCTGATTTCTGGATCCCCATGAACAAGAAATTTGAATGCTCCTTTCAGGCCTTCCCAAATAAGCTCCACTTTTATTCAACTCCTACCTCAATATTTTGTAATTAGCTCAATCAAGCTTGAAAAATCCCATTTTTTGGCTAAATCTGAGCTTTTCTGCTTTTTTAAACGAAGCCTCTTTAAAACAACGTAACAACTCTCTATCTTAATTCTAATTCCCTTTTTGAGCATCTGGGAAAAAGAGCGGCATTCCGTACTTGTCTACCCCAAATTTGCCAATAAGCTCCTGCGTTCTGGGCGAAATCATAAACTCCACAAAAGCTTTGGCTCCATCGCTGTTTATGTGTTTCCCAGGATGTTTCTCGGGGTTAACCTGCATCACGTGATAAATATTAAGAAGACCCTTATCTCCTTCTCGAACAATGGTAAGATCTATTTTATCGCGGTATGCAAGGTATGTTCCCCGATCAGTTAGTGTATATGCCCGTTTTTCGTTAGCAATAAGGAGCGTTTGTCCCATTCCTGTGCCGCTTTCTATATACCACGACTTCCCCTTGGGATCAATCCCTGCTGCTTTCCATAAACTCAATTCCTTTTTGTGTGTACCCGAATCATCACCCCTCGAAACAAACGGTACACCTTTTTCAGCAATCTCCTGAAAGGCTGCTTCTACTGAAACCGCATTCTTAACTTGCGCTGGATCCTCTGAAGGACCAACCACAATGAAATCATTGTGCATTACCAACTGATAGTTTATAACATCCTTGTTGTCCACAAGTTCTTTCTCTGCTGCAGGAGCATGTGTAAGAAGAACATCTGCTTCCCCCCTTTTTCCCATCTCCAAAGCCTGTCCTGTCCCCACGGCAACCACTTTTACTTTGTATCCTGTTTCTTTCTCAAAGATCGGTAAAAGGTAATCCAAAAGCCCACTATCCTGCGTGCTTGTTGTTGTCACCAAAATTACATCTCGATTACCTGGGGAAATCTTCTCTGAAGTTTTAGAACCTGTACAACCGTTCAGAGAAAACAAACTAAACAACAAAATAGAATATAAAAGGATCATCAAAAACTTCTTTGATATTCTTGCCATGGTATTCATCCTCTTTCATCACTATTAGTTTTTGTTTAAACCTTACCCATTAAAACTGGAAAGATTCCATTCTTTAGCTTTTACCATTGAAATTAGTCCCTAACAAAGGTACAAAAAAATGCCTTCCGGAGAAGGCACTGCATCGTTTTCGCAAAGCAAGGACACAATTTTACCTTACGCATTCTTGCTTTGCATAAATGCAAATGCATTGCCTCTCCTTTCCAACACGGGAGGCATTGATGTTTCCATCAATACCCTATCGGCCTTTATCTCATAGGGCTCTTCGCCCCTTAGACATAAAGGCTCGGAGAGTTATTCTCCTTACTTTAATAATTTTTTTATCTCGATTAATTAGCTTCGTCAAGCGATCTTAGATACATAATTTTTGCCCACCCCAACATTATTTATAGTAAGAACGCCAGCATTGGTTAAAAAGACTAATAACACTTCACATTACTCTTCCTGTCATAAGATCCTTAAGTCTGTCGTAATTATCCTGAACTAATAATTTCAATTCATCTATGCGTTTATGGGTGTATTATTCACTTATTTTTTATGATTAGCTCAACCTTCTCAATTTTATGGTTTTCCATGCCAAGTGCATCGATCATACCAAGAACTGTTTTTGATATAAATTCCTGTACAAATGGATTCATAGGTACCGGGTGACCATTTATTCTCAGAAGAGCCCTTTTTGGCTGGCTCTTACAGTTTATATCATCGGCAGCTCCCTGGACCTTTGCCATTGCAAAGTCCCTGCATGATTCAAAACCACACTTTTTACAGTTAAGCCCCTGCAGCAAACAGTAACTTCTGTTCTTTATGACTTCAATGAGTTCATCCAATTCTTCCTCCTTAAGGGAGAATGGATCCACCTTTCTTATTGTGAATTCATTTTCAGTGGAAGTAGAAATGTTTGCATAAGGCATTCCTTTAAAACCCTCGATAACCAGGAAATCGAAATCCCCAAGAAGCTGGATAGTACCTACAAGTTCATCAAGCACCATTTTCCTACCAAGAAGAAAAAAGGTTTCTTCTCCACTACCGACTACAAGCTCTACCCCTGCTTCTTTGTGTTTACCAGTGTCTTTATCTGCAAAATCAAAGCCTGTATGGGTATGTTTCAGGGTGGCAACCCTGTACCCCTCATCCACTAATTTTCTAACAATTTTTGTTACAAGAGTGGTTTTACCTGTATCTTTTGTTCCTATAACACCTATTATCTTCAATTTTAATACCTCCTAGGGTATTGGCAGTTTGTCACATATGCCCCCTATTTAAGGGCTATCAAGCCTTACAACATTTGATACCAAAAGATTTGAGAAAAAAGAAAGATTCCCTCCCCTTAAACATTCAGAAAAAATACCCACCACAACTATTGACAAAGAACCTTCATAAAAAAACTCCTTTCGTTTTAGTATGCGAAAGGAGAATAGCAGCCTTCCTATTCTCCTTTCCAGGCGGGAGGCAGAGCCGTTTCCAGCACTACCCTAACGGTCTATAATCCATAGCTTTTTGCCTTAGGATTAAAGACTCGGAGAATAATTAATGAAATATTAAATTTGTCTAAAATTATTTTAACACAACTTTGTCATAAAACAATATGTATTTAATAAAAAGTATAGTGTATTCCCATTTCCCAATACAGGAATATTATGCATCTTCTCTTCTATCTTCAATTCGTAATTTGAATAGCATGCATTTTGTTATGCTATACTTTAGCTAGGATCAAATCTAGGCACTTCCTCACTTCTGTGCCGCAGATGCATACAATTGAATAAACTCCAGAAAGCTGAAAATGGCTAAGTACTGCCCCGAATATATAATCACCAATTTTGGCTTATTCTCTACATATTTCTTGAGTGCAATAGGCAGGGTTTCCCCTGTATATTTCCTTCCTTCCTCTATATTTTTGTATAATTGGAAGAATAAATAGCCTATCAGCACCATAACCCCATGGAACGCAATGAAATTGTATTTTGTACTCTTTGAAATCCTCTATTCGCAAAAATCCTTTATTTGTCGGAAATCTTCTTCCATTTCAGGCCTTAATTCATAGATGCTTATAATCTGTTTTGCGGTTTTATCAAGGTCTGTAGTAATAAATACAGAGTATTCGTCTGTCTTTTTATCATGTACTACACAACCATTGATTTCTACATCATTATCAGGCTCGGTACTTCTACAGTGACAGCCTAATGATTTACAAAGCTGCTCTTGTACGTATCTGTTGTAAGACTGTATGAATTCTTCGGCTTGTATACTTTTCCATTTTCAGTATTATGGCGTCTATTAAATTCGGAAAGCTTATATCGGCTGCATCAATATTTCCTTTCCTGATAGCTTCAAGTACTTTTTCTTTATCTTTTTTGCTTATCTGTATTATACTCTTTTTATCGGCATAATATCCTTATTTCTTAAATTACGAATTGAAGAAATATGTATAATTGCCTTGACATAATGAAAAAATAGAATTAGTTTATTACTCTTTACTCGGAAACTGTTAATAAAATAACAATATGAGGAGGATTTAAGGTGAGTGAATTTAAGTTTGAAAAACTTCTAGAACCAATTCAAATTAGGTCAATGAAACTAAGAAATAGAATTGTCATGCCTCCTATGGTTACAAATTACGCTGCTGATGATGGTGCAGTTACCGACCGCTTAAAAGTTTATCATCAGACTAGAGCAAAAGGCGGAGTTGGATTAATTATTGTTGAAGCTTCGTATGTTCATCCAAGTGGTAAAGGTTTTAAAAATGAAGTTGGTATTTACAAGGATGAATTAATTCCTGGACTAAGAGAATTAACTGAAGCAGTGCATAAATATGGAGCAAAAATTGCTATTCAGCTTTATCATGGAGGAAGACAAACCACTTCAAAAGTTACAGGAATGCAGATAGTAGCTCCTTCACCTATTCCTTGTCCAGTTAAACAAGAAATGCCAAAAGAATTATCAGTAGAAGAAATCAAAGAGTTAATAAAAGCATTTGGACAAGCTGCGAGACGTGCTAAAGAAGCAGGGTTTGATGCTGTCGAAATTCATGGTGCTCATGGTTATTTGCTCAATCAATTCTTATCACCTTATAGCAATAAGCGAACCGATGAATATGGCGGAAGTTTTGAAAACAGAATGAGATTCCCATTGGAAGTTGTCAGAAGAGTAAGAAAAGAAGTTGGGACGGATTTCCCTATTATATATCGCATGAGTGCTGAAGAATATGTTCCTGGAGGACTTACGATTGAAGATACTAAGATATTTGCTCAGAAGTTAATAGAAGAAGGAATCAATGCTCTGCATATTTCAGGTGGAGTATATGAATCTTCAGCAATGATTATCCAGCCTGCAGCTATACCTCAGGGTTGTTTTGTAGAAAACGCAGCTGCTATAAAGAAAGCAATTAATAGCAAAGTACCTGTAATTGTTGTTGGTCGAATCAAAGATCCTATTATGGCAGAGCAAATCATCCGTGAGGGCAAAGCTGATCTAGTATCAATGGGAAGAGCTTTACTAGCAGACCCAGAGTTGCCCAGAAAAGTTTCTGAAGGCAAGATTCAAGAAATAAGAAAATGCATTGGGTGTAATCAGGGTTGTATTGATCGTCTGTTCCAGGATATTGATATTGGTTGCATAGCCAATGCATTAACTGGACATGAAACAGAATTTGACATGGAAAGTTCAGCAAAGACAAGAAAGAAAGTATTTATAATCGGTGGTGGCCCTGGCGGGTTAGAAGCAGCTAGAGTAGCAGCTTTGCGTGGCCATGAGGTAATTCTTTATGAAAAACAACCAGAATTAGGTGGACAAATGCGAATTGCTGCTGTACCACCTCATAAAGGAGAAATAAATGATCTGGCTGATTATCTCATCAATCAAGTAGAAAAATCTGGTATTACGATTGTAAAAGGCAAAGAAGCAGATTTAAACACAATTCATGAGATTAAACCCGATGTGGTTATATTAGCAACAGGGTCTGAACCAATAATTCCTGAAATTCCTGGAATCAATCAGAAAAATGTTGTTACGGCCCATGATGTTTTAAAAGGGACAGTTATTGTTGGTAAAAAAGTAGCTGTCATTGGTGGTGGGTTAGTAGGTTGTGAAACTGCAGAATTCTTGACTGATCAAGGTAAAGAAGTAACAGTAATAGAGATGTTGGATGATATAGCAATAGATGTTGGAAGCTTGGTAAGAACTCTATTACTAAATCGCATGGCCGAGAAGAAGATTAAAGTATTGACAAAGAGCAAAGTTAAAGAAATATCAGGAGATAAAGTAACTATAGAAACAGTAAATGGGAACCAAGAATTAAGTGGTATAGACACTATCGTAATAGCAGTTGGTTCTAAACCCAAGAATGATTTATTAAAGTTAATTGAAAAAGAAGGTATACCTGTTTACGCTATTGGGGATTGCGTCAAAGCTAGAAAGTTTATGGATGCTATTCATGAAGGTTTCCGTTACGCTTACAGTTTATAGTTTAAAATACAAACGAGGAGGCTATCCAAAAAGTATTTTTGGTAGTCCCCTCTTTTCGCTGTATATAAGCAATAATCAACTTACACACTGTAAATATATTATTTAATTTTAATTATTAGCATATTAATAGTCGGTAACATGAGTACTACACAAGAAACTTAAAGTGCAATAATATAAAAAACAGAAGTACAAAAGACCCCTAAAACAACCCCTATTATTCCCTTACATCTCTATATTTTTACATTTTATTTTAAATTTAGTTGTGTTTATAGCCCATTATAATATACACTTCTTCATTGTCAATAGTTATAGTTGGTTCAATGTTAGCCTTTACAAGATAATCTTTCATAGTATCAACATCTGGTAAAAAATCAGCTGAAACTGGTGAAGGTAAGTTTTTATGAAGATTATTGATGGTATTTCTGCCTTGAGAATGACAGATAACAAGTTTTCCATCATTTTTCAATAGGTTTGCTATTTTAGCAATTACAACTCTTTTGTCTTCAAAATGTGGAAATACAGAATAACAAATTGCAATATCAAAATATTCATAGAGCAATGAAACTTCTATTATATCAGCACATATAAACTTTACGTTTTCATATTTATGCTTTCTGTAAGCTTGTTCAATCATCTTCTCAGAAAAATCCACTGCTACTACTTCACCTTTATCGCCGATATATGGTAGAATATATGGTATTAAAACACCAGTTCCCGTCCCAACATCAAGAACTTTATCCCCTTTTTGGGGATTGATTTTTTGCATTATATACTGTAATTTAGCTGGTTCATGATAACAAATCTCATCCCATTTTTCTGCCATCATATTAAAGTAATCTTTTTTGTTCATATTCACAAGTCACCTCAGTTAATTTCTCTCTATATGAGTTTATATCTTTCTAACATCATTATCAAGATAGGTATTAATAGCACCTCCAATCTACAAAGTTAAACTTTTTTTACAAGAATTATACCACACACTCCCTTGAATTTCAAGGAAAACTCTATACACATAAATCTGCAAAACCTCATGAAATAGCAGCAAATAACTCTAAATCAAAAAAAGCAGGGAATTCAAGCCCCTGCCCCTAAATTAAGATCTTTGACTACATCATTCACAAATTGTTCAAGTTGCATAATTTCACTACTTATCTCTTCACCTTTAGCGGTTAACTCTTCTATTATTGCACTTTCGTTAGTTATAGCTGCATTTATATCCTCTATCAAGCGTAAATTTGAATTTATCTCTTTTGGAATACTCCTCATAAGTTCTACTACGCTGTTAATTTCCTTTTCTAATGTTTTCATATTACTTTTTATAGTTTCAGCTAATTTCCTTATCTCACTTGCTATAACATTGAAACCTGCAGTAGTATCCGTCTTTGCTGCTTCTATTGATGCATTTAATGCATAAATTGATATATTTTCACCTATATCCTTAATTAATGTGTAAGCGTTAGTGATAAACTGCACCTTTTCTTCAAGATGAGCACCTAAATCCTTTAAATTGGTCATTTTATCGACTAAACTACCAGCAGCCATTGCAATATTCTCTACCTCTTTTGCATTCTCACTATATCCAATAGATACTTCTCCCATACTATGTGATAAAACATTAATAGTATTTTTGACCTCTTTGATTAAAGAGCTAAGTTTCTCATTGTTTTTATTCAATTGTTGGGTTAGCTGTTCCAACTCGAGTGATTTATTTTCAATCTCTTCCCTTTCCTTTTCTATCAATTTCTTATCGTAATATATACAATTTGATTCAATGTTTAGTTGATTGTAAATAGCCTTAGCCATTTCAAGGCAGGATGAATATCCACAGGCTGTGCAATCTACACTTCTCTCTTCTTTTGTGTATTTTAACATTCTATTGAATATTTCTTCCAATTCCTTCTCTGAAGGCTCACGCAATATATCATTATATACAGGGTATTGAACAAAAAAGTCATCCAATCGCAATATCTTATCAAAGCGGCTATAAAGTTTTTTCAATCTGATTCTATCAGACCACTTTTTGATTGTATTGTTCCGAATATTTTCAAACTCACGTTCTATCTCATCAGAGTTTTTAAGATTAAAAGTTGCAGGACCTTTATTGCAACCATGCTGACAGTTTAATATATCGACCACATCGGGTTTAAACTCATCCCTTGCCTTATCAAACTCATCTAAGTACTCATAAGCATACTGCCCTTCTACCTGTCTTATTTTAATTTTAGGATTGTAAAACTTTATATTTTCTTTTAGTCCACCTGGTTTGCTGTATAACTTTCCAAGTCCCGTTTTAAACTCTTTCCCTAATGTATCAAACCCATCATCATCATACGCATCAGATTTTTCTAATCCATTATCAAGCCTATCATACACCTTTTTAAACTTTTCATTATCCAATAGTTTACTAAAAGTCACATTGTATTTGATAAACCCAAGCCTTTTTATCTCATTTTCCTTGCCTATGCAAGGCGAAATGAAAACTATATCATCTTTTAATCCTAAATATTTCCTTAAAAATATAGCCAGACAAGCCATTGGACTATGAATTGGAGATAAGTAATCTCTCAATTCCTTTTTAACTTTCAAAATATAATCCACAATAACCGGACAGGGTTGGGTAATCAGCTTTCGATTCTTTGTCTTTTCTAAATACTTAAGGTGTGCCCATGAGCATATATCAGCTCCAAAAGATACATCAAAAACCTTCTTTACACCTAAAGTCCGCAAAGTCTTATTCAGCTTAACTATATCAAAATTCGCCCTCGCTGCTGGGGCAACAATTGCAATAAAGCTTTTCCCTTGCGCCAAATCGGCAATAAAATCTTCAGTATTATCAAGATAATATCTTGCGTCATGCTCACATGCACTAATACAATGACCGCAGGAAATACATAAATCATAATTGATATCAACTTTATTACCATCAACAACCCTGTTTGCAAATTTTGCTGGGCACACTCTTATACACTTAAAGCATCCTATACACTTATCCTTATTAAGCATTATCATATTTTATCTCTCCCATTTTTTGTTTACTCGTTATTTCATAACATCATCAACTTGCTTTTTATTCTATCACCTTTACATCCACATTAACTCTTTGAAAACAACCCCCAGCTTTATGGCAAACATCGCTTATGTTACAACAGCACAATATTTCATTTCCAACAGACCCATAGCTTTGCGCCCTGCCTTTCGACAGGTTTGCCTTTTTCGACATATGTTGATTTTAATCCTTTTCAATATAATTTTATTTGTGTACACAATAGGATGTAGATGCCTGTTAAAAATAATTTTTTGTGCATGACATAATTCAATTTCTTAATAAAATTTACATGTTTATACCGCATATATTTGTCTATATTTTATCACAGCTTTAAACTCCATGTCAACATATCCTACAATTGGCTACCACTTTGAGTTTAAGATGCTTTGCCATAGCAGTATAGCCTTTACAATAGCAGCGTTGTTCGGATCATCAATAACATCTTGCACGAAACTTTTGTCAATTTTTAATTCATAAATCAGCAATTGCTTAATATAAGTAAACAAAGAATAACCGGTACCAACATCATCAATTAAAAAATACACACCAAGACTTGCAAGGGTATTCATCTTGTTGATTACGCTCTCAACATCTTCGATTAAAAGCCCTTCAGTTACTTCCAAAATAAGTTTGCTGGCATCAGCTCCTGTCTTTTGTAGTATTGATTTTATACATTCAAAAAAATCCGGTTATTGACTTCTCTCCGTCGCAAAGCGACGAGGAATCTTCAAACTGTGAAGGAGCAATTGCTCCTTCTTTTTATTGATTTTTGTAAAATTTAATATTATTATAGTTTCATGAATCCATTATAATTGATAATTATGCCATGGAGGGCGTGCAAATTTAATGAGCGAGGGTTTTAGAAGATTAACTCCGGAAGAAGCTTTGGAAATCATAAAAAAACAACAGCGAGGAAAGTTAAAAATATTTTTAGGTTATGCTCCGGGTGTTGGCAAAACTTATGCAATGCTCAATGAGGGAAACAGGCGCCTCAAAAGAGGCCAAGACGTAGTCATAGGATACGTAGAAACCCATGGAAGAAAGGAAACAGAGGCGCAAATAGGCAACTTAGAAATAATTCCGCGGAAAAAAATCGAATATCACGGTATGATATTGGAAGAAATGGATACAGATGCTATAATTGCTCGTAAGCCAGAAGTTGTCCTAATAGATGAACTGGCTCACACAAATGCTCCCGGTTCAAAGCACAAAAAAAGATACGAAGATGTAGAAGAAATTTTAAACCACGGAATTAACGTCATAACGACGCTTAACATTCAGCATTTAGAAAGTTTAAACGACATAATCCAGCAAATAACGGGAGTTGCAGTAAGAGAAACAATACCTGACAGCATAGTTGACAACGCTGATGAAATAGTTGCTGTAGATTTGACTCCTGATGCGCTATTAAACAGATTAAAAAGAGGAGATATCTATAAACTTGATAAAGTGGATGAGTGTTTGTTAAATTTTTTCAGAAAAGGTAATTTAAGTGCCCTAAGAGAACTCATGCTGAGGCTTACCGCAGAGGAAGTGGATATAGAATTAGAAGAATACATGAAAGAGCATGAAATAACCGACACGTGGGAAACAAATGAAAAGATAATGGTGTGCATAACTCCCAATCCTTTATCCAAAAAACTTATTAGAAGAGGTGCAAGACGAGCACGAAGATTCAAATGCGATTGGGTAGTAGTATACGTGAATTGCACAAACATCTTTGCACCTAAACTTACAGAAAAGGATAAAGAAGTTTTAGAAAGCCACTTTATGCTGGCAAAACAATTAGGGGCAAAAGTCTATACATTGACAGGAAAAAGTGTCTCTGATGAACTGCTAAAATTTGCAAAGCAAATGCATATTACGCAAATAATAATGGGTCATTCTTCGAGGTCAAGATTGCAAACTTTGCTTAGAGGTTCTACTGTTATAAAACTGATTAAAAAAGCAAAAAACATCGAAATTCACGTAATACCCTACAGATGATTTTTGCTTTTTACACATTTTAAGAGTGAGGAGCAATGGCTGCGAAAAACAAATTTGCAATCTAACGATTTTTTTGTTATTTTATTACTGACCATAACAATGGTATTCAAAAAAGAATCTAATTAAAACTTTAAAAGCAGGCATGTGTTCCTGCTTTTAAAGTTTTTATATCGCATATTTCAAATTAGTGTAATAGGGCAACCCTTCTGTAATAGGAAGTTTTACTTCACCCTGTATCAGAGGTTTTGCATAATTAAAAAATTCCCCAGTAACATAATTTCCTTCACTGTTTATCCAGCTTAATGGCATCTTCTTCTCCTTATTGCACACTTTGTCAACATCTACAAGTTCAGTCTTAACAGTGTATGGAGAATCCTTCTCTCTTATAAGACCAATCATTTTACCAGTTTCTCCATCTAATGCGTATTTTACAGCCTCTCTTCCTAACATCTCTGCTTCTTCAAAATCCACTTTAGATGCCAAATGCATTGCACATCTTTGCGTCACACCCAGCCTTGTCATCTTAACTCGCTTATACACCTTTTCTTTTATGATTTTCTCAATGTAATCTCCTACTCCTCCCAGTTGAGGATGTCCAAAAGCATCTTTTTCATATGCGTTATCTCTTTTTGCAATATAATTGCCTTTTTCATCTACTATTCCTTCTGATATCGTAATAAATACGTTGCCGTATTCTTTATACGCCTTATTTACATCTTCTAAAAATTTTTCTTCATTGAAAGGTACTTCAGGAAGGTATATTAGTTGTTTAAGGTGAGGGAATCTTTCTTTAGCCAACACCGATGAAGCAGTAAGCCAACCAGCATTTCTGCCCATCACTTCAAGTACGTTAATGGTCTTAGCTTCATAAACTTCTGCGTCCAACGCAAGTTCTAAAGTGATCGTCGCTATATATTTTGCAGCACTTCCAAAACCGGGAGAATGGTCAGTAAACATTAGGTCATTATCAACTGTCTTGGGAATTCCAATTACATTTACATCAAAACCTATCTCTTTTGTATATTTATGTATTTTGTCAACTGCATCCATAGAATCGTTGCCGCCTATATAGAAAAAGTATTTGATGTTGTATTTTTTAAAAATTTCTATTAGCTTTTTATAATCACTATCATCCTCTTTGTAATCCTTTAGTTTATAACTGCATGACCCCAATGCTGCTGCAGGACTAAATCTCATCTGCCTTATTCTTTCATAAGGAATGTCAAGTATATCAATAATTTTTCCCTTTATTATTCCTTCTATACCATTTATCCCCCCGTAAATCCTATCGATTGCCGTTGACTTTGAAGCTTCCATAATAACGCCATACAAGCTTGAGTTGATTACTGCTGTAGGACCACCTGACTGTGCCACAAGACAATTACTTTTAGTATACATAATAAACCTCCATTATGTTATTCTATTTATTAACTAATAGAGTGATTTGGTTATATTATACCATAAAAAAGGATATAATAGTAGCTTTGTGATAAAATTTTATCAAATCTTCTTGCGAAAAACGAAAAAATGTAGCACAATTATAATATAAGCTTATTTTTAAAGAACAAATCGGTAAAATTTTAACAAGGGAGGAAACTTAAATGGATGTAATCGAATTAGCTGCACAACTTATGGCATTATCGGCAAGAACTGCTCCTAAAGCAACTGGAAAAGACTTTATAGAGACAAAAGTTATTACAGGAGAAGACCTTATAAGGTTAAAAGATGATATGATGAAATACGGAGAAGAATCCGGAAAGAAAAATTTTGACAGGGATGCAAAAAACGTCGCTAACTCCAGTGCAGTACTTTTAATTTCATTAAATAAACCAGAAAAAGTTGGACTAAATTGCGGCGCCTGCGGTTATAATCTTTGCACTAGTCTAAGGGATTTTAGAGAAGGTACAGAATTTGCAGGTCCCATATGCGCATGGAGATTGATTGATTTAGGAATAGCGGTAGGGTCTGCAGTTAAAACCGCTAGCATATTAAACGTGGACAACAGAATCATGTACAGAATAGGAGTAAGTGCAAGAAGGTTGAAACTAATTGAAGGAGAAATTGTTATAGGCATTCCTCTCTCTGCTACAGGCAAAAATATATATTTTGATAGATAAAGATGCCAGGATTAACCTAGCATCTTTTAAAATGACTTAGCCGCTTTTACAATATCCTCCGCCGTCAAACCATAATGTTTTAAAAGCTCTTTAGGAGAACCTGATTGACCAAACTCATCTCTTATGCCTATTCTCTTCACTTTCACTGGATATTCCTCTGAAAGCACTTCACACACTGCCGAACCAAGTCCTCCTATTATGTTGTGCTCTTCTGCTGTTATAACTTTGCCCGTCTTTTTAGCTACTTCTACTATTAAATCTTTGTCTATCGGCTTTATGGTGTGTATGTTGACTACCGTCGCTTCTATTCCTTCTTCTTTTAGTCTGTCTGCTGCCTCAATCGCTATGGCTACCATTATCCCTGTCGCTATTATCGCTACGTCTTTCCCTTCTCTTATTACTTCACCTTTTCCTAATTCAAATTTGTAGTTTTGGTCGTGGATCTCCGGTACTGCCATCCTCCCCAATCTTATGTATACTGGTCCATAGTGTTCTGCAGCCGCAAATATGGCTTGTCTCGTCTCTTCTGCATCGGCTGGGTTTATTACCACCATCCCAGGTATTCCTCTCATAAGGGATATATCCTCTATTGATTGGTGTGTCGCTCCGTCTTCTCCTACTGTTATGCCAGCATGGGTAGCTGCTATTTTTACGTTTAAGTGTGGATAACCTATGGAGTTTCTCACTTGCTCATAAGCTCTTCCTGTTGCAAATATGGCAAAAGTGCTGGCAAAAGGAATTTTCCCACAGGTAGCGAGTCCTGCTGCTGTTACCATCATATCTTGCTCTGATATTCCCATGTTAAAAAATCTATCTGGATATACTTTTTGAAAATCTGCCGTCTTTGTAGATTTTGATAAGTCTGCGTCTAATACCACTACATTTTTATTTTTTGCGCCTAATTCTACTAAGGCTTTCCCATAGGCTTCTCTTGTCGCCATAGCCATTTATACTCCACTCCCTTCAAGTTCTTGTATAGCTTTTTGTCTTTGTTCTTCATTAGGCGCACTGCCATGCCATCCTAATTGATTTTCCATAAAGGATACGCCTTTCCCTTTTATTGTATGAGCTATTATCAATATAGGTTTTCCTTTTGTAGCTTTTGCTTCTTCTATGGCTTTGTCTATTTGGTCAAAGTCGTGGCCGTCTATTTCTATTACGTGCCATCCAAAAGCTTTGAATTTTTCATTTACTGGTTCTATGTTTTTTACTTCTCTGTTTGGACCATCTATTTGTAAGCCGTTAAAGTCAAGTATTGCAGTCAAGTTGTCGAGTTTGTAATGGGCTGCTGTCATAGCTGCTTCCCATATTTGCCCTTCTTGTAATTCTCCATCTCCTAATATTACATAGACTCTATAGCCCTTTTTATCTAATTTACCTGCTAATGCCATTCCATTTGCAGCAGAAAGCCCTTGCCCCAATGACCCTGTGGTCATATCAAGTCCCGGTGTTGATTTCATGTCGGGATGCCCTTGAAGTATAGAACCGAGTTTTCTTAAAGTCTTTAATTCTTCTTTTGGGAAGAATCCTTTTTCAGCCAATACAGCATAAAGAGCAGGTGCCGCATGACCTTTTGAAAGTACAAGTCTATCTCTGTCTTCCCATTTAGGATTGTCTGGTTTTACATTCATTTTATCAAAATACAGTACTGTCAAAATATCTGCGCAAGAAAGAGAACCCCCCGGATGACCAGAACCTGCTTCTGCCAACATGTTTATGATATCTATTCTTATCTCTTTTGCCTTTTGCTTTAAAAATTCTTTGTCCATACTAATACCTCCATTTCACATGTTTTTAAATCCTTCTCCTAAAACTTCATGAGCTGTTGACAATATAACAAAGGCATTGGGGTCTATTCTTTTGACAAGGTTTCTTAGGGTTGTAACCTCTCTTCTTGTTACAACACACAATAAAACATTTTTATCCTTCTTTGAATAAGCTCCTCTTCCCCTAAGTTCTGTTACCCCCCTTTCCATTTCTTCCAGTATTGATTTGCTAATTTCCTCATAGCTATCAGAAATAATTATGGCGATTCTCTCATCGCCACTGCCTTCCTGTATGAGGTCGATGACTTTAATAGTGATAAACTCAGTAGCTAAAGCGTAAAGAGCAAGTTCTGGGCTGAAAACTATCCCTGCAAGAGTTATTATTATAAAATCTATTATAAGAAGTATTCTACCCACACTTAAGAAAGGTATGTACTTATGCAAAGTCATAGCAGCCATGTCAGTGCCGCCAGTTGTTGCACCATATTTTATTACAATGCCAAGACCTGCCCCCATTATTATGCCACCATACACTGCTGCCAATATAGTATCGTGGGTAAGAGGCTTCAAAAAAGCCAGCGCATCAATAGAAACACCTAATAAAATTGTTGAATAAAGTGTTTTTGCTCCAAAACCTGTACCCAATACTTTAGTTGAAATAAGAAAAAGTGGTATATTTATTGCTAAAGTAACAGCACCTATTGGCCAGCCAAAGACATGTTGCAAAACCACAGCAAGTCCACTTACTCCTCCAGGAGCAATTCTGTTAGGTGCCAAAAATAAATCAAGAGACAAAGTAACAAGCAATGTACCTATTGTAACCCAGAAAAAGTCCATTATTATTTTCCTAAGTGAAACTTTCATAATACATCCCCTTATCTTATGTCAACTTTTCTTTTGTGTAGCAAAACTTTGAGAGCAAATTTAGGAAGCGCCATCATCCTTTTATATCTCCAAGGCTCTTTAATAAGCCTGTATAACCACTCTAAGCCCAATTTTCTATATATGTAAGGCGCTCTCTTAACTTTTCCAGCTATTACATCAAAACTTCCTCCTACCCCCATTGCTATTTTTACTTTCAATTTATCTCTGTTTCTGTATATCCATTTCTCTTGTTTAGGAGCACCTAAAGCTACGAAGAGAACTTCTGCACCACTATTATTTATCTCTTCTAAGATTTCGCTTTCTTCCTCTTGCGTAAAATAACCATGATGGGTCCCCACTATTTTAACACTCGGATATAGCTTTTCTAAATTAACACGAGCTTGTTCGGCAATTTGAGGAGCAGCCCCCAATAGATAAATCTTCACATTTTTAGAAGATATATCTTTTATAAATTCCATCATAAGGTCAAAACCTGCTACTCTTTCAGACAACGGCTTTTTAAAAACTTTTGAAGCAAAAACAATTCCACTTCCATCTGGAACGTTTAAATCAGTATTATTTAATATTTCCATATATTCTTTATCCTTTTGCGCCATCATCACAATTTCCGCATTAGGAGTAGCAACAATGTGCAACTTGTCTTCTTTCAAAAAGTCATCTAAAACCTCTACTGCATGTCTCATCGTCACTCGATCTATTGGCACTCCAAATATATCTAATCTTTCCATCTTCACACCTCAAATTTATTATGTTCAAATAATATGTCAAAATTCTTTTTTGCTCTTTCTTTTAACTCATCTAAATACTTAGACATCTCATTTATATACTCTTTTTTTCGCTGTAAAATTGAACTTACTTTATTTAGAATGTCTTCAGCAGTAAAAGAATTAATGTCTCCTGCGCTGCTTTCACCAATGGATTTTAGAAAACCCTCCACCTTGGGGTCATAAGATATCCCGACAAATGGAATCAAAGATATAAACGCAAAAATCAAAGAATGCAGCCTTACACCTATTAATAAACTACTGCTTCTAATAATACTCAATATCTCCTCTACTTCGTATTTTTCGGTTAAAATTTCACAAGGCATTTTCATATAAGTAGCAACCCTATCGCTCTCTTCTATATCCTCATGATAAAAAGGAAGAAAAACAATCTTATATCCATAATCCTGCGCAATAAAATCTGCAGCCCTTGCCAATTCAACCCTTGATAATTCAGAATTTCCCCATTCTCTCGTGCAAATTAAAGCATATTCTGAGAAATTTAAATCAATTCCTTCTTTTTCGAGGATTTTGCCAAAAATTTCTCTATTATTACCACCAGAAAAATTTAATACAAGGTCTGCCGCTACTACCACGTCTTTTTTGACATTTAGCTGTTTCAAATACTCTTTGGATAATTCGTCTCTTACAGCTATTCCGTCAACTTTATTTAAAATTCTTGCAGTAAGCCATCTGTTAAACTTTTTATCAACTGGACCAATACCTTGTCCCATAACATACACTTTTTTCCTAAGCAATTTTCCCATAAACATTATTCCAAGATAATACCACAAACTCTTGCTACTGGTCTTATCTTGTATAAGACTTCCTCCACCACTCAACAGCACATCTGCTTGTTTTAGCGCTTTGTATATCTCTTTGAAAGAAGCCCTGTCTACTGCTTTTACGTTGTACTTTTTAGAAGTTTCATCAGGCTTATTAGAAAGAACTGTTATATCAGTTATACCTCTTTCTTTTAAACCTTCTACCAGACATTTTAGAACAGCTTCATCCCCAATATTATCAAATCCGTAATAGCCGGATATGACTGTCTTCATATCAATACTCCTTTTTTATATTTTTTAAAACCTTGTCCACTATAACTACAGAAATCAAGCTAATTAAAGCCCCCAATACCCACGCAATTACAGTACGCTCTATCGCAATCATCAGTACGCTTTCAACATGGCTAAAAGTATTGGCAATCGACAATATGCCTATCGAAGCAAATATTCCCATGATAAATGTCCAAGCTTTCGAGCCTCTAAAAGCAGCATAAATTCCCAATATAATCGCAGGGTCACCTATCAAAAATTCTTTTGTTCGAGGCCTTGCCACAAGAGTATGCTCAAGGAAATCCCTGAATTTAAGCTCTAACTCCGTCGGCTTAACAATAGGTTCATTGCCCGTCCTTGAAATGTATATAATTCCCAAAATCCCTGCTACAGCAATAGCCAACAAATGCCATACTTTTATGTCAATGTTTAAAAACTCCTTTATTTTCTCCATAAAAGTCTTCCAGTTATTAGCATTGTACATCTTTATAATGTAATACAATACATAAAAGACTAAAGGCAGTAAGAAGGAAAATTTTACACCCCTAAAATAGTCAATTTTTAACATATACTTGCTGTCAGCCATTATAGCTGCTATATAAAGAGCTCCTATGAAAGAAATCAATAATGAATTGATAAATATTTTTATTGCAGTATATGTGAAGTTTATGCTTTGCTTTTTGTCCATTATTTCTTTTGTTTTGTCTACAAAATATCCTATGCCAAGAGAAGGAAAAACTATAGAAGAAGCTAATGCTACTACTTTGACGCCTAAATCGTTAAATCTGCTGACTAGCACTAAAGAAGTCAGTACAGCCCCCAACAATCCTAATAAAATTAACACATATTCTCCAATTCCTAACATCTGTAAAAGCAACAATCCACCAGCAATAACTCCCAAACTTATGAGTATTTCCGTAAGCTTTGACTGATGGAGCTCAAAAAGAGGCTTAGCAACACCAACATTTAATCCAGCTTTTTTTATGTATTTTGTCATATCTTCAATCATAGATTGATTTTGTTGTATGTTGTAAACTGCACTTTTGGAATTATCTATTTTTGCTCTCATATAAATAATTCTCACATTTCGCTCTATTATTCCTCTGTACCATCTATTTACTATTTCAGAAGCATCGTATTTTTGAGTTTCTGCTTCTGAAACTCCAAAGACTTTTATCCCCCTATAATCATCGAACTTAGCAAATTTATTCATTCCATCTTGAAGTTTTTTCCCCATAGGCACATCTATAATACCTACATTTATGCCATTTTTCTTAAACAAAAAAGCTGCATATGATATTTTTTCTGGGTTTCCTAAGACATCAGTACCATTAAAAATTACAGTTTTTACATCAAATTTCTTCAATATATCAACATAGTCTTTTATATCTTTATCCTTTATCCCAGTAAAATTCTCAATTCGCGGTATCACATCAAAACCTAAAGACTTTACCAGTTCTAAATCGCTTTCATCAAATCCCAACCCCTTTGTTATAAAAGCATCTTTGGGTTTATTGATAACAAAGGCATAGCTACCTCTCTTTTCAAGCACTTTTAATTCGTCTTCAGGTACTCTTCTTGTTAAAGCCTCTTTAAGAAAATTGAATATCTTTACATCTTTTGTTGTAACAACTATGTAGTTTCCATACTGTTCCCTTTCCTTATCTGTAAGACTCTTTAAGTAGTCTTCCAATGCTAGATTCCCTAAGTTTGAAGACAACAAATAAAGATTTCCCACCTCTTTTAAAAGGCTTAAAGAAATTTTACCAGACTGTTGAAGGCTTTCAAGAGTAACCTCATTTACAGCAACACCTATAAGACCAGCTGATTTCATATCAGAAAGTATAGAAGTCAAGTCTCTACCTGTTGCAGAAGCAAGGTCTTTGAAGCTTTTTAAATCTCCTACAATTTCTACTGTATCATAGTTGTTTTCTACTCTTATTCTGTTTATGTCTACGAAAATAGATACTACTAAAGAAATAGCAATAAATATTACAAGTATTTTTCTTAGCTTCAAATTAATCTCTCCTTTGTATTCGCTTTTGTAACACATCGACATTTAAGGTGGGTAACTACTCATATTATATCACAAAAATTTCTTTAGAGCATAAAAAAACAGCGCAAAGCGCTGTTAATTTTTTGTATATTTCCCCATCACAACTATGTATGTGTGTTTTGTCGCTTTTATGCCTCTGCCATCAGAGCGTGGAAAAAGCAAAAGGTGATTAGCAGGTATAAGGTCATTATCTTTCAAATTTGTACCTGCAGTAAGGTCCGCTACTCCATCAGTTTTTGTAACAATTACTGCTGAATTTGCAATTCTAACTATCGCTTGGGTACCGCCCTCCATTGTCAAAACCTCTCCTGCATTTAGTTCAACTACTTCATAGCTTGCCCCTGTCTTTGCCTCTTTTAGCTTATCATCAACATAAGCTTTTACCTGATTATATTGCGAATCAACATAGCTTTTGCTGACAAGGGGGTCTTGCTGACTTCCTGGTTCAGGATTTTGATCAGCATAACCAATACTCAAAGCCACTAAAATCACAACAAAAACCAATATAAGCGCATAAACTTTTTTCATTTGTTCTTCCTCCTATAATTCCCCTCTTCCACCTCTATTTTATAAAAAAATAAATGACATTTCAACAAAAAATAAGAACTTATCTTAAAATAAGTCCTTAAAAATCAATCAACCCTAAACTTATTTGCAAAGCTTCATTGACTTTCTCCATCATTTCCTGGTCAAAATGGCCAATTTTTTCTCTTAAACGTTTTTTGTCGATAGTCCTGATTTGTTCTAACAATACTACAGAATCTTTGTTAAGTCCATATTCTGCCCCATTTATTTCAACATGAGTGGGCAATTTGGCTTTGTTGATCTGAGATGTAATTGCCGCTACTATTACTGTTGGACTATATTTATTACCAATATCATTTTGAATTATAAGTACAGGCCGAATTCCACCCTGTTCAGAGCCTATTACAGGGCTTAAATCGGCATAAAAGATATCTCCTCTCTTTATCACCATAGTCAATCACACTTTTTCAATTTCATTTCATATCCTGTAAAACATTCATTTTCTGCGGTTAGGCCCATTTCCGCAAGTTCACTATTAATTGCTGCCATCTCGAGATATCCTTTTTTCATGCTCTCGCGTATTTGAACTTTTTTCCTCTCGCGTATATATAATTTCATCGCTTCTCTTATAAATTCACTGCGATTTCTGTTTTCCATAGCGGCAAGAACATCGACCTCTTCTAATAAACTCTGAGGTAAGCTTACAAGTATTCGCTTTGTTTCGCCCACACTTAGGACCTCCTTACGCACTTATATAATTTATTATATATTACTATATATAATGATGTCAATCATCTGTAAATTTTATACTATAAAAGTTAAATTTTTAAATAATTTTTTACCTCTAGTACTTCCCCTTTGTAAATATATATTCGAGGTACCCTCCTCGATATTCCACAATATACTTCATAAGGTATAGTATTTAGTTTTTTAGCTATTTCATCAACAGTTATCTTTTTATCCTGCTGCATGCCAAAAATTACTACTTCATCTCCCACCTCAACATTATCTACATCAGTAACATCAATCATACACTGGTCCATACAAATTCTGCCAACTACTGGTGCATATTTGCCTTTTATTAACACATGATGATTGTTTGACAGCAATCTGTTGAAACCATCTGCATATCCAACAGGTAGGGTTGCTATTTTGCTTTTTCTTTTCGTCACAAATGTTCTGCCATAACTTATATATGACCCTTCTGGCACTTCTTTTACGTATACTACTTTTGTTTTAAATGACATTGTTTGCTTTAAATTCGCTCTTTTTTGCACTTCTTCTGAAGGATAACTGCCATACAAAATTATCCCCGGTCTTACCATGTCTAAATAACTGTACTCAATGTCAAGAATAGCTCCACTATTTGCAATATGCTTTAATGGAATATCTATTTTCCTTTCTTTAAGTTTTTCCAACAATTTTTTAAACATGTCAAATTGCATTTCAGAATAAGTTTTGTCTTTTTCATCCGAAGTAGAAAAATGGCTGAATATACCTTCCAATTCTATTCCCTTCATATTTGCCATTTCTTCAATTTCTCTCTGAGCTATCTCCAAATCCGTATACCCGATTCGTCCCATTCCCGTGTCAATTTTGACATGGACCTTTGCTTTTTTACCTTTATTTAAAGCCATTTTTCCCAGTTCCCTTACATACTTTATATCAAAAACCGTTTGAGTTATATGGTACTCTATTAGGTCTTTAGCCTGTGTCAGTGGAGTATAGTCAAAGATAAGGATAGGAGATTTAATTCCGCAATCTCTTAGTTCCAAAGCTTCATCTACAGTTGCCACTGCCAAGTATGAAACCCCATTTTCTATTAAAACCTTTGCCACTTGACAAGCTCCATGTCCGTAAGCATTCGCCTTTACAACCCCCATTATCTTCACTTTATTTCCTATTAACCTTTTGACTTCGTTTAAATTGTTCACTATATTGTCAAGGTATATCTCCGCCCTCGTGGGCCTAATTTCATCAAACACCATAAAATCCTCCCTTAGTTTATCTCAATGACTTAATTATCTTCAGCACTTCTTTTTCACTGAAAGCATCGTTTATAATTATTTTTATTTGAATACCATTCACTAAGGCAACATACGCTTTTTCTCCTTTATCTCCTTTTACATAGTAGACACCATCTGAAAGTGTTTGCTTTTCACCTTCTTGTGTAAAATTCGAATTTACAGTCTCTACTATTTTAATCATGTTTTCACCTGAAGTATAAATAAGAGTTACTCCATTGTTTTCTCTTTGGTCCACTAAAATATTTAAAAGTTTATAGCCACTTGGCATATAAACAGGAATTAAGGGATTTATTCCACAATATTCATAAACTTCTTTTGCATCTATTGACATTTCATGAGATTGCAAAATATTTATAGCCAAAGTAGTTATGCTATCTTTTGTAAACAGCTTATCATCTATCTCAGGGTTATACTCAAAATCCCGATAAGTAACTTTAGCAAAAACTTCACTGTTAATATCGTATATTGTTAAGACCTGAGGCTTTAAATCTTTTTTTGAAAATCCCATCTCCTCTTTATACATAAATATATTTCTTTCCAAAATAGGAACCGCAATTACATAAAAGTCGTTTGTCTCTTTTTTATCGATTTCTCCACCAGCATTTATATAGTTTTTTATAAAAGAAGTAACAAGAGAATACAACGGCACTTCTTGTGTATTTTCTGCTACGAAGATTTGATTCACTTTTGAAAAATAAACATAGCTTCTATTTCCATTATAGACGATAATTTTATCTGGATTTTTATTTTCATCTAAAACTTCTAATCGATATTTCCCTTTTTTGTAAAATTGCATAACAGTGAATTTGCTGTATATTTTGTTATTATAAAGCTCTATAGAAGCTGTAGCAATATAGCTTTCTAAATTATTCAATTGCTCTTTAATGGAGGAAAAAGGGTCTTTTCCTTTTTTTACTTTTTGGCTGCAGCCAGAAAGTAAAAGTATAAAAATTAACAAAACTCCTACAAAGCGAAATTTCAATACCCACCACCTTCTCACATCCCACATTTAAAAGCTTCAGAAATAAATTCAATAATATTTGTAGCTGTCATACTGTATTCTCCAAAGTGCTCTTTAGCTATATCTCCCGCTTTGCCATGATAAAAAACTCCGTAAACTGCAGCATTTATAGCATCAAATCCCTGAGCCAAAAAAGCTGTAATCATACCGGTTAAAACATCACCACTGCCAGCCGTTGCCATTCCCGGATTACCTGTGTTATTTATATATATGCGGCCATCCTTGCTTCCTATTATAGTTTTAGACCCTTTAAGAACAAGTGTAACTTTATATTTTTCGCAAAAATCTTTTACCACTTCAAATATATTATCCTTTATTTCACTGATTTTTAACCCTGTAAGCCTTGCCATTTCACCATAATGGGGTGTAAGTATGACATTTTTATTCTTTATGACATCAAGACTTCCTACCAAAGCGTTAAGAGCATCAGCATCTAAGACCATAGGTTTGTCAACATTTTTTACAATTTCACACACAAGCCTTGAAATGTCTTCATTATGGGTCATACCCGGCCCTATAGCAATCACCTCACTTTCATCTATCAATTTTAACAATTGATCCAATGCTTTATAAGAGAAAATTCCATTTTCATCTTCTACCCCATAAGTTATAACCTCATAAAGGTCACTTTGTAAAACCTGCTGTATCGTCTGCGGTACTGCCAATTTTACCAAACCGCATCCCGTTTTAATTGCACTTTTGGCACACATATGAGCTGCCCCAGTCATATTTTTTGAACCAGCCATAATTAAAGCTTTTCCGTAGTCTCCTTTGTGAGTGTCTCCATATCTTTTTTGAAGTTTCACATCTTCTAAACCAACTAAACTGTAATTATATCCAACTTCCTCCGCGAGTTTATGGGATATTCCAATATCCGCAACCGAAACCTCACCCGCATAATCAACTCCCGGATATAGTAAAAGACCTGGCTTTAAAAATTGCATAGTCACAGTTTTATGAGCCTTTACAGCACAACCTTCAACACGACCTGTATCTGCATTTAAACCTGAAGGAATATCTATAGATACAACCACTTTATTAGACTGATTTATCATCTCAATGACTTCTCTGTAAATGCCAGTTATTTCTCCCCTAAGCCCTATTCCATAAATTGCATCAACTATGAGGTCACTGTCTTTAATGATTTTTTCTAAGAATTTCAGATGCTTCCTTTGAGTAATTTCTGCCACATAAATTCCCATATTTAATATTGCATCCAAATTTCTCTTGGCATCTCCAGTTATTAAAGCCGGATTAGCAGTTAAAAAGACTTTTACGTCTATCCCCCAGTTGTAAAGGTTTCTTGCTAAGACATAGCCATCCCCACCATTATTGCCTTTGCCAGCTATAATTACTACAGACTTTAAATCATGCTCCTCTAAAAGTTTTTTAACCTCTATAGCAACTTCTCTTCCCGCATTTTCCATCAAGCAAATAGAAGGAATTCCTATTTTTTCTATAGCTTTTTGCTCAACTTCTCTCATTTGTTTTGACGTCAACACTATCATTTTTCTCACCTCCAATGCCAACTGCAAAGCTCACTGCATAATCTTTTGTGTGGGAAATAGAAAGTTTAATAGTCTTTATCCCTTTATGTCCAGCAGCCTCTTTTGCTTTACCCTTTAAAATTACAACAGGTGCTCCTTTTTCATCATGTGCTATCTCTATATCTTTCCATCTAAAACCACTGATTCCTGTACCCAAAACTTTCGAAACGCTCTCTTTTGCAGAAAAAAAGCCTGCAACACTTTGAAATTTTGACTTTTTGCTATTGAAATATTCCACCTCTTTCGCTGTAAATAGCTTTTCTAAAAACTTTGGGTTTTTTTCATATGCTCTCTGTATCCTTTTGACTTCCACAATATCAGTACCCACAAATAATTCCATTTTTCCAAACTCCTTTACCAATCAAGCTACATAATATATTATTTTCTATACTAAATAGCAAAATCCTTCAAAAAAATAAAAGAAGGCGTTACACCTTCTTAAATCGCTATCTTACACAGTTTAACCAGCTTATCATAATCGCTTATGTAATGTTCACACATGTCATCAATCACTTCATAAAGGTGAATTGGCGATAAAGACATTTCCTTGAATAATTCTGCCAGCTTGTCTACTTTTTCAAAATAAGGACTTATATTCACCACCCTTTCCTCCCATTTTTCTACCACATCTTTTTCGTCATCAAAAACTTGTTGGACAATTTCGATTCCATACGACGGCAATTTTACTTCTTCTTTCCCATTAAAAATGCTGATTTCTGACATGACAATCGAATAACGCGTTGTAACTGTTCCCCTTACCTCCTCTGTTGTCGATACATACTCTGCAACTTTCTTGTAATACATTTTACTATCCCCTCCACTTTATTTTTTACTTAAGGTTTTTTAATAAGATTAATTATTAACTTGCAACTTATATTAATATATTCTATTTTTTTCTAAAAAATCCTTTATTTTTTTGAAAATTTTTTATCGACAGAAAAGACTATTTTTCACCTTCAACAAACAATTAACAATGTTCATACCTTTATGAATGGCCTTTTAATAATAAGAAAAATGTTGAATTATATCATTTCAAGCAAGAAAGAAAGCAACAAATGTCGAAAAGTTCCTTCAAAAATTTTTTAACCCCAATAATTTTACAAAATAGCAAAAAATCCTTTAAAATTTGTCGCTTCTACAGCCTTAATATTTTTATTATCTTCTCTTTATACTTCTTGCCAGACCTTTCACCATGTAAAATCATGCTTAAATATGGCTCACTGGTACCTATCAATCGCGACAATTCTTTTTGTGTCATATTCAGTTCCGCCAATCTGTCATTCACTAATTTCCCAAAATCTGTCAACTTTCTTTTCTTCATCAAAGCACCCCCTTGTTTTTTCTTACAAACAAAAGTTAGCATTTTTATTCAGTAGGAATAATAAAATATTTGTGTTAAAATAGATAATGATTAAAAATTAACTATTTTAAATATATATCTGAATTACGAAAATGTCAATACTAATATCGTAATTCAGAAAAACAAAGGAGGAGTGTTATGGATACAGTTGGCGAACGCATAAAATATGCTCGTAAAAAAAATAATTTGACTATAACAGCTTTGAGCAAACTCACAGGATTATCTGTTGGAAATTTAAGTGACCTTGAAAACAACAAATCAATGCCTTCTTCCAATGCTTTGATAAAGTTAAAAAACGCCCTTAATGTTTCAATAGATTGGCTTCTTACTGGCCAACAAATAGAATATGTAAAAGAAGAAGAGGAAAAATACTTATCGAGAGAAGAGTTTGAAAGCATCAGTGAAAAGGATAAAATAATTTTTAAAGCCTTTGAAACATTGCCTGAGGAAAGAAAGAGAGATATAGAAGGATACATAAAAGTGAGTTTGAATACTACTGATTTAGAAGAGTTCATTAAAAAAGAAAAGAAAGTATAATTTTAACCATTATGATTAATTATTAATCATAATGACAAAAGATTACGGCTGCATTTTGCAGCCGTAATCTTTACTCACCCATGAACATTTTCATGTCATCTTCTACGTTTGTGATACCACCAATGCCAAATTTGTCAACTAATACTTTTGTGACATTTGGTGATAAGAAAGCGGGAAGCGTAGGTCCTAAATGAATATTTTTTACTCCGAGGTATAAAAGTGCCAAAAGCACTATAACAGCCTTCTGTTCATACCACGCAATGTTGTAAGAAATAGGAAGCTTGTTTATGTCATTTAAACCAAAGACTTCTTTAAGCTTCATGGCTATCACAGCTAATGAGTAAGAGTCATTGCACTGCCCTGCGTCTAAAACTCTTGGAATGCCGTTTATGTCTCCAAGGTTTAACTTGTTGTACCTGTATTTTGCACAGCCTGCAGTTAAAATGACTGTATCTTTAGGAAGAGCTTTAGCAAATTCGGTATAATAGGTTCTGTTCTTCATTCTGCCGTCACAGCCTGCCATTACGAAAAATCTCTTTATAGCTCCTGTCAAAATTTAAAAAGGATATGCCTTTTAATGTAAAAATCAACAAATCTTGCAGATTTGCAACGTCGTATGTCTTACCGCATACACCTCTCACTGTACACCCTATGCCCTGAGAGGCTTCTTGACATTGATAGCAAAACATACTCATTTTACTTCCTCCTTTTTCTAAGTTCTTGTCCACAAATTATGATAAGCTAAAAACTCAAAAGAATCTGTGATAAAAATCACAAAATAAAAGCTCCAAATGAACATAATTCATTTGGAGTCAGACATTTATTGTATCCATTTCTATATTTTCTATATAAGCATCTGTATTTTCTTCAATATAGTCTACAACCTCTTGAACTATTTTATTTGTTAAAACAGCATCACTGCCACACACCGAAAAACCTATGACAATTGATTTGTGTAAATTTTGGTTTTCTATTTCGGATATAGAAACATTATAGTGACTTTTTACTTTACCTACAATACTTCTTACAATCATTCTTTTTTCTTTTAAAGAATGAACCCAATTTGCACGTAGATATATTTTACAATAAGATACAATCATATATATCCCCTTACCTAATTTCCTCCAGAAAATTTTTACAATATAATTATACCTTACATAATAAACTGTTTCAATAAAATCACACCTTCTCTATCTAACGCGTATTATAAATAGAGTCTGGATAGAGAGGAGTGTGAACATATGAAATGGCTAATTATTCTTGGTTTCGCAATATCATCAAGCATAGATAATTTTGGAGTAGGCATTTCCTATGGTATACGAAATATACGAATAAGCCTTTTTTGTAATACAATTATCGCAGTAATCGCTTTTTTGTTTAGCATATCTGGAATTGTCTTTGGCAAATGGTTAAATTCAATACTTCCAGGGTCACTCCCTATTTTTGTAGGAGCTTTTTTGCTGTTTATAATCGGACTTAGAATTATTTTACTGGCTGTCCCTCGTAAATCTTCTTCACAAAACACACAACAAGTATCATCAAAAACTACTTCTATAAAGGGAATTTTAGAAAATCCTGAAATTGTAGATTTAGATAAATCAGGAGAAATAAGTCTATTGGAAGCAATTCTTTTAGGAATTGCCCTTTCGGCAAATGCCCTGACAAACGGATTAGGAGCAGGGCTTTTGGGCTTTTCTCCCTTTGCTATATCTTTCACTACAGCAATTGGAAGCCTTGTTTCTGTATGGGCAGGAGTACAATTGGGGACAAAAGTTGCTAATATACGAATAGGCTCTTTTACTATCGGACAATTTGGCACAATTATAAGCGGGGTTATTTTACTTATAATAGCTTATAAAGCTTTGTTCTAAGCTTTAATGTACTAAAAGTTTAAGCCGGAAAACCCGGCTTAAACTTTTTATCTATTTTGAAAGTCATACACCATTTTTGATATCTGCCTTATTACAGTATAAGCATAAGAGTCGTCAGAACCATCTACATCATTTGCAAGTACAGTTAATATATAAGGCCTTGTAGGATGGAAAACTATCGCTGTATCATTCACTACATTGGACAAATTACCTATTTTGTGTGCTACTTCTATTTCATCTGGTATAGGATAAGATATTCTGTCATTATATATAGTATTTTTAAGATAATACATCAATTCTCCTGCAGTATCCGGATGAGCATTTACATAATCTAAAAGTTTTTTCATATACATACTCATATCTCTTGGAGAAGTAATATTGCTGCTGTAGGGTATTACATAGGCCCCTAACTCTTCCATAAATTTTATATAATTATCCCTTCCTACAACTCTCATAATCATATTTGATGCAATATTGTCACTTTCTTCAATGGAGCGTCTTGAAAGCTCTCTTATGGTATAATAACTTCCAACAGGGTCTGCCTGTATAGAACCGGCGCCCCCTTCATAGTCAGCTTGAGTGTATTGCACTTTCATATTAGGGTCTATTTTTCCATCCGTTATAAGAGTATAAAGGTAAAAGTTAAGAGGTACTTTATAAGTGCTTGCCGCAATAAACAAATCATAACCGTTTATTTCAAAAGTTTGCCCTGTATTTAAGTCAATAAAGTAAACTCCGTATTTGCCAGGATATTGAGATATTAATGCTTGAATGTTATTTTTAAGTTCTTGATAATTTGTAGCATTGTTCAATTGTTGCGGCACTTCAACAGGCGGATGAGGAATTAAAATCTTTTGCCCAACATATAAACTATCCCCATCACTTAATCCATTTGCATCTATTATATTTTGGACATTCGTTCCATGACGCTTTGCTATAAAGTATAAGTTGTCCCCTGGCTTGACTGAGTAAACTATCGGGTCAGCCCAGGTAACAGTTTCAAGAGCAGCATATGTCTTAGGACCTACAATTCCATCGGGCACAAGATTTTTAGACCTTTGAAAGTCTAAAACCCCATTTAATGTCATTTTTCCAAATATGCCGTCAATAGTACCTGTATCAAATCCTGCATTATTTAATATGGTCTGCAAGTTTTCTACATCAGTCCCATACGTCCCGCTATACAAAAGCCTTGACCCAAAGGTGAATTTTGGAAGATTTCTTGCATACGAAAATATAAGTATCAATACAACAATAGCAATAATAAGAATCCATGAAAATATCTTTTTTATATTCTTCAATTTTATCACCCCATTCAATTCCAATTATACTGTATATAACATCATATTTCAACAAACATATATATCCATATATAACAGCTTATATATATATTTTTATAATAAAAAATTTTCATAATGGAAATATTAAATATGAGGTGATTTAAATATGCGCTCGATGTGGAAAGGAGCAATAAGTTTTGGTCTTGTAAGTATCCCCATAAAACTGTATACCGCTACAGAAGACCATGCCATACATTTTAGGCAACTTCACAAAGAATGTAAATCCCCCATAAAATATGAAAAAATATGCCCTGTATGTAATAGACCCGTTTCAGATGAGGAAATAGTTCGAGGGTATGAATACGAACCAGGTAAATTTGTCATTATAGATGACGAAGATTTGGAAAGGATACCCATGCCAACTGTTAAAACCATTGATATAGTAGATTTTACCGATATAGGACAAATAGACCCCATATATTATGACAAAACATATTTCATTGTACCTGAAGATATTGGAACAAAACCTTATGTGCTTTTAAGAGATTCTATGAAAGAAACAAAACGAGTTGCAATAGCGAAAGTGGTAATCAGGTCCAAGCAAAGCCTCGCATGCATACGAGTGTACGATGAAAAATATTTAGTCATGGAAACAATGCATTTTCCCGATGAAATAAAAAGCACAAACCAGCTTCCTCCCTTAAGAGAAGTCAGCTTACATGAAAATGAAATAAAAATGGCCAAACAACTTATTGATACTTTGACCTCAGATTTCAAACCCGAAAAATATGATGATAACTACAGAAAGACATTAATTGAAATGATTGAGTCAAAGATACAAGACAAAGAAATAGAAATTCCCCAAAAAGCACCTGAAGCCGATAATGTTCTTGATTTAGTAAGTGCACTAAAAGCAAGCATTGAATCTGTAAAAAAAGAAGAAAAAGCAAAAAAAGGACGCAAAAGAAAAGGCGCATAAAGGAAGATCAAATATGTCTATGATAGAAGAAAAAATATCACCTATGCTGGCATCCAGCAGTGACCCTTTTGATAGCCCCGAATGGATATATGAAATCAAATGGGATGGTTCAAGGACTATTGCCTTTCTTTCAAATAAAACAAGACTTCAAGATAGAAAGCTTGTTGATATAACCCACCAGTTTCCAGATTTAGCATTACTTCATAAGCAAATAAAAGCAAAAGAAGCAATACTTGACGGTGAACTTGTAGTTTTAAAAAACGGCAAGCCCAGTTACAAAAGCATTATGTCGAGAAAGCATCAACAAAATTTAGTAAAAATAAATCTTTTAAGCAAGATAATGCCCGTAATTTTCATAACATGGGATATATTGTACTTAGACGGTAAACCTCTTGTTGAATTGCCACTTATAGAGAGAAAAGATATACTTAGAAAAACAGTTAAAGAAAGCGAGGTCATAAAAATATCAGATTTTATATTTGAACATGGAAAAATGCTTTTTGAAGAGACAGGCAAAAGAGGACTTGAAGGAATTGTTGCCAAAAAAGCAGATTCAAAATATTTAATAGGAAAAAGGAGTAAACTCTGGCTTAAGTCAAAACATTTTATTGTAATAAATGCCGTTATTATAGGGTACAGAACTGACAAAACAGCCCTCATACTGGGGCTTTACGATGAGGAGAATAATTTAATAAACATAGGAAGTTGTGAATCAGGCCTATCCCAGAAGGAATTAAAAGCATTCTATGAAGTTGCCAAGGGGATAAAAGCCCCAGATAATTATTATAACTTTAAAGAAAAAAATGTGCAGTGGTTAAAACCTCTGCTAACATGTAAAGTGAGATTTATGGAATGGTCTGAAAACATGAAAATGAGAGCACCTTCTTTTATTCAATTTGAGTATAACGTAAAACCAGAAGAGTGCAGGTTTGAATAAACTCACTTCAAAAACTTAATATACACTCTTCTTCTCCTTGGACCATCAAACTCACAAAAATAAATACCCTGCCAAGTTCCCAAAAGGGGTTTTCCATTTTCAATAATTAAAGTTACTGAACTTCCCATAAGAGACGCTTTTATATGGGCATCAGAATTGCCTTCCATGTGTTTAAAACGCATATTAGGAATTATTTTTTCTAAAGCCGCCATTATATCTTCTCTTACAGTGGGATCCGCATTTTCGTTTATTGTAATTCCCGCTGTTGTATGAGGCACAAAGATAACACAAAAGCCATCAACAACGCCAGATTTTTTAATTTCTTGCATCACCATATCAGTAATATCCACCATAACTTCCCTTGTCGGTGTATTTATCTCCAGAACAACCATAACGACTCCTCCATTTTTTGTTTTCTGGATTTGCTTTTTATAATAGCAAATTGTATGATGGCATGTCAACATGCCTTTCAGACTGTTGACAAAATATCGGGAACCCGTTATGATGAGAAGGGTTCCTTGTTTTTTTAACGGTACAAAGCAAAAGAGGAGAGGAGAAGAAAGATGTTATCAAAGAAACAGGATGCCAGACATCAAATAGAATTTGTAAGCATAGATCAGTTAGTTCCAAAAGATCACCTTTTAAGGAAGATAGAAAGAGTTATAGATTTTAGTTTCATATATGATTTAGTAAAAGAGAAATATTCCGAAGATCACGGCAGACCAAGCATAGACCCAGTAGTACTCATAAAAATACTTTTCATTCAATATCTTTTTGGTATACCATCGATGAGGAGGACAATAGCAGAAATAAAAACAAATGTAGCGTATAGATGGTTTTTAGGGTATGGGCTGACAGAAGAAATACCTCATTTTTCAACATTTAGTCAGAACTACATAAGAAGATTCAAGGGGACGGATATATTTGAAAAAATATTTACGAAAATTTTAGAAGAAGCAATAAAACATGGGCTAGTAAATGCAGAGGAAGTATTCATAGATTCAACCCATGTAAAAGCAAGTGCCAACAAGAAGAAATACACCAAAGAAATAGTAGAAAAAGAAGCCAGGACTTATCAAGAAAAACTAGAAGAAGAAATAAACAAGGATAGAGAGGCTCATGGCAAAAAGCCATTAAAGAAAATCAAGAAGATAAAGACGAAAGAAGTGAAAGTAAGCAAAACAGACCCGGATAGCGGAATGTTAAACAAAAACGGAAAAGAAAAAATCTTTGCATATTCTTTTCACACAGCCTGCGATAAAAACGGATTTGTATTAGGAGTAAAAGTTGAAGCTGCAAATGTACACGACAGTGTGATGTTTCAAGAAGTATTAGAAGAAGTTGAAAAGAGGGTAAGAAAACCGAAAGCAATAGCAGTAGATGCAGGCTATAAAAATCCGTACATATTAAAGACAATATTTGATAGACAAATAATACCAGCAGTACCATACACAAGGCCAAAAACAAAAGATGGTTTCATGAAAAAACATGAATTTGTTTATGATGAATACTATGACTGTTACATATGCCCGCAGAATGAAATATTAACATATGTTACAACCAACAGAGAAGGATATAGAGAATACAAATCAAACCCAGAAAAATGTAAAAACTGTCCTCTAAGAGAAAAGTGTACCCAAAGTAAAGACTACACAAAGAGGATATTCAGGCACATATGGGAAGGATATGTAGAAGAAGCAGAACACCTAAGGCATACACCTTACTGTAAAGAAGTATATGAGAGAAGGAAAGAGACAATAGAGAGAGTATTTGCAGATTTAAAGGAGAAGCATGGTTTGCGATGGACGACGTTAAGAGGGAAGGAAAAATTGTCCATGCAAGCGATGCTTGTTTTTGCTGCCATGAATTTAAAGAAAATGGCCTTATGGTTATGGAGGAAGGGCAAAGGGCCCTTTGACATTTCAAAACTTTATCCATTATTTGGAGTTTTAAAGAAAATTTTATCCAGATATATACAGCCCCTGCTTTCGGTACTAAGAAAACAGGGGCTAAAATTTTGCTTTGTCAACAAACTGTAATGGCATGTCAACATGCCTTTAATATTATTAGTTCATAAACTCACAATTATTTTTTAACTTATTAAAATTCCCTTTCCTTATAAAATATTAGAGATGTGATGTTAATTTAAAAAACCTTTCCCTTTCCCTCCCCTCCACCCCGCATAAAATCTACATGAGATTTTGGAGGTAATAAAGTTTAATCCCCGCTAATACGCTTTGGTAAACCCTCTTTATTATAATATTTTTTCTTCAGGGCTAAAGCCGCATTTACAAGTGCAAGCATTACTGGAACCTCAATTAATGGCCCAACAACAGCAGCCATTGCCTGTCCAGAACCTACGCCAAAGACTGCCACAGCAACTGCTATGGCAAGCTCAAAATTGTTACTGGCTGCAGTAAAGGATAAAGTAACAGTCTGCTCATAATTGAACCCAGCAAGGTATGAGATAAAGAAACTTGCAAAAAACATTATAACAAAGTATAACAACAGTGGAATTGCAATCCTTACAACATCACCTGGGAGTGTAACTATATATTTCCCTTTTAAAATAAACATTATAACAATTGTATATAAAAGGAATATCAAAGCTAGGGGCGAAATTTTAGGAATAAATACTTTTTTGTACCATATCTTGCCTTTTGACCGAATCAAAATAAATCTCGTAATAAAACCTGCAGCAAACGGTATACCAAGATAGATTAGAACACTTTTCGCAACTTCCCAGATAGAAATCTCAACTACCATACCACCCCAAGACAGCCCCAAAATTTTCGGTAGTAATGTAACAAAGATATATATATATAGAATGAATAAAATATTATTTGAAATATTGAGTTTAAAGCTACTAACGCTGCTGCATATTCATTATCACCTTTTGCAAGGGTATTCCATACGATAACCATAGCAATACATCTTGCAAGCCCAATAATAATCAAACCAGTAGCATATTCATGCTTAGAGAGAGCTTTTCTTTTTGTAGTTGTTCGCAAGTAATCCCCTTATTCTTATATAATGATAATTTCTTTTTGTCTTCTTCGCATTGCTTTATTTCGCTTAGCTCTTTTTTTATGGTAGCTGCAGCCGAACAAAAATGGCTATTGATGATCGTATGGTAAAATTTGTAATTTAAGATGAATTTTCTGTATAAAGTTATGCCAATGGCCAGACAGTATAAAAACTGCCTAGCCAAATAAAGTGAGCAAAATTTGCGGCCACTTAATGTGAGCTAAATTCGGTAACAATTAGCAGTTTCCGCAGCAACATCCTCCACCGCTTTTTCCTTGTGATTCTAATTCTTCCATAGCTTCCTTTGTTAAAATATCGCTAATAATTTTATCTATTTTTTTACAAATCTCATTTGCAACTTTATCAACTATTTCTTCATAATCCTGAGGCATTTCTTTTAATGAAACTAATTCAGAAAGTGCTTTTTCCTCTCCAAGTATTTCTGCTACATTAACAACGGCATTTACTTTTCCACTATATTTTTCAGTTGCCCTCATTGCACAAAGTTTTGAACAACCATCAACAGCAATTGTTGGAAATACCTTAGCAAAAAGCCTTTCTTCTTCTCCTCCTGCAATAAATAAAGGAAGGCATATTGTAACGGTCTCTCCCATTCTAAGCTTTTCTAAAACCTTTCTTGTTGCAAGTCTTGATATTGTTCCTCCAAGACATTCTTCGCCACTACATGATACTATGCCAATCTTGGTTTCTTTCATTTATTTCACCTCCAAGTTATCAATTATCTCAACTATTTTATCAGCAATATAATCTACAACTTCCCATCCTTCTTCATTTAAATTCGTAGCTGTTCCCGGTTTCATTGCTCTTTTTTCCTTTGCAAACTCTATGGATTTTAATTCTTCAATCACTTCAGCTCCTGCTTCTTTTGCATTTTTGGCAGCACACATCTTAGGGCAGCCATCAATTGTGATACACTTTTTTCCTTGCATATAATTTTTTATTTCCTCATCTCCTGTAACAAGGTAAGCTAAACATTTAGTTTCTGCTTCATTCTTTTTAAGTTCCCTTACAACCTTTAAAGCTGCTTCTCTAGCTATTAAGCCATAAACCTTTCCCATCCCACTACAAGGTATTACAACAACTTTAGACATGAAACTCATCCACCTTCCTTTTCATTTTTTCAAAGTATTCATCAAACGATAATAAAAACATTTTATCTGAATCAAAATTACTAAGCTCTATATCGGCAATCCATCCCTTTTCATAAGGATTTTCGTTTATATATTCAGGACTTTCTAAAAGTTTCTCGTTTATCCTAACTATCCTTCCGCTAACTGGTGATATAATCTCAAAAACAGCTTTTCCAGATTCAATAGATCCTACTTCATCAAATTGACTTATTTCATTTCCTACAGATGGTGGATTAAAGAACATTATATCGGAAAGACTTTGCTGAACATAATCCGTAACACCAATTCTTGCTAAATTTCCATCAGCATAAACCCAACAGTCATTTTCATTGAAATAAAAGCCAGTTTTAGGCAATCTAAATATAAACTTATCCTTTTTATATATTTCATAATCTATAACTTCTGGAAATTTCAATTCTAAATTTGACAATGTTTTTTGACTGTCTTCCTCTACTAGTTGTTTAATTATTATTTCAACAATCTTTTTTTCATTTTCTCCTATTTTAAGGTCCTTTGAAAGAGTAATGTTATTTTGCTGTGATATTTCAGTTACATTTACCTTTTTATAAACTTTAAGATTCTTTTCAGAGGCAAGCTTTGTTGCACACCTTGTGTTGCATCCATCAATTATTATCAATTGATTTTCATTTGCTAATTTATTATATCTTGCATCGGCAACTCTATAGAATACTGGACAAATTATTTCACAAGAAATTTTTTCTTTTAAAGTTAGTGCTGCTTCCCTTGATACGCAACCTGCACATTTATCTAATCCATTACAAGGCAAAACAACATACTTTTTATCCATTTTGCTCCATCTCCATTCTTAATTGTTTAATCTTCTTAGTCACTTCTGATTTATCTGGAAATGAAAGAGCATCAACTCCACAGGTTTTCCCACAAGCCCTACAAAAGACAACGCAATTATAAGGATTTTTTACTATGACCTTTTTTTCTTCATTTTCTCTAACTTCATATACATCGTGTGGACAAAACTTAACGCATTCAAGGCAATTGTTACATTTATCATAATCAATTATAGGGAACCAATCTATTTTTTCCCTTGGAACTCCCATAAAAGTATTCTCACTCATAACAACTCCTCCTCAAGCCCCAACTCTTTTAATGCATTTTTAACTACCTCTAGTGCTTTTTCATTTGTCATATCCCTTATATCAAGCATAACTGCATCTTTTTCAATGTCAAGTCCCGCTTCTTTAAAGGCATCTTTGAACATTTTTCTTTGCATATTTGGCGCACAGGCGCCAATTATTAATTTTCTATGAGCCTTTAAAAAGTCTGCAAGAAACCTATCTCCATCTTCTTCACAAAGCTGTGGATGAATAAAAGCATATTCCACTGGAAGTTCAACTCTAACTTGATTTATAAAGTCCCAAATATCCATCTTTGAAAATCCTGAACACTTTCCTGTGCAAACACACATAATAAAACCTGGTAAATTCCTTTCACTCATGATAACCCTCCTTCATAGTTTATGAACTGATAAACCTAATGCACCATTTATCGCTTCAAAGACAGCCTCTGATGTTGAAATACAGCCTTCATTTAAACAAACTCCGCCTAGATTCTTTTGTTCTATCAACGTAACTTTTGCCCCTAATTTTGCACCAGTTATTGCTTGGTTTAAGCCCAAAAGCAGCAGCAGAAGCAGGACATGAAATATTCTCGCTGGTAACCATTACTTTTTCTCCATTTCCTACCCTCATAAGCGCCTTGCAGTACCGCGTTTTTGTCACATCATCATAATTATCTTTTAGGTTTTGTTTTTCTTTTTCCTTTAAAAATTTAACCCCAACAGGTTCTCTTTCAAGCCCAAGAATCTCTTTCAATTTGGTGCACATTCCAATAAATTGTTCATTAAGCTCAGCACCTCTCCTTCTAATCCTTTCTTTCACACCATTTCGTTTTTGAGTGAAGTCTTTGAATATCTTTCTGAATAACAGAATACCTTTCTTTATTGCTAACTATAGTTTCGATAATATGTCTCATAACGATATCATCCAAATTCAAGTAATAAAAAATCCATTGTCCTTGTCTTTCGTCTCTCACAAATCCAACATCCCGAAGTTTTGCAAGGTGCCTGGATATTTTAGGCTGTGTTTCCTCCATAATTTCGCACATCTCACATACGCAAAGTTCTTTATGAAACAATAAAACCAAAATCCGCAGCCTTGTTTCATCGGACAAAACCTTAAAAAATTCTACCAATTTATCCATCGCTCCACCCTTTCTTCATCATTTTTGGTTATGGAAAAAACTTTTTATAATCTCTTCAACCTTTTGTTCCACTTTGTCCATATTACTCACATCATTGAAGTTTTTGTTTTTTTTCAATGCCGAAATCACTGGTCAGCACTATTTCTTCATATCCTGTTATTCCTACTTTATCCAATGCTTTTGATGAACACTTCATTGGACAGCCGTTTAGTGCAATAAACTTATCATTTTGCTTCGCCATGTCAATAATCTTTTCAATTCCTAAAGGGAGTCCTAATGCGCAAACCATGTTAATTTTTTCATTGTCTACATACTTCAATGCTACCTTACTTGTCATATTCCCTACATTACATGCCCCTTGGCAAGGCAAAATACCTAACTTCATAAAGATCACTCCTATAATTATATTTATATACAAATGTGCGTATATAAATATATCATACTGAATTGTATTTGTCAAGAAGTTGAAGAGACTGTTAATTTTAAAAAAAACTCTTTCCCTTCTCCTCTCCTCCAACCCGCATAAAATCTACATGGAATTTTATGGGATGGAATAAAGTTTTTCTGTGAATCAGTATTATTTTTCCTATTATTTTCCAAATACTGCTCTAATTTGTGTGAAAAAAGTTGGTCCGAAAGGGGCAGGATCATGGTTCAAGGAAAAAAGGGATAAGTGGCGTAAGCCCTATATTTTTCAAGGCTTTACCACTTCAAATATCTTTATAAGATTTTACTCAAAAGTGCAAATATTACAAAATAAACTGAAGTAAATAGCGAAAACTCTATTATGATGCTTTTATACTGTTTGTTTTTAAATTTTTCTTTTGTATTTTTATCTAAAAGTAGCATAAAAACTATATAAATTACACCTGTAATTAGGCTTTGTATAAGTTTATCTAACACTTATGTTGCACCTCTCTTTATAAGTCTTTTAAAATTTACATAGCTTTATTTAAAGTCATAAAAACTACAAAATAAACCAACATGTTTTACTTTAAGGCCCTGTATTTCTGTTTCATTTTTGCTAGAGTAAAAACCTCTATCTGCGGCAACTTCTTTAGGTGCTTTATTTAAAATCTTTATAGACTTCTTCACCATTGGTACGGCCAGGGTTTTGTCGGCAGGATTACCTTCTTCAACATGACTGCAAGCTATCAAACCTTCTTCTGATTTTACCAATACTTCTTTTCTGCCAAATTCTATCTCGGCCTTTGCTTTACCTCTTTTTATAGGCCTTGCTTCCTGAGCGAAGATGCTGACTATCCTGTTGGGAATGGAAATAGTAGTTTTTAAAGGCTAAAACATCATCATAAAATCCTGTTTTAAATATCAAAATATTAACTCCTATTATAATTATTGCTAAGATAACTAAATATAAAGCACCCCCAAAAGCATCTAAAATATTTAACACTCGCAGTAATTCCCAAACCAAATAAACAGGCACTAAACCAAAGATCAAAATATAAACCATTGATAATAAAAACATAGTTACTTTAAACGCTATTTTATTCCCTTTATAATACAAAAATATATTGAACAAAATCAGTCCATTAATGATGATTTTTTCTGCTAATCCCTTAATACCATTAGATATTAAATTAACAGTAAAATCTCCGAACAAAATAAGAATTAAAATAATTATACCAGTATTTACAATTTTTCTGCCTCTGTTAACCTGTTCATTATTAAAAAGCAAAACTATCTCCCTCTCCAGTTTTAGTATCTTCTTGTTCCACAATCTCAATCTAATTATAACAAATTTTCTCTTGAAAAAATTTGTTAAGAACTATATCATTCTTAATGGAAAAACTTTTTTCCCTTTTTGGAACGACATTTTTACTCACGGAAAAACTTCCGCCAAAAACAATTTCCAAACTTGATCCTTATCTCCTTTTTCCTTGCCCCTAACTATGTTAATTTGTAAAAAACCCTTTCCATTTCCAATCCCTCAAACCCGCATAAAATCTGCATGGCATTTTCTGGGAGGCAATAAAGTTTTTCCTTAGTGCAGTAATATTTCTCCTATAATTTCCCAAACACTGCTCTACTTTGTGCGAAAAAAGTCTTTCCAAATGGGGCAGGGTCAAGGATAAAAGGAAAAAGGGATAAGTGGCGTAAATTCCGCATTTTTTGAGGCCTTATCACTTATCCCTTCTCTTATTCCTTTACCCTTTATCCTTATCCCTTCATCTATCCTTTTCCCTTTTTTACCCCTCAACGGAACCACTTTTTTCACATGGGGAAAAAATTTTTTTGAAATATACATACACTTCAGCCTTTTGACCTCCATTACTCTACAGTTACTGATTTTGCAAGGTTGCGTGGTTTATCTACATCGCAGCCTTTTTCAACTGCCATATAATATGCTAAAAGTTGCAAAGGCACAACTGTCAATACTGGAGTAAGCTCTTTAAGCGTTTCAGGTATATATATTACTTTATCTACAACGCCCTCCAGCTGCAAATTACCTTGCTTTGCAAAGGCGACTAAAAAACCACCTCTTGCTTTTACTTCTTTTATATTGCTGAGCATCTTTTCAAAAAGGTCATCTTGTGTTGCAAGAGCTATCACAAGTGTTCCATCTTCTACAAGGGCTAAAGTTCCGTGTTTTAACTCACCAGCCGGATAAGCTTCTGAGTGAATATAGGATATTTCTTTAAGTTTTAAGGAACCTTCCATAGCAACAGCATAGTCCAATCCTCTTCCAATGTAAAAAACGTCTTTTGCGTTGTAATGTTCATAAGCAAATTTTTGAATTGTCTCTTTGTTGTCAAGAAGGTACTGAACTTTTTCTGGGAGCTTCTTTAATTCTGTACAAAGTTCCATAACCTTTGTTTTAGTTATTGTTCCTCTTTTTATTGCAAGGTCCATAGCTATAAGATAGAGGGCTACAAGTTGCGTAGTATAAGCTTTGGTAGAAGCTACAGCAATCTCTGGTCCCGCCCATGTGTATAGTACATCATCTGCTTCTCTGGAGACAGAACTTCCAACGACGTTTGTAATGGCTATAACTCTTGACCCTTTTTTCCTAGCTTCTTTTAATGCAGCAATGGTATCTGCTGTTTCCCCCGACTGGCTTATTACAATTGTAAGAGTTCTTTCATTTACTAAGGGGTTTCTATATCTAAATTCTGAAGCGACATCTACTTCAACGGGTATTCGCGCAAGATTTTCTATGACGTATTTGCCAACTACACCTGCATGATAAGCTGTTCCACAGGCCACAATAAAAATTTTATCTATCTTTTCAAGGTCTTCTTTAGTAATTTTCACATCATCTAAAACTATTTCTGAATCATCAATTATTCTGCCTCTTAACGTATCTTTTATAGCGCTTGGCTGCTCGTGAATTTCTTTTATCATGAAATGTTCATAACCGCCCTTTTCAGCCGCCTCTACATCCCATTTTACTTCAAAAAGCGATTTTTCTACTTGCCTTCCAAACATGTCTATAAACTCTACGCTGTCTTTTTTAATTATGGCAATCTCATGATCATCAAGAAAATATACACTTCTTGTATGTTTTAATATAGCTGGGATATCAGATGCAATAAAGTTTTCACCATTGCCTATTCCAACTATAAGAGGTGCTTCTTTTCTTGCAGCTACAATCATATCGGGATTGTTTTTGCACAAAACACCTAAAGCATAAGAGCCTTCAATTCTGTCTAATACTTTTTTCACAGCCTCTACTATATCGCCATTGTAATAATATTCCAACAAATTTGCTACAACTTCTGTATCAGTCTCAGACTTAAAGGTATAACCTTCCTCTAACAGCCACTTTTTCAGTGGAAGATAGTTTTCAATTATGCCATTGTGAACTACTGCAATTAGCCCTGATTGGGACAAATGAGGATGAGAGTTTGTATCAGACGGTTCGCCATGCGTAGCCCACCTTGTGTGTCCTATGCCTATTGTCCCTACCATATTATCTTTTTCAACAAGCTCTTTTAGGACGTTTAACCTTCCCTTTGCTTTCTTTATATTTATATTGCCATCATTTAAAATGGCAATTCCTGCCGAATCATAGCCTCGATACTCCAATTTTGTCAAACCTTCTAAAAGTATTGGCGTCGCCTGTTTATCGCCAATATATCCTACAATTCCACACATACTCGGTCTCCTCTCACTTTTGTAATAAAGATTCCTCCCTGCCCGGACTGCTTTATGCCACAGTCGCCTGTGGTTTTACCAGTCCTTTATCGGTCGCAGGGAAACCGCAGGGCACCCGCCGATAACTCGATAAACCCTGTCCTCGTCAGCTTAAAGTGTATACTTTAAGCCCAGGCGCTTTTTAAAGTTTTAGCTTTTGCCTATCTGCTCTTTTTCAATAAGCATCCCCCCTTTCAAATAATACCTTTCGCACTTTTATTTAATTTAATTTTCTTTCTATTAATTCGGCAAGTTCTTTTGCCATTTGACTAATTTTATTATAATCTTTTCCTTCTACCATAACTCTCACAAGAGGCTCAGTACCCGAGGGTCTTATAAGTACTCGTCCTTCTCCTCTCATTTCCCTTTCTAAGTTTTCAATTTCCCTTTTTATTTCTTCATCCTCTAAATAAGCATGTTTTAACTCATTTTTTACTTTTGCATTTATAAGGACTTGTGGGTAAGTAACCATGCAGGCAGCTAACTCTGACAATTTTTTGCCACTTTCTTTTAAAATAGAACAAAGTTTTAAAGCAGTAATTTCCCCATCTCCAGTAGTATTGTCATTAAGGAAAATAATATGGCCTGATTGTTCGCCACCAATAGAATATCCGCCTTTTATCATTTCTTCTAAAACATATCTGTCTCCTACTTTTGTCCTTATGAGATTAATCCCTTGCTCTTTAAGTGCAATTTCAAAACCGATATTGCTCATAACCGTTGCCACAACTGTGTTATTTTTTAACCTACCTTTTTTCTTTAAATCTATAGCACATATTGCCATTATGTGGTCTCCATCAACAACGTTTCCTTTTTCATCAACTGCAATAAGCCTATCAGCATCTCCGTCAAAGGCTAAACCTATGTCGGCCCCATTTTCTATGACGAGTTGTTGCAATTTTTCAGGATGAGTAGACCCACAATTGACATTTATCTTTTCCCCTATAGGCTCTGCTCCATGTAATATGACTTCCGCCCCTAGTTCTTTAAATAGAATTGGCGCTACTGTGCTACTAGCTCCATAAGCACAATCAATTACAATTTTCATTCCCTTTAAATCCCCATCAATAGTAGACTTTAAGAACTCTATGTAATCTCTATGAGAATTTGTGTATTCTTTCCTGGTACCTATTCCCGTCCCAATAGGAGAAGGCAACTCAATTTTTTCTTTTATTATATTTTCTATTCTATCTTCTACTTCATCTGGCAATTTATACCCATTTTTATCAAAAAATTTTATCCCATTGTACTCTACGGGATTATGAGATGCCGATATCATAACTCCAGCATCTGCTTGATATAATCGGGTAAGGTAAGCTATCGCTGGTGTAGGAATTATCCCCACACTTATGACCTCCGCCCCTACAGAGGTAAGGCCAGCAGCTAATGCGCATTCTAGCATGTCGCTAGAAATACGGCTGTCTTTTCCCACTACAATTTTGGGCCTATGACTTCCTTCCGTCAAAGCATATGCTCCTGCTCTTCCTAGTTCAAAAGCAAGTTGTGGAGTCAAGTCATAATTAGCTATACCTCTAACACCATCTGTACCAAACAACCTTGCCATTTTCTATCTCCTCTCAATAAATCATACGATAATATTTTATCACAGTGAAAACCATATTTCAATTTACACTATTCCTCCAACATTGTTAATATATTTTGCATAACTTTGTCTCTCAATTCAATAATTTCCATCTTTATATCAATATTCAGATTTGGGTAAATTGGTTCCCCTATTTTTAGTTCAATTTTTCCCCTAAATTTAGGAAAATATTTGCCAAAAGGTAGTATTTCTCTTGTGCCTTTTATAGCCACTGGCACAATGGGCTTTCCCGATTTATATGCTATATACATAGCCCCTTCATACATTTTTTCTACTTTGCCAGTTGGTGATATTCCTCCTTCTGGAAATAATCCTATAGAGTTTCCCTCCTTTAGTCTAAATAACGCCTGTTTTATGCCATTTAAATCAGGCGAATTTTTCTTTATGGGAATTGCTTTATCAATTTTTAAAAAATATTTTAAAAAACGTCTTTTATAAAGTTCAGAACTTGCTAAAAATATAACGGGTCTTTTTACAGAACAGGCTACCACAACTGGGTCTAGCAAACTTTGATGGTTTGCAACAAAAATACAAGCTCCCTCAGGCAAATTTTTCTCACATTTTACTTCAAAGGAATAGAATATCTTAAGAATCAATTTAGCAATAAACCGTAAAATTCTATATAACAAAAAAATAATACCTCCCTTCCTTCATGACAAGTTCATAAAACAGTGCTATAAAATATATTCGTCATAATATTTGACAATCCTTCTTTTAATAAAAAGGAGGAAGATAATCTCTTCCTCAGTTTATCTCAAGTCCTTTTTTAAATGCATTTATATTTAATTCAACAAATTTTTGTGGCACGTTATTTTTTATTACCTCTTCCCAATCAATGCCTTGTAGTCCTAAATATTTAACAAGTACTCCTAAAAGAACTATATTTTGAGCCTTTATATTTCCAAGGCTCTCTGCTATTTTATCTGCATCTACTGCAATTGTCTTTACGCTTTTTGATATTTCCTCAATTAAGTTCTTGGGATACTCTTCTTTGCTTATGAGCACAGAAAGTGGAGGTATTTCTACCGTATTTACAATAACAACGCCGTCTTTTTTAAGATAATTTAACCATCGCACAGCTTCCATTTTTTCAAAGGCTACGATAACATCAGCAGCCCCAACTTCAATGACTGGAGAATAAACTTTTTCTCCAAACCTTATTTGAGTATTGACACTTCCTCCTCTTTGAGACATGCCGTGGACTTCTGACATTTTTACATCATAACCACTTTTTAATAGTCCTTCCGCCAAAACATTACTGGCTAGAATAGTGCCTTGCCCTCCTACCCCTACCATTAATATGCTTTTCACTTCTTGCACTTTATTTCACCTCACCTTTTCTATAGCATCGAAAGGACATACCTGCATACAAACTGTACATCCGGTACACTGGTCAGGGTCTATGCTAAATATTCCATCTTTTTTGCTTATAGCAGGACAACCTATCCTTAGACACAAACCGCATTTTTTGCATTTATCTTGGTCTATTCTACACTCTCCCTGAGGTCTCGGAGGAATCAAAGCACAAGGTCCCTTTGCTACAATTACCATTGTATCGTCAGTATTCATAGCTTCATCAACAGCATTTTCAACTTCTTTTAAGTTAAAAGGATCAACCACTCTTACTCTTTTTACTCCTATTGCTTCACTTAATTTCGCTATATCTATTTCTGGAGCCTCTTCTCCCATCAAAGTTTTCCCAGTTCCAGGATTGTGCTGATGCCCCGTCATAGCTGTTATGCGGTTGTCAAGAATTATAGGTACAGCATTTCCTTTATTGTATACTATATCAATCAAACCTGTTATTCCTGAATGGAAGAAAGTTGAGTCACCTATTACACTAAAAATCTTTTGTTTCCTTCCTTTGTGTTCATTGGCCTTTTGGAATCCGTGAGATCCAGAAATACTTGCTCCCATGCAAACACATGTATCTATAGCTTCCAGTGGAGGAGCTGCCCCTAAAGTATAACATCCAATGTCGCCTAAGACTGGAACTCTCTTTTTTTTCAATACGTAGAAAACTCCCCTGTGAGGACATCCTGCACAAAGCATAGGAGGTCTACCTGGCACTTTTGTATCAACTGATATATGCTCTAATTCTTCACCCTTTATAGCTTTTCGTATTATACCAGGATTTAATTCCCCTACTATCGGCAATATCTCTTTGCCTATGACTTTTATTCCTAAGCTTTTTACATGTTCTTCGATGTAAGGTTCCAATTCCTCTACAACGTATAGTTTTTTAACTCCTTCTGCGAATTTTTTTATAAGCTCTGATGGCAAAGGATAAGTCATTCCTAATTTTAAGATTGAAACTTCATCTCCAAAAACTTCTTTTACATAAAGATAGCTTATACCACTGGTAATTATGCCAATTTCTCTATCATTCCATTCTATTCTGTTAATAGAAATTTCTTCTGACAATTGTCTTAAAGCCTTTAATCTTTCTTCTACAACTACATGCCTTTTTTGTGCATTAGCAGGCACCATTACATATTTAGGAATATCTTTTTTATAAGGTTTCATCTCTACATTTTGTCTTTCACCTAATTCTACTACTCCTTTGCCATGACTTACCCTTGTTGTAAGCCTTAACAAAACAGGAGTATCGTACTTTTCACTTATGTCCAATGCGTCTCCTACAAAATCTTTACATTCTTGACTGTCTGAAGGTTCTAACATGGGTATTTTAGCAAATTTTGCATAATACCTATTGTCCTGTTCATTTTGTGATGAGTGCATTCCAGGGTCATCTGCCGTTACAATTACACAACCCCCATTAACACCTGTATATGCAAAAGTGAAAAGTGGGTCTGCTGCCACATTAAGGCCAACATGTTTCATAGCAGCAAGACTTCTTGCGCCTGCGATAGAAGCACCAATTGCTGCTTCAACAGCAACTTTTTCATTTGGCGCCCATTCAGAATATATTTCTTTGTACTTAGCTATATTCTCTATTATCTCTGTGCTTGGTGTACCAGGGTATGCAGCAGCAAAAGTGATGCCGTACTCATAAGCACCTCTTGCTACTGCTTCATCTCCCATCATTATTTTTTTCATTCATTTTCCCCCCCATTTAATTTATCGTTATCAAAAAGATACTGCACAGGCAAAAGCTATAGAATTAAACTTATCTTCGTGGGAATCAGCTCTTGAAACTAGAACAATTGGCGCTTTTGCTCCTACCACAATTCCCGCACTTCTTGCCTTTGCAAAATAAGTAAAGCTTTTACCTAAAGCATTTCCTACCTCTATAAATGGCACCAACAAAATATCGGCATCTCCTGCAACCTCACTTTTTACTCCTTTGTGAATTGCCGCCTCTTTGCTTATGGCAAGGTCAAAAGCTAAAGGACCATCTACTATTCCTTCTATCTCACCTCTTTGGTTCATTTCCTTTAATTTAGCGGCTTCAACAGTGGAAGGCATTTTAGGGTTTACCACTTCTACCGCCGACAAACACGCTACTTTAGGATTTTCTATTTCTATAGCTTTTGCCACTTTAATAGCATTTTTTAAAATTTGCACTTTCTCTTCTAAAGTGGGACTTATATTCATTCCTCCATCAGTCAAAAGCAATAACTTGTGATAGTTGGGAATTTCATAAACCATTACATGACTGAGTAGTCCTTCTCCTCTAATTCCGTATTCGCCGTCAAGTACAGCTTTTAAAAGAGTAGCCGTAGGAACAAGGCCTTTCATGACAAAAGAAGCCCTACCTTCTCTAACTTCTAAAACTGCCCTTTTGCATTTTTCCGACTCTTCTTTTTCATCAATTATTTCATATTGCTTAATATCAATGCCTATATCTTTTGCAATAGTTTCTATTTTTTCTTTAATACCTACCAATATAGGATTTCCTATCCCTTCTTTTCTTGCAGATTCGCATGCTAACAATACTTCACAGTCTTCTGCCCCTGCCACAGTAAATATTTTATTGAATCCTTTTGCTTTCTTTACAATTTCACTTAATTTTTTCAAGTTTACACCTCCTACAGAAAAAATAACCTCCGAAGAGGTTATTTCAGACTGTAGACAAACTTTCGTAAAGGAGATATTTTGCATAAGGAGCGACTTGTTACAAAGCGGTAACAAAACTTAGCAAGACCGAGGGTGGAGGCAGGGCCGAAGCCATGGATGTCGAAGGCGGGCACCTGAGGCAAGGAGGCCGATTGTGCCCGGTACCCTGCCGGAGCCCGAAGGTCGAGCTTTAGTTTTGTCGCTTTGGAACATCGGAGCGACGATGCAAAATATCTCCTTTGAATATTCTTTAACTTTGTCAACAAACTGAAATAACCTCCGAAGAGGTTATTTTTTAGTTGTAATGAGACTTTTTACTAATTCTGCTCCCCTATTTAACGCTTTTTCATTTATAGGCATCAAATGCTCTTTACCTTTGCCAAAGACCTCAGGCAGAGCTTTTAGTACTGTTTCCATTTTTACAACTTTAGTGGCTTCTATGAAAGCTCCTATCATCACCATGTTAGCAATTTTTAAATTACCCAATTCATTAGCAATATCATTGGCAGGTATCTCATACACTTCTATATCTTTTCTCTCTGCTTTTCTATCTACTAATGAAGTATTTATGAATAATTTTCCACCTGGTATCACATAAGATTCATATTTGTCTAAAGAAGGCCTATTCATTACAACTACAGAGGTAGCCTCTGTAATAATTGGAGAGCCTACTTCCTCATCTGATACAGTGACATTACAATAGGCAGTTCCTCCTCTCATTTCAGGACCATAAGAAGGAGTCCAAGACACATTTTTCCCTTCAAACATTCCCGCATAGGTAATTATAAGCCCCATTGATAAAACTCCTTGACCACCAAAGCCTGCAAAAATTATTCTTTCTTCCATAATTACTTAACCTCCTCTAAGGTGTTTTTATACACACCCAAAGGGTAATACGGTTCCATGTGCTCTTTTATCCAATTTAATGCCTCTACCGGTGTCATACCCCAGTTAGTAGGACAACTAGAGAGCACTTCTATCATAGAAAACCCCTTTTTTTGTATTTGAGCTAAAAATGCATTTTTTATGGCTTTTTTAGCCTGCATTACATGTTTTACATCGTAAACAGATACTCTTTCGATATATGCTGTACCCTCAAGGGTCGCTAGCATTTCACTCACTCTAATGGGATAACCATTTATTTCTGGCTTTCTTCCGTAAGGAGTAGTAGTTGTTTCCTGACCAATTAATGTAGTAGGAGCCATTTGTCCTCCTGTCATTCCATAGTTAGCATTGTTGACAAAAATAACTGTTATATTTTCTCCCCTTGCAGCCGCATGAACAATCTCTGCTGTTCCAATAGCTGCTAAGTCTCCATCTCCTTGATAAGTAAACACAATTTTATCAGGATGAACTCTCTTAATACCTGTAGCAACTGCTGGAGCCCTCCCATGAGCTGCCTCTTGCATATCACAATTAAAATAGTCATATGCAAATACAGCACATCCTACAGGAGCAACACCTATTGCCTTATCTAAAACATCTAACTCTTCCATAATTTCAGCTACTAACCTGTGGATTATACCATGAGTACAGCCTGGACAATAATGAAAAGGCGTATCTGTCAATCCCTTTGTTTTTTGAAATACAACAGCCATTATTTCGCACCTCCTGCTATTTTCTTAATTTGTTCTAGCATCACAGCTGGCTCTGGTATCATACCACCCGGCCTTCCGTAGAAATAGACCGGCTTTTTGAATTGTACTGCAAGTTTTACATCTTCTACCATTTGTCCCATGCTCATTTCTACAGTCAAATAAGCTTTTGCGGTATCAACTGTCTTTTCAAAAGGCTCTTTCGGGAAAGGCCACAAGGAGATAGGTCTTATTAATCCTACTTTATACCCTTCTCTTCTCGCAATATTCATCACATTCTTTGCTACGCGGGCAATAGTACCATAGGCAACTAAAATAACCTCCGCATCTTCGCAATTTATCATTTCATATCTAACTTCATTCTTTTCAGCTTTTGCATATTTTTCAAATAATTGATAATTATATTTCTCTAATACAGGTGGATCGATATATAAAGAATTGATTATGTTTCTATGCTCTCTATTTCCTCTTCCTGTAGTAGCCCATGTTTTTTCTGGAATATCTCTCTTTCTTTTTTGAATATTTTCAAAATCTACAGGTTCCATCATCTGACCTAACATCCCGTCTCCCAATATAACAACAGGGTTCCTATATTCATCTGCAATATCAAAAGCTTCTTGGACTAAATCTGCCATTTCTTGGATTGTAGAAGGAGCAAGGACAATCAATCTATAATCTCCATGGCCTCCTCCTTTTGTAGATTGAAAGTAATCTCCTTGAGCTCCTTGAATATCTCCTAATCCTGGGCCACCCCTCATTATATTCACAATTACACAAGGTACTTGAGCACCTGCAAGATATGAGATACCTTCTTGCATAAGACTCAAACCAGGGCTGCTGGTGGAAGTCATAACACGAGCTCCTGCTCCACCTGCTCCATATACCATATTTATAGCAGAAACTTCACTTTCTGCTTGTAAAAATACGCCACCTACCTCTGGCATTCTCTTTGCCATGTAAGCTGTAACCTCATTTTGAGGTGTTATAGGATAACCAAAGTAATGTCTACACCCAGCTTGAATAGCTGCTTCCGCTAACGCCTCATTACCTTTCATTAATACCTTAGCCATCTTACTCCCCTCCATTTATTTTATAACTGTTATAACAGTATCAGGACACATCATAGCGCAAAATGCACAACCTATACATTTGTTCATATTTTCCGGTTTAACAGTGGCAGGATGATATCCCTTCACATTTATTTTGCTCATGTCCATTTCAATAATTTTCTTGGGACAAGCATTTACACACAATTCACAACCTTTACATAAATCTTCATTAAAAATAACTTTTGCCACATAAATTCCTCCTCTCACATTTTATCCCATGGAGTTTTCATATAAAGGTCAATTGGAAATATCGGATATCCTAAGTCAGGAACTTTGTTGAGCAATTCTCTTTTTACAGTCACCATCTTAATAGGTATCCCTGTAATTTTTGAGACTTCCTCCACCACTTTTTGACCTTTTAAAATATCCTCTACTGTTGTTTCATAAGATAAATGAGTATTGTTTACCAAATGAGTTACTTTAATTTTAGCTGCTTCTTCAATCGATTTAAGATATTCAATGACCGATTCTACATCTTTTGTAAGTGGCCTGTTTACATTAACTACAAATAATACTTCTGCACCTTGATCCTTTATTATATGCCGATACTGACCTAATGGAGTTGCTCCTACATCGTCTCCCCCAACATCGAAGACTGCATATTTATCCTTGCTGTATAATGCCCCATAGATATTGCGGGAAATAGCAGGCACATCTGCATTCATATATTTCTCTTCTACTCCTGCTACTCGTATTCCCCACTTATCAAAAAGTTCTTTTCTCACTTCCCTCAACCTAAAATATGGATTTACAATATCTAAATCGACTATTTCTACCTCTTTTCCTGATTCTCTTATAAACTTAGCATAATTTATTGCAACCTCGGTCTTACCTGTACCGTAATGCCCTACTACAATTGTCAACCTTTTAAAATCCATTATCCATCATCCTTTTAACTATACATTTTAGCTTTTTCTTCACCGCTAAGTACCCGATATGCCCCCTGCGCCAAAGCTAACATTTCATCCTCACCTGGATATACATAAACAGGAGCTATAAATTTTACCCTTTCACTTATCCTTTTTACAAAATCCTCGTTATACGCAATTCCACCTGTAATTCCTACTGCATCTACATGGCCTTTTAAAACCACTGCCATCGCTCCAATTTCCTTAGCTGTCTGATAGGCCATAGCTTCTAAGACCAATTCTGCTTTTTTATCTCCTTCTTCAATTTTTTTATAAACTTCTCTTACATCGTTAGTGCCTAAATGTGCCACTATTCCCCCTTGTCCTATTAACTTCTTTTTCATCTCCTGATAGGTGTATTTACCACTATAACATAATTTTACTAAGTCAAGTACAGGAAGGCCTCCCGCTCTTTCTGGAGAAAAAGGCCCTTCCCCATTTAAAGCATCATTTACATCTACTACCCTGCCGTGTTTATGAGCCCCAATAGATATACCGCCACCTAAATGAGCAATAATTAAATTTACTTCTTCGTATTTTTTGTTTAAATCAGCAGCTAAACGGCGAGCAATTGCTTTTTGATTTAAAGCATGGAATATACTAGATTTTTCAATCTCAGGCATTCCTGTTATTCTTGCTATATCCTCTAATTCATCTACTACTACAGGGTCTACTATATAGGCTGGAATATTGTGTTCTTTAGCTAAAGTATAAGCAATTATACCCCCTAAATTGGAAGCATGTTCTCCTCTTTCAGCCTTCTTTAAATCCTCTAACATTTTTTCATTTACAATATAAGTTCCACTTTCTATTGGCTTTAAAAGTCCGCCTCTCCCTACTATTGCATCAATTTCTGAAAGAGAAATGCCTTTTTCTTTTAACATATTTAAAATCGCCTGAGTTCTAAATTCAAACTGGTCAATAATACTTTTGTATTTGCTAAGTTCTTCAGTGCTGTGTCTCAAAGTCTCAGTAAAAACCGACTCTTTGTCTCTAAACACGGCAACTTTTGTAGATGTAGAACCGGGATTTATTACGAGAATCAAAAACAAAACAATCCCCTCCGTCTACTTCCTCAATTTATATTATATTACACTTCATTTTTACATTAAAGTTTTTTCAAAAATTTATTAATGTTATTTCAAAATTTTAAGGAATGAGCAGGAAGATCCTGCTCATTATTTAACAATATAATTGTCTTTTACGGCAGCAATAGTTTTTATCCTCTCTTCCGCAACTCTGTCAGCTGCAACATATGTCGGTATGTTCTCTTCTTTGGACTTCTGTATCACCTTTTTCACTGTATCAAATATCATTGAAACCTTTCTCATAGCCCTTTCTCTGTTGTAGCCAGAAGGATTAAGCTCATCAGCTACATTTATCACTCCACCAGCATTTATGATATAATCCGGAACATAGAGTATACCTTTCTCCTGCAGTATGTCTCCATGCCTTTCTTCTTTTAACTGGTTATTAGCTGAACCTGCTACTATCTTGCACTTAAGCTGTGGAATTGTCTCATCGTTTATTATCGCTCCTAAAGCACAAGGCGCAAATATATCACATTCTACCCCGTATATCTCATCCGGCTTTACATATTCGGCTTTAAATTCTTCCACCGCTCTTTTTACATTGTCCTCAAATATGTCTGTTACAATTAGCTTTGCTCCTGCTTCATATAGGTGCTTTGCTAAATTGTATCCTACATTTCCTACTCCTTGTATTGCAATTCTCATGCCTTTAAGATCTGAAGTACCAAAAACTTCTTCGCTTGCTGCTTGTATTCCTCTAAATACCCCATATGCTGTAAAAGGAGATGGGTCACCACTGGTTTCAGCCAGCCCTGCAACGTATTTTGTCTCATAATGTATATATTCCATATCTTTTAAGTTTGTTCCCACGTCCTCAGCAGTTATATATCTTCCTTTAAGGGACTCTATATACCTTCCAAGACTTCTAAACAATGCTTCTGATTTGTCTTTTCTTGGATTTCCAATTACAACTGTTTTACCACCACCTAAGTTTAAACCAGCAGCAGCATTTTTGTAAGTCATCCCTCTTGCAAGCCTTAAAGCGTCGTTTATTGCATCCTCTTCTGAGTCATAAGTCCACATCCTACATCCGCCTAAAGCAGGACCTAAAGTTGTGTCATGAATTGCAATTATCGCCTTAAGACCCGAAGTCTTGTCATGGCATAAAATCACATTTTCATAATCTTTAGTTTCCATTATGTCAAATATTTTCATAAATATCTTCCCCCCTATTTAATAATCAAACATTAGAAGCAAGAGATGCCAACATTATAGAGTTAAATTTAGCTTCACTGGAGTCTGCCCTTGAAGTCAAGACAATCGGCCTTTTTGCCCCCATTATTATTCCTGCTATCCTTCTTTCTGCTATATAGGTTATAGCTTTATACAGCATATTACCAGCTTCTATATCAGGAACCAGAAGAATATCGGCATTCCCCGCAACAGGGCTTATTATACCTTTATGCCGCGCCGCTTCTACCGATAAAGCATTATCAAGAGCCAACGGTCCATCTATTATAGCCCCTTTGATTTGACCTCTTTCACTCATTTTTGAAAGTATTGCTGCATCTAATGTAGCTTGCATATCAGGATTAACTGTTTCGACAGCTCCTAAAACTGCAACCCTTGGAGCATCAATTCCAATTTGCCTTGCAACGTCTACTGCATTTAAAATTATGTCTATTTTCACTTTCAAATCAGGGGCAATGTTCATTGCCGCATCTGTCAAAAGTATAAGCCTGTTATAAGGAGACTCAAAAACAGCTACATGGCTTAACGTTCTACCAGTTCGAAGACCAATTTCCTTATCTAAAACAACCCTTAATATCTCCGCCGTCTGTACAAGGCCTTTCATCAATATGTCCGCTTTGCCTTCACTCACAATCTTTACAGCTTCGCGACAAGCTTCTAAGTTATTTTTTGTATCTATTATTTCGTGCTCTTTTAAAGGCATTAATATTGAAGATGCTATCCTTTCTATTTTTTCTTTATCACCAACTAATATGGCTTTTACTATGCCTCTTTCATGAGCTTCTTTAATCGCTTCTAATACATCTTCATCCGCCGCTTGAGCTACTGCTATAGTTTTGGGAGGCAAGTCTTTTACGTAATTATACATTTCTTCAAATGTTCTCATATCCTACACCTCATCAGTTATAAATCTTGGGCTTTTCAATATTTCTTAAAACCCTCAATGCACCATCTCTTAAAGCTTCCATTTCATCTCCCCCTGGATATAGGGTTATTGGTGCAATAAAGCTGGTCATATCAATGATTATCTCTATTAGTCGTTTAGAATAAGCAAGTCCACCAGTTAAAATTATTGATTTCACATCCCCCTTTAATACTGCCGCCATTCTGCCAATTTCCTTTGCAATTTGATAAGCCATAGCTTCAAAAACTAATTTAGCTTTTTTATCACCATTTTGTATGCGTCTCTCTACTTCTCTCGCATCATTTGTCCCAAGATGGGCTACCATTCCGCCCATACCTACAACTTTTTTCTTCATCTCATCAAAACTGTATTTACCAGAATAACAAAGGTCAACAGCTTTCATCGATGGCAGGCTGCCTGTCCTCTCAGGTGAAAAGGGCCCCATTTGATTTGCATTGTTTACATCTACAATTTTTCCTCCCGTTATCGCCGCTACCGAAATACCTCCCCCCATATGAGCCACAACAAGATTCAATTTCTCTTCTTTAATACCATTTTCCCTTGCATATCGATGAACACACGCTTTTATGTTTAAAGCATGAGATTGGCTTTTTCTTGGAAGTTCAGGGAGGCCAGAAATTCTTGCAACATCTTCCATTTCATCAACAGCTACAGGATCTAATGTATAAACAGGAATATTATACTTATCTCCTATAGCTCTTCCAATTAGTCCACCGAGATTTGAAGCATGTTCACCTCCAACTCCCTTTCTCAAATCCTCAAGCATAATATCGTTTACAAGATAAGTACCACTTTGGACCGGCTTTATAAGTCCACCTCTTACCACAATTGCAGATATTTCTTTCAACTTTATGTTATTTTGCTCTATCCAATAATTTATAGCATTTAACCTTAAATCAAATTGCTCAATGATACTCTTATATTTTTTAAGCGCTTCAATGTCGTGGGCAATCTCTGTTTTTACAATTTCTCTTTCCTCTTCATACAACGCCACTTTAGTAGAAGTAGAACCCGGATTGATAACTAAAACTTTCAACAGGTTCACCTGCCCCTTCTTAATACATAATATGATGTTCTATTACAATTTTTGAGTGTTATTAAAAATTTTTTAACCTTACAATATTTTAATTCTACATATTTGTCAAAAATCCTTCTTTTAAATTAAAATTTTTTTATAATAGGTTTATATTTTGTGGAATTGATAGAGTTTTAAGTAAATTAATAAGCGGGTATCCCCCGCTTTTATTGGATATTTACAGTTACTTTATCAGGCTTTATTTTTATTATTTGTAAGTTTAGATTAGTCGTTACATTTACAGCCAAAGAATGCGTACCAGGTGATAAATTAGTTACATCTATATATGCATTGAAATCTGCAGAAGTAACTCCATCAACAATGCTTTCAGGTCCAGATACTGTTACAATTATTTCCGGATTTTGAATTACAGCATTTTTGTTATCTGCTCCTCTTATATCTATATTGCTTATAGTAATCTCTTTAGTTGCTATTTTTTGTATATCTATATATACTTTTGCATTAATATCGCTTTTAACAAGTTTCACACCATCTGGCAAATCAAAAGGTACATTTAAAGTGACAGGTTCATTTTTACCAGAAATATCGATTTGCTTAGTGCTTATAGATTTTATCGTATTTAGGACAGTCTCATCACCAGTAATATATACGTACTCTGGCAGTACATTTACAGATGATATCATATATCCTTCCATTGGTTTCCCGAATATTTTAGGAACTACAGGCACACGAATAGATTTATTTACGGGAATATACACTTCAACAAGATTAGGAGTAATAGTAACGCCTTTTACTTCTTTTCCTTCTCTGTCAACAGCAACCACTGGAACAGAGATTTTTATATCTTCTTTTTTATAAGAAACATTGACCCCAGCTATAACATTTTTTATAAGATTAATTTTGCTTTCTGGCCCAATCACTAATACCTCTCCTGGCGTTGGAACAGCAGGTTGCATAGCATAGCCATCCATCACATTGCCAATTATTTTTACGGTAACCTGCATTTGCGTTTTTGCAATTTTATCTATTTCTACTTTTATTTCTGGCGGATTTATTGAAACTAATGAGACATTTCTAGGTAATCCTTCTACTGTAACAGGAATAACATTTGTCCCATTAGAATTTACTCTGCTTAAATCTGCAAAAACTGATATATTCTGAGCTGCTATATTTAAAACATCACTGCGCCTTCCTCTTACTTTTACATTCACCGTATAATTTTTTTCATCTAAAACAATAAGTCCTTTTTTCTCTAATGTATCGCTATTAATCAATTTGACAGGCACATTGCTTATTTCATAAGGAATTTCTGGATTCTCTTCTCCCATTACATAAAGCCACAGTAAAAAAGCCAATACCAGTGACAGCAATTTTATTGTAAAGTCTTTAGTCAGCATGTTTGTTCCCCCATTTTTTCCATACAGGCTTCTTGTTTTCTTTTACTTCAAAGATGCTGGACAATACCTCTTTCAAAGTCTTTGCATCTAGATGCCTTGAAAGCCTGCCATTTTGCGCAAGAGATATAGTGCCTGTCTCTTCAGAAACGATTATCGCTACTGCATCAGATATTTCAGTAACACCTATTCCCGCTCTATGACGTGTTCCTAATTCACTACTTAGATTTTGGTTGTCTGTTAAAGGCAAAAAGCAACCTGCCGCCATAATTCTATCTCCACGAATTATGACAGCTCCATCGTGTAAGGGCGTATTAGGTATAAAGGTATTTATTAAAAGCTCACTGGAAATTTTAGAATCCATGGCTATGCCAGTTTCAATAAGCTCATTAAGGCCTGTCTCCCTTTCTAAAACAATTAAAGCTCCTATTTTTGAGCGGGACAAAAATTGCACTGCATCGCATATCTCTCCCAAAACCTCAGACATATCTTTTTCCTCTTCATTAAAAAAGAAGAAATTCTTGCCTAAGAAGCCACTCCTACCTAAAGACTCTAATCCACGCCTTAACTCCGGTTGAAAAACAATTAAAAGCGCAATAACTCCTACAGTCATAGCATTTCGCAATATATAATTGACTGTCCTAAGTTGCAGCCATTCGCTCAATTTAGTGATGACAATGAGCACAGCAAGACCCTTAAGTAACTGTTCCGCTCTTGTTTTGTGTATTACCATAATTAAGCGATACATGACATAGGCTATTATTAAAATATCTATAACGTCAGTAATTCGCATCGTTTTTATGATATCTATAAGTCCATTAAACAAAAAATTCACCTCTCAAGGCTTTGTGGTAAATTGTGTGTACATATTAATTATACAACAAATTTGAATAAAAAATAATTTAAACTGAATTAAATTTTAATTAAAGTGGAAAAATTATTTTAGCAAAAAATAAGGAGGATGAAAATGAATAAAGATAAAATTATAGAAAAAAATATAAAGGAAAAATTAGAAAAGGAAAAGGTCTCTTACGGAGTAGATATAAATGTCCGGTGTATCAATGGTCATGTAACTTTGTATGGAATAGTAGATAACTTATCCGAAAAAAATCACGCTCAAAAAATAGCAGAAAGCGTAGAAGGCGTAAAAAAAGTAGAAAATAACATCACAATTGCAATAGACAGCAAAATAACAGACAAAGATATAAAGGAGAGTGTTTTGAGAAATCTTCAGAACTCCAAATTTCATGAAGAAATAGGAGAATTAGGTGTTGATGTAACCGACGGTATCGTAACTTTATATGGAAAGATTAATAACGCACAGCAAGAAATAGAAAGCATAAGTCAAGCAGCCCAAGCCATGGGTGTCAAAAGTGTAATAAGCAAATTAGAACTTAACAAAGAACATAAAATAGATGATGTGTCTATTGTAAATTTAGTAGTACAAAAGCTGTCTCGTTATGATTTGAGTTTGCCTGATTTAGTTATTACAGCAAACAACGGGACAGTAACATTAAGTGGATATGTAAATAATTTAAAAGAAAAAGAATTAGCCAATGAAGCAGCTCAAAGCGTAAATGGGGTAAAAAAAGTGATAAATCATATAAAAATTAGAGAGAAGTCATAGAAGGGTATGTCATTCTATGACTTCTACTCTTATGTCATTCTTTTCTACTTCTTTTTTCAATGGATTTATCACATCTTTATGAAGTATAACATCCAGAGCAGACCTTAAAGACTTGCCTACTATTATCTCAGTTATATTATTTTCTTTTGCGAATTCTGCCAGCGTTTTTGAGATTTTTTTACCCACCAAAATAGAAACTCTTCCACCCATTTTTTGTGCTAAATCAAAGAGCTCAAGAAGAACTTTGTTTTTTTTTAAAATCTGTTGATATGTCATTATTTTTATTAACGTATACAACACAAAATTCGCCATTAGTTTCTCTTGCTCTTTCAGCACCTCTTTCCACAAGCCTGCGGCAGCTTTTTTGCGGGGTTACGCAAACCATGATCCTGCTCTTTACGCCAGGCTCGTAACTTAAAACCATTTTAAGAAAACCCTTTTCAGGTGCAATACTCTTTCATTTAATATTATATGTGAATTTTCTATCTTACGTCAAATCTTTGCACAAGGCTTCAACTTTCTCTACTCCTTATTACCTCCATTTCCTTAAGTTTTTCATAAATTCTCTTAAGTATATTACATCTTCTTTAGAAGGCAGCATTTTCCCATATACCGTTTCATTGTATATACGTGTCACGTTATCAAAACCTAAAAAACCGTGTATTACCACCAGCGACAGACATGCTGTCATAATATATTCAAACAGATTTTGCTTTAAATCTTTTGCCATTGTATTTCCCCCAAAGGACAACTTTAATATCGAGTTTATTGATTTTCTCTTCTATTTCTTTTGGGTTGTTTACATAATAAATTATTAAGTCTCTGTTTCTTCTTAAGTTGGACAGCTCACCCAAAATAACATTATCTAAATAAATAAGGAGTTATTAGAATAAGTGTCACATCATAAGGAATGCTTTTGCACAGCCTTAAAAAGTCTTCTAAATTTCTTTCATAAACGGGAAAATTTTTCAAAGAAGCAGTCATAAAAGCTGTAAAATCCCTTATGGTTTTACCCCTTACCTGCATTTTTCCAGTGTTATGGTCTATAAGGCTTATGGGGATGTTGCTGGAAAGGCAAAATTTTGCTATAGAAACCATGCACTCTGCGCAATTTTCATCTAAAAATCCGTGCACATCATTTAAAAAGTGATTTTTATCAAGATCCCAGATAAAGGTAATTTAAAACTATAAAAAAAGCAAACTCATAAACAAGAAAATACAATACCTCTCCGCCGCTGAAAACAGCAAAGGCAATGCCTTTACAAGGGACGTTTTTCCAACCCCCGGCACGTCTTCTATGAGGACATGTCCTTAAGCTAGCAAAGCTATTATCACCAACTCAATAATCTTTCTTTTACCTATTATTACTTTTTCTATATTTTCTATAATTTTATCAATAATAATGTTATCCATTTTTACCTCCGCCATTTACATCAAATTATTTTTAAAAGTTCCATCATGTCATCAATTACATAGGTAGGTTTTGCCTCCTCTATGAGGCTAAAAGGTAGGACTGTCCACTTAACAGCCACGCTATTTACACCAGCGTTATAAGCGCATAATATATCATAAGGGCTATCTCCCACCATTAAAGCATTTTCTCTGTCTATCTTTAATAGTTCTAAAGCTTTTAAAATCGGGTCAGGATGCGGTTTGTGCTTTTCTGTATCTTCTAATGCCACAATTGTATCAAAATATTTTTCAATGTTAAAAAGCTTTAACCCCCTTATAGCCAAATCTCTTCTCTTAGATGTAACTATACCCATTTTTATACCATTATTATACATTAATTCGAGGGCTTTTTTTACATCTTCCCTTATTTTTGTGTATTTATCGTGATTCATCTCGTTATAATTTCTATAAGTATCAATCAACAATCCTCATTTATCTTCACTAAACCTCTTTAAAGTTGTAGGAAGAGGTTCTCCAAAATAAGGTATGACATCCTCTGGTTTTATTGTATACCCTAAATGTTGTTCTATTGTGTATTTAAAAGATTCTATAATAAGTTCGTTCGTGTCAATAATTGTACCATCCAAATCAAAAAGTACTGTTGTTATCCCCATATTATCTCCCTTCATAAATATCTTCGCTTATTTTAGTATACAAAAAAAATTCCCTCATAACAAGGGGCAAAGTCTAACAAAACTTATTATTCTGAAACTTGTTTAAAATAATGGATTATGCCTTTATATATTGCCCAAGCAATTTTATATTGATACTTTTCGTCATTTAAAAGCCTTTCTTCTTCAGGGTTTGACATGAAACCGCATTCTACAATGACCGCCGGCATTTTAGCGTTTCGCAAAATATAATAGCTGTTAGAACTTTTTGCCATTCTGTCATTGCTAGGGTCTAAAGTATTTCTTAACTCTTGCTGAATAAGTTCTGCCAACAATTTACCTTTTTCAGAGTTGTTTTGATAAAATACTTGTGCTCCTTTATATTTTGACTGACTAAAACTGTTTAAATGAATGCTAATCAAAATGTCTCCCATCGCTTCATTTGCTTTAACAACCCTATTTTTTAAATCCTTTGAAAGTGAAGCATCAGACAAAGTATCGTCTTCTCTCGTCATTATCACAAGGCCTCCACTCTCTTCTATAAGCTCTTTCAGTTTTTGCGCAATCTCGAGATTTAACTCGTCTTCGTCCTTACCGTATTTCCCCGGCTTTCCAGGGTCATGCCCGCCATGACCTGCATCTATCACAATGACTTTGTTCATTATTGGAACAAATTTAAAAGCAGGTATATATCTCTCTTTTGCATTATATAACGCTATTATTAAGCCTACAATCATTAAAAACACTGCCCATCTTGTAAGCCTCATGTCCACATCCCCTTCTCTTTTAGTAAAAATTATTCACTTAAAAGACTTTATATGTCACTTAATAAGAAAATTCACATATTATGATTAAAGAAAGGGGGTAAAAACATGGTTACTCTGGAATTCACATATGTAGTACAACCAGGAGATACGATATTTTCAATTGCTAAAAAGTTTAACACTTCAGTTGATGCCATTATCGCAAGAAACAATATCATAAATCCATCTTTGATATATCCAGGACAAACGCTTATCATTCCGGTACAAGGAAATTATTATACTGTGCAGCCGGGAGATACGCTATATCTTATAGCTCAAAAGTTCAACGTCCCTTATGAAGCTATTATTTACACAAACAACCTCACATATCCCTATACCATATATCCGGGGCAAAGACTGTTTATTCCTGGAGCATCAACAACAGCACCACAGCCTGTTCTACCTCCCCAAACTCCTCCTCAAAGGCCTTGCCCAACTTATTACACTGTACAACCAGGTGATACTTTGTGGAGTATAGCCCAAAAATTTGGGGTGTCAGTAGATGCACTAATTAAAGCAAATTACTTGGTAAATCCAAACTTGATATACGCCGGCCAAACTTTGATAATCCCTTGTCCTACATCGCCACCTATTGAATACCCCACACTAAAGATTGGAGATAGAGGGCCCTTTGTAGTAAATCTCCAAGCAAGGCTAAAATCCTTAGGTTTTGACCCCGGCCCTATTGATGGAATCTTCGGTTCAAAAACAGAAGCAGCTGTAAAAGCTTATCAACAAAACAGAGGATTGCCAGTAACAGGCATTGTCGATGATGTGACATGGAACGCCCTATTGTTCGGAACCCCACCTGTTACAACACCTACTCCATTGGGAAAAGTTTATATAGTAAAACCCGGTGACACTCTGTGGAATATAGCAAAAGCCTATAACACAACAGTATACGCCATATTAAAGGCAAATCCGGATATTAAAGACCCTAATTTAATTTACCCCGGCCAAAGAATTATAATCCCTGCTCCTTCACAGCAAACCATTCATTATCAAGAAGTACAACAAGAGGTAGTTGAAGAAGAAAAAGAAGAAGAAAAAGAAGAAGAAAAAGAATAATGTAAAAAATAGTCAGGAAAAATCCTGACTATTTTTTTAAGCTATCTATATATTTTTCTGCAATATAAGCAGCTGTTGCGCCGTCTCCTGCTGCTGTTACTACTTGTCTTAAAGACTTATGCCTTATATCGCCTGCAGCAAAAACTCCTGGAATATTGGTTCGCATGTCATCATCTGTGATAATATACCCGTATTCATCAAGGTCCACTATTCCTTTGACCAGTTCTGTATTAGGAGCATATCCAATCGCCACAAAGACTCCATCAACATTTAGTGTGCTTTCTTCACCAGCCTTAACGTTTTTAAGTTTTAATCTCTCTACTCCATACTCTCCTTCTACATCAACTACTACAGTATCCCAAATAAATTCAATCTTTTCATTTGCAAAGGCCTTTTCTTGCTCAATCTTAGTAGCTCTTAATTCATTCCTTCTGTGAATTATATAAACCTTTTTGGCAAACTTAGTTAGATACAAGGCATCTTCTACTGCTGTATTTCCTCCGCCTATGACTGCCACAGTAGCATCTCTGTAAAAAGCTCCATCGCAGGTAGCACAGAAAGATATACCCGCCCCTATAAATTTATCTTCATTTGGAACGCCTAATTTTTTAGGCGTAGCGCCCATCGCCAAAATAATAGCTTTTGCTTCATAAGTACCATTGGAAGTGGTAACCTTTTTAACATCCCCTGCTATATCTATGCTTTCAACATCCTCATTTACAATTTTAAGACCATGTTTTCTAACTTGGGCTTCCATTTTTGCAATAAGGGCAGCACCGCTTATCTCTTCATAACCGGGATAATTCTCTAGCTGGTATGTATTAACTATTTGCCCTCCCAGATAAGTTTTTTCAATAAGAACAGTGTCAAGCCTTGACCTTGCAGCATACAATCCTGCAGTAAGTCCAGCAGGACCCCCTCCTAAGATGATTAGGTCGTACATAATAAAATCACTCCTCCTTTGAAAATAAAATATAATATGGAAGCAGGAAAAACACTGCTTCCATTATTATATCACAAACTTTTTATATTTACATCATCCCTACCGGCTGTCTAAACTTATTCCTTGCCTCCTGTATATCTTGAGGCTGTGCAGGCTTTACAGGATACCATCCTCTTTGGTTGACAGAGTTCCAAACCGATTTTTGGTCCTCAAATGCAGAATTCAAAATGTTTATATATTCTCTTCGTATGCTTTCATTAGCAGATTCAACTGCCGCATGGCTTAACATTTCTATCGCCAATTTGTAATTTCCTAATACATTCATCATTATATCTTTATCTGTAATCTGCGTATTTCCGTACATACTCTTTACACTCCTCCTAACTTAAATGTTTTAATAGTGAATTAAAATTATTTTGACATCTATTAGCGAGATTTTGACACAATGCCTTAAGTTGTGGGTCTTGACATCTTGTAGCATAATCATTTAACGTCTTTGTCATGTTTTGCTGTAATGATAAAATATCATCCAGGTAAAGTAATTCTTTGCTTGTAAGTTGCATATTTACCCTCCCTTCTTAGATTTCATTTTTAATATGCGCACAAAAATAAAAAATATGCAGGATAACTCCGCATATTTTTTATTTTATATAGCCTTTTCTTTTTAACTTTTCTATATGTTCCTTGAGTTTTTCTTCTATATTTATATTGTATTTTTCTTCCAAAACAAACATCATTGAAACCGCTACCTGTGCCACATCTAAAAGCTCTTCAGAAACTTTTTCCATAATTTCTTTTTCACTTAGGGTGACATTCTCACCATTTAAACCTCTAAATTTTCCTATAGCTTGCGCCAATTCTCCAGCTTCCTCCATTAATTTAAGAGCCGTGGATTCCAATGATGGCGTCAAATTATTGAGTTTAGGCAAGCTTATCTCCTTAAAATTCGTTTTCATAATCCCATCCCTCATTTTTTTAAGCTCTTTTTCGCCTTGCCATAAATGGTGTCAATTGAGGTGCCACTTCTTTAATCAAGTCCAGCATCTTAAAAGACACGTTTCTTATATCCCATTGAGCTTCATTAGTGCATCTCAAATTTGCAAAATGGTCAAAAGCCCATAAATCCGCATTCATAAGTACCAAACGCTTGTGCGCATTCGTAACCACATACGAGCTTACTGATGGCAGTTTTTCTTTTAACACTCTGTACAACTCTTCTGAAGCTTTTATAGCTTCTATCAAAGTCTCAGTAGCGTTGGCTTTCTCTATATTTGGGGGAATGACAAAACCATTTTCAATTGTAGGTTCACTGTAATCAAAGACAATTGTCCTGTGTCTTAAAAGCTGATGCCAATTTGCTTCACTTATTTTCAATTGAAATTTAAACCTTACAGATTTAAAAGCCTCTATCAAATGGTCAAACTCACCAATTTCTTTAACTGCCTCTTGTATAATTTTTGTCTTTTCCTCTTCTGTCATATTTTTTACTGCATTTTGTACTGCTTTAAAACTTTTTCCTGAATATGTAAACAAAATATGCATGATTACAACATCTTCAGGAGAATATTCGCTATCTTTCCCTGTATAATCTACTAAAATGACATCCTCATCCGAAGGTTCGACTTCCTTTACAAAATTCGCTAAATTTTTTAACCTATCATGAACTTTTAATTGATAAGTAGTAGGATTTGTATGTCTTAGCATACTGGGAACAATTTTTTCACCTTGTTCTATTATCCTTTCAGCCAATAATTTTGCCTCTATAGTAGGATGCGCAAAAAGCTTCCTTACAATATCCTGTAAATCCAACGCATTTAACGCCACTGCAAAGCTTGTCCTTGTAGCTAAAAGAAGAGCATATCTCGCATCCTCAAAAGCTATTTTACTGATTCTATTGTAAAATTTCTCTTCGCTTTCTCCCTCTTTTTTCTCCTCTGTCTTTGCCAAATATTTTGTCAGCACTTCTACAAGTTTTTCATAAACATCATAAGAAATATTCCACACTTTTAAAAACTTTTCTTTTAACTCTGGATATTCCTCAAGTTCTGGAGGTATTACAACTTTGTCTTTGGTTGGCTTTTGGTACCTCTGGCTCCACTCTATAAAAGCCGGTCGTCTGTTCATAAGCTCAATATCCCCTGATAAAAGCCTCGAAACATCTTCTACACACAAATGCATTAAATGCTGTTCCGCAATGGAAGAATGGCCAAACCTTTCCACCCACTTTTCGTGAAATTCTTTAGCCTTTTGTATCGCTTTTTCCAAAGGTATACTGTGCTTAGGTATGTACTCGGTTATGTCCAAATCTCCATCTGTCAAGGATTCAATTATATTAAGCCTCCAACTTGTATCTCTCCTGCTCACTTTTGAATTTATAGGAGGTATGATAAATTCGGGTAAAGAGTGTATGAAATAGACAGGACCGTATACATCTGTTACAAAGTTTTCTAAAAGCCTTTCTTCCTCATGGGACAGCTTTCTCATTTTCATGGCAAAAACTCCCTTCAAAATTATAAAATCAATGCTTTTGCACTTTATATTATTATATCATAAAACCATTTTTCAAAAAGAAAAAAGATTAAAAAGCAAAAAAACAGTTATCCTGTCGATAACTGTTTTCCTCGTAAATGGTGACCCATCCGCGACTCGAACGCGGGACACCCTGCTTAAAAGGCAGGTGCTCTACCTCCTGAGCTAATGGGTCATATGGTGGAGGGAGATGGATTCGAACCATCGAAGGCGATAGCCAACAGATTTACAGTCTGCCCCCTTTGGCCGCTTGGGTATCCCTCCAAGTTTTTAAGAAAAGAGCAATAAAAAAAGTCCTTTCTTCATTTACCAAGCTCAAGAACGACTTACAGATGATATTCTATCATATAAATTGCGATTTGTAAAGAGTTTTTGCATGGTTGATAATGTCAAGAATTTATATAGCACTTATTCTCTGTTTTTTAACCCTCCTACACCGGCTTCGATTTAAACCCGTGTAGTCAAGTATTGAATATTTTATTTACTTGTTGCTATTGTATTTATGTTATATCATTTTAGGTTCTTTGTCAAGAGTTAGGGATGGTATTTTTTGAATGATGCCTTTACTTTTTAGATTACATCATGATTCCATTATTAGCAACTTCATACATTAAATATGAATAATTCATTAATTGTCTATCCTAAAAAGGTCAACATCTCGATTAAAAATTTTGCCTACTATATTGACAAGAACAAAAATATCAATTTATTTACTAATCTAGTTTCTTTTATCTAATTTTTTAATCTTTGCTATAATAAAAAGTAGCACAGGTATTATTATCTCTATTATAAGGTTTTCTGTTGTAAAGACTTTTTTTAGGTATTCAAGAAAATTTCCTATATCTCTGCAGGCATAGGCAGGTAAAATCGAGAGGAAAGTTGCCATGGGGAGCAAAGCAAATCTATAATCATCACATTTGAAAATTTCTTCAATGCCTTTCAGGAAAAAGTATATAAATACAGCGATCTTTATATAAATCCCTGTAATCCATATGGATACAATAAAGACATCAAACCTCGCAGTATAATTTTCTATTCTTATGTTGCGAGCCTGTTCCAATATAGGAAACTGCATATTAGCAGTCGTCTCAGCACCAAAAATTCCTATTGGAAGAACACCTATAAGAGAGACGAAACCTACTATTATTATTGCGAAAAGGCCTCCTTTTAAGGTTTTTTCTTTTTGTTCAATATGAGGAAAAATAACAAGTAGAATGACACTTTCAAGGATCCATGAAGTTATTGGAAAAGAACCAATTAAAGGAGGCAGAATTCCTTTTGCTAAAATTGGTGTAAAATTATCAAGTTTTACATTGCGCAGAGACATTACTGTTAAAAAAATTAGGGCAAATATTCCAAAAGGGAGAAGAATCTCATTCATCTTGGCAATGACAAAAAGACCTTTTGATACAGCATATATTACAGGGATTGTTGTGACGATAAGGAACACCAGGGCAGGTGTTTCCGGCATAAAGGCAGTATTCATAATTTCTATAAGTTGTCTTGTTACAACAAATGCTACATTAAGGCAAAATAGAAGATATAGTATTGATATAATTTTCCCAATAAATTTTCCTGTAATTTTTTCAATATATTCAAATAAGGACTGTTCTTTAAATATCATTGCCAATTTATAATATATTAAAAAAATAAAAGCACTGAAGATGGTTGAGATTATCACAGATAACCACGAATCTTCTTTTGCATAAGAAGCCACGAAGGACGGAAGACATACACTTTCTGTAGCTGTTATGATTATAATTATAAGAAATATGAATTGTTTCATAGATAATTTCTTTCCTGATGTTATTTCGCTTTTTTCAATTTTTTTTAACATAGTTTCTCCCTTCCTTGTTAAACTTATATATATTATTTGAAAAAAAATAAATAATATTCCTTAATGAACGAAATAATAAATTATAGATACCTCTTAAAAACTGACGAATTAGGACAAGGAATTTAAAAAAGATGAGATATATGAGGTGTTAGAAGTGTTAGAGATAACTATTCTTACAATAGTTTTTGTGATTACAGCAACTGTAGAGTTTGTCCCACTTTTTAAACAAAAAAAGTGGAAAGAGATAATCATATCTTTTATCCTTCTTTCAGTAAGTTATATTTTGTATATTTTGTGGATATTTGATATAACAATAGAACCAGTGAGCAAAATTGTGGGTATAATTTATAAACCCATGATAAATCTTTGGAATCAATTAAGTTTTTTATGCAAATAGAATTGAAATTCTACTAAAAAACTACCCTATCATGTTTCTCGGGGTCTTTTCTTGGCAAGTGTAAACATAACTCCTATGAGCTTTACTGAAATCGCAATTAATGTTTGTTTCTTCTCTAAAGGATTTTCTCGCCTTTTTAAAAAGTAGTTGTAAAGTGCTTTGAATTCTTTGTTTTTGGCTACCAGTGTTAGGCTTGCTCTGTATAGAAGATTTATTCAATGAGTTTTTCTGCTCTTTTTATGCCTACTCTTTTATTGGTAACTCTTTTTAGTTAAATCAATAATTTTTATGATTATTTATCAAATTAAAAATTTATGAATTATAATTTATCTTCATATATTTGTAATTTCAACTCACAAAAAAAGAGGCCGCCAACTATCTTTCTTGACAGCTCCTTTTTAATATCAAGCTTACCTCTCTTTGTAGTTGCTCTTTGACTTTTTCCCATATGCCTTCCCTTTTGTAAAGTTCACGCAATTCGTTTAAGTTTGGGAAGGAAATTGCATTTCCAAGACAAAGATTGGCACATGTATTACAACCTATTATGCAATTATAAGGTTGTGCAACAATAGGTCCTTCTTTTGTCCACTCATAAACATTTCTGCCACAATTCATGCACATCCCGCATTTAACACATTTATCATGATCAATTGTGGGAAACCAATTTACTTTTTCTCTTGGATATCCAGTTAACCAAGCCATGAAAATTCATCCTTGCTTAGTTTAATTACATTAAAGTTAATCCTTTTGCACAACTCAAATCGGCAAATGCAACCACTGAAACACTCCTATCATCTTTAATCCCATGTAGAGGAATACTATAGCAAATAGGAGTTTAAGCTGTTTTGCAGGAACTTTGTGTGAAACTAATGAGCCAATTGCTGCAAAAGGGATACTTGTGGCAGCCAAAGCCCCGAACTGCACCCAATTAACATAACCTGTAGAATACGGAGGTAATCCTGCAATTCCTAAGCCATTTACCATATATGATATTGCTCCACCTAAAGCTGAAAATGCCATCATAACCATAGATGTTCCAATAGCTTCATGCATTTTGAACCTTAAAGCGAGAACCATAACAGGTACCATTAATACTCCGCCACCAATTCCAATGATTCCTGATACAATGCCTAACAATACACCACATATTATATATGTCCATACATTATCTACAATCTCTTTTTCCTGCTTCATTGGTTTTGCGGTTGCCATTCTGATAGCTCCTAAAACCACAGCAATGCCAAATACCTTTGTAAGAACTGCCCCTGGTGTCTTAGAAGCAATATAAGCACCTAAAAAGGAACCTGCAAAAGCTGATATTCCAAGGAGTATTCCTTGTTTCCATCTTACAGCACCTTTACGATTATGTGTAATCGCACCGCTGATTGATGTAGGAAGCACAACCATCAGGTTAGTGCCGAAAGCCACCCTTATAGCAATGGTAGGATCAACACCTAATTTTTGTAGAATCCAGTACTGAACCGGAACCATAATAAAGCATCCACCTACACCCAGCATACCTGAAGCAAAACCAACAGCTGCTCCAGTTATCAGCAATATTATGACCTCTGTTAATATGGTCATATTCAATCCCTCCTAAAATCTTTTATATTCTTAAAACATTTCAGCTATCTTTTGATAATTTTCTGAATCTGGTATCAATTCTGGACAATCATCAATGGCTACTTCATCTAATGATAATTTTGTAGCAAAGGACATGCATGTAGGTAATCCGCACTTTTTACAATTGCTCTTTGGTAAATACTTAAAGATGTCAATTGCTTTTGGCTGTTTCCATTCTTTGTAACTTGGTGTTATTTGACCTTTGCGACTAATAATATCGTTGATATATTTGATACATTCATCACAGATTTCTTTGGCAACATCTTTATCTAAGAAAGGTCTAAGCGAAATGGTATCTCCTTGGATTGCAACCGTCCATGGCTTGCCTTTGCACTCTTCAGGAAATCCTTTGAAGTTGAATTTTATCCAATTTAAATTAGAAAGATATTTTGCCTTTTCGGCTAGAGCATTGATATAGGGTAGTATTTCTGTAAGGTCACGGTCCACCTTTATTGTTGCTACAAGAATTTCACCACCCGCATGACACGCTGCATAATCAATTTTTACCTCATAATGCTTAATAATTGTGTTTTCCATTTTTATTTTAATCCCTCCATTTTTGAATTGTGCTTTCTAATTTCAGATCCAAAATATTTGCTTTATGATTTTAAAAGATTTTTCTTGATTTTCTCACATAAATCAGGTGAAGAACGTATTCGTGAACAAGATATGCCATTTTTCAGATTGCTTCTAATTACTGAAAAAATCTCATTTTCCAAAACTTTCATACAGTTATTGAACATTTCAATGTCAAGCGAATAATAGGTCATTTTACCTTCTCTTGAGTCTCTAATTAATCCCGCTTGTTTCAATATTTTTAGATGATGTGATACTGCTGGCTGGGACATTTTTAAAGCATCCATGACTTCACAAACTGCCATTTCGTGTTTAGAAAGGAGAAATAAAATACTTATTCTGTTATTATCCGCTAAAGCTTTTAATATATCGATGCTCTTTTGTTCGATATTACATCACTCCCATCTAAATATAAAAATATTTTTATATTTAGATTTTATACCTCAAAAATGTATTTGTCAACACTTTCTATTTGATAAATTACATAAAAACCTAACAGAAAGTGTTGACAAATATAAAACAAGTGTGTTTATTAAGTATTTTAATATTTTACCATGATTTTTATAAAAATTTTAACTTATATCATAAGCCAACTTGGTAGTAATTATAGTATGAGCGAAATTGCTAAGTCAACAAACGTGTCAGTTGCAACTGTTATGAGACTATTTGACAAAGAACCTATCTTTTTAAATTAATCCTTTTCTCAACGCTTGGGTAAAGGCTAAGGTCGGTATGAGGAAGGAATAAAGCTTTTTCAAGGTAGTGTATATAGCCCTCTTCCTCACCTAACTCCATATATGTGAGGTTCTCTTTAATATCCTTTAAAACCTTATGAGCCTCTCTTTCCATGAGCATCTTTTTCGCAGCCTTTAAGGATGTATTCCCAAGAATGACAAATTTATCTCTTGGAATGTCAGGATACATCCCTATGTTTATCGCCGCTTCTATATCAATGTATTCACCAAGCGCGCCTGCTACATAAAATTTGTCAAGGTCACTTAAGTTTATATTCATAGTTTCCAGCATATACGAAACGGCTGCATTAGCTCCTGCCTTTGTTCTCATAAAATTATCTATATCGTTTTGAGTAATGTAAACATCCTCTGTAATGAATATCCTATCACCATTTATAAGCTTGCCTCTTCTGTCTACAAGACCATGAATAAATAGCTCAGATAAAAGCTTTATCATACCTGTACCACATATGCCAATCGGTTTGACATCGCCTATAACATGGAACTTAAATTTGCCATCTTCATATCTGACTTCATCAATAGCCCCTTCCATTGCCCTCATGCCTTTTTCAAGGCTACCTCCTTCAAAAGCAGGACCTGCCGCTCCAGCTGCGCAAAGTAGCCAGTCCTTGTTTCCAAGCATCATTTCTGCATTTGTGCCTATATCGATAAAAAAAGAAACCTCTTCTTTCTTCCACATATCAGAAATCAATATTCCGCCTACAACATCCCCACCTACATAGCTGCCAATGCTTGGCAAGATATACATCCTTGCAAATGAATTTACATTAATACCTATATCTGCAGCTTTGATAAAGCCCGGAGCATTTATTATAGGGGTTTTAGGCACCCTGCAAATTGTCTCTATGGGAAGATTCAAAAGCAGGTGGACCATAACAGTATTAGCCCCTATGCCTATACCTAACAGATTCTCCATGTCTATTTTCTTAGAGAATCTATCAAGGATAGACAAAATATCTCCGGCCACCAACTTCTGAAGTTCGTCCCTTCCTGCTTTGTTGTTGAAAGCATGAAACATTCGATGCAGAACATCTTCCCCTATCTTGACTTGCGAATTGGTACAATTTGCTGAATCTAAAACCTCACCAGTGTTAAGATCAATCAACTCTGCTGATATTGTGGTGCTTCCTATGTCAATGGCAACTGCGTAACATTCCTCTACTCTACCTGCTTGAATTGACAACAAGTGATACTTCTCATCATACATCAAAGAGCAGGTAACCTCGCCTTTTCCTTTTTCAAATTCCTTGTATATTTTTTCGTACAATTCAAAAGGAATTTCAACCCTTCCATGGAGCAAATTTTCCAACTTCTCTCTTACTCTATCTACATAGGCTATATTATCACCTTGTCCCGGTAACTTCATTTTTAGATACTGCTTAAAAAAAACCTTTGCCATTTTACTCACCTCAAGAAAGTTTTTGTAAATAAAAAATCTTTTTTATTGTTTTGATCTGCAAATCCCATCTTTATTACCCCTTTTTTGTTTTTTCTTTTAAGTATACTCTTGCCTAACCTAAATGTAAAATATTAAAATAAAATAAAATTGATATGTAAATACATATACATCGAGGTGAAAAAAGTGACTCTAAGACACCTAAAGATATTCCTGACTGTATGTGAAAAAGGCAGTATGACAGCGGCAGCCAACCACCTTCATATGACACAGCCCCCAGTTAGCCAAGCAATTGCCGAACTTGAGGAATATTATGGAGTAAAACTGTTTGAACGCTTTGGGCGAAAAATCTATCTTACCAACGAAGGTGAAAAACTCTATTCGTATGCTTCTCACATATTGGCTTTGGCAGATGAAGCACAAAAGCAGCTTTTGGACCTTTCTCAAAACGGCATCTTGCGAGTTGGAGCAAGTATGACAATTGGAACTGCAATTTTGCCCTTTATAATAAAAGATTTTTATCAATCTTACCCTAAGACTTATATTCAACCAGTGGTGGACAACACCACAACAATAATTAAAATGATTGAAACTGCCAAGCTTGATATGGCCATCGTAGAAGGGCTGGTCTCAAGCGCAGATATAATCAAAATTCCTGTATATGATGATGAACTTGTTTTGATATGTCCGTCAGAGCATCCATATGCAAAGAAAAAGATAATTGAACCCCACGAGCTTGAAAATCAGCACTTTGTGATTCGCGAGGAAGGAAGCGGAACACGCGAAATTTTTGAAGCCGCCATGCACGAATATAACATCAAATGGAATATTGCAGGAGTGTTTAACAGCACTGAAGCAATCATCAACGCCGTTCACTGCGGCTTGGGCTTTTCATTCATATCTCAACTTTTAGCCGATGAAGCTATAAAAAGGCAAAAAGTGGAACTGGTAAAAGTTCCTAAACTCAAAATCAAGCGCAAATTCAATATCGTATACCATAAGAACAAGTTCATCTCTAATGCTATGGAAAAATTCTTAGGCTATTGCCAAAGATATTTTGGTTCTATAGCATATGTTGGGGTGGGTAAGAACCACCTTTTCAATGTATGAAATTGCTAACAATTACGTTATATTTTGATATGAAAACTAAGGGCAGGCATTCAGAAAATACCTACCCCAACTCTAACAAAGAACCTTAATTTTTTTAATATTCTTTCTTTCTTGAGTGATAGTGAGTGTGAAGCTCCTCATGAGCTTTTGGACCACAAGGCTTTTCATAATATTCTTCGTATACCTTTTTAACCTCTTCGTTTTCATGGGACTTTCTCTTAGGAAGATTTCTGTCGTTTTTGTAAATGCCTTCCATCCTCTTTTTCCTAAACTCAGGATCATCTGTATATGGCTGTCCGCCACCACTCATACAACCACCAGGACATGCCATAACCTCTACAAAGTCATACTTTGTCTCACCGCTTTTTATCTTCTCAATCAATTTCTTAGCATTTCCAATGCCATTAGCTATAGCAATTCTTACTTTCTTACCCTTAATATCCACTTCTGCCTCTTTTATTCCCTCTAAGCCTCTTACAGCAGTAAACTCTATTTTATCCCCTTCTAACTCTTCACCTGTCATAATAGAATATGCTGTTCTCAAAGCTGCTTCCATAACACCGCCTGTCACACCAAAGATTGCAGCCGCACCCGTTGACTCTCCAAGTGGTGAGTCAAAGTTTTCTTCTTCAAGCTTAATAAAGTCTATACCTGATTCTTTTATCATTCTTGCAAGTTCTCTTGTTGTCAAAACAGCATCTACATCATTATTAAACTCGGGTCTTGTTGCCTCAAATTTCTTACCTATACATGGCATAACTGATACTACAAACATATTCTCCCGTGCAACGCCAATCTTCTTAGCATAATAATTCTTTGCAATAGCACCAAATATTTGCTGAGGAGACCTTGCTGTGGAAATATTAGGAATAAGTTCGGGATAAAACTTCTCAACAGCAAGTATCCACGATGGACAGCAAGATGTAAACATTGGAAAATTCTCGCCTTTTTCCAATCTCTCAACTAACTCTGCTGTCTCTTCAACTATGGTCATATCTGCAGCAAATTGCGTATCAAATACTTTGTCAAAGCCAAGTCTTTTGAGTGCTGCTACCATCTTTCCTGTTACAATTTCACCTGGTTCTAAACCAAATTCTTCACCCAGTGCAACACGAACAGCTGGTGCTACTTGAACAACTACAACCTTATTAGGATCAGAAATAGCCTCATAAATCCTTTCTATATCTGTTTTTTCTGCAAGTGCTCCTGTTGGACATACTCTTACGCACTGACCACAGAAAATGCAGTCTGACTCAAGGAGTGGTTTTTCAAAAGGTGTGCTGATATATGCTTTGAAACCTCTTGAAGCAAAATCAATAGCACAAATGTGTTGTACCTCCTCACATATGCGAACACATTTGCCGCAAAGTATGCATTTGTTAGGATCATAGTATATTGGTCCGTTATCCTTAATCTCATAATTTCTCTTTTCGCCTTTAAATCTTATATTTCTAATATTCAATTCATAAGCATATTTTTGAAGCTTACAGTGAAGGTTTTTATCACATTCAAAACAATCAGCATTGTGGCTTGAAAGAAGGAGTTCTAATATCACCCTTCTTGCTTTTAGGACTTTAGGGCTGTTGGTCTTTACTACCATGCCTTCTCTTACAGGCGTATGGCATGATGCAACAAGGTTACCTCTCGCATCCTCAACAACACACAAACGACAAGCACCAAAAGGTTTTAGATCATTGTCATCACACAATCCCGGTATTTCTATCCCCAATTTCTCAGCCGCTTTTTTAATGGTTGTTCCCTTTTCAACTTGCACTTGCTTACCATCTATTGTTAACATTACCATGTTCATTAAAATCTCACTCCTTTCCCCTCTTATTAACCTTTATATATTGCGCCTTTTGGACAATTTTCTGCACATGCTCCGCACTTAATACACTTGCTCTGGTCAATTACATGAGGTTTTTTCTTCTCACCCGAGATTGCACCAACAGGACAAACCTTTACACATTTACCACAACCTATACATTTACCAGGGTCAATTTTATATGCTGCAAGAGCTTGACAAGCACCTGCTGGGCATTTCTTATCACGAATATGAGCCTCATACTCATCTCTAAAATGCTTTATTGTGCTAAGAACAGGATTTGGAGCTGTTTTGCCAAGACCACAAAGAGAAGCACTTATTATTACATCTCCAAGTTCTTCAAGAAGTTCAATATCTCCTTCCTTGCCTTTACCTTCAGTAATTCTCTCGAGTATTTCTAACATCTTCTTATTGCCTTCACGGCATGGAATACACTTTCCACAGGATTCCTCAACTATGAAGTTTGTGAAGAACTTTGCGAAGTCAACCATACAGGTATCTTCATCAACTACAACAACACCTCCAGAACCCATTATAGCTCCCGCTTTTGACAATGAATCAAAATCTATAGGCAGGTCTAACTGACTTTCAGGCACACATCCACCTGAAGGACCACCTAACTGTACTGCCTTAAATTTCTTGTTATTTGCTATACCGCCACCTATATCAAATATAAGCTCACGAAGTTTCAATCCCATTGGGACTTCAACAAGACCTGTTCTGTTAACCTTTCCTGATAGAGCAAAGATCTTTGTACCAGTACTTGTTGGAGTACCTATTGATGCAAACCATTCTCCACCATTTAGGATTATTTCTGGTATGCATGCAAATGTCTCAACATTGTTCAAAACCGTTGGCATCTCCCAAAGTCCACACTCATTTGTTCTTGGTGGACGAACCCTTGGCATACCACGTTTTCCTTCTATAGAGTAAGTAAGAGCAGTGGATTCACCACAGACAAATGCACCTGCACCTTCTCTTACATGTAACCTAAATGAAAAACCAGTTCCAAGGATGTTATCTCCAAGCAATCCCAATTTTTCGCATTCTTCAATTGCTTTTCTGAGCATCTGAACAGCCAAAGGATATTCTGCACGTACATAGATATATCCTTCATCAGATCCTATAGCATAAGCGCCTATCATCATACCTTCAATTACTTTATGTGGATCGCCTTCCATAACACTTCTGTCCATGAAAGCACCAGGATCGCCTTCGTCTCCATTACATATAATATACTTCTTAGGGCTTTGGTTCTTATAAGCTCCAAGCCACTTTTCTCCTGTTGGGAATCCAGCACCACCGCGGCCTCTAAGCCCGGACTTTATAACCTCATCTATTATCTGTTTACGGTCCATTGTTAAAGCCTTAGCTATAGCTGAATAACCACCCTCAGCAATATAGTCATATACAGATGCTGGGTCAACAGTACCACAATGCTTTAAAACAAGACGTGTCTGTTTCGCATAGAAAGGATTTTCATCCCTCTTTACATAGGTTTTACCTGTAGCTGGATCGTGGTATAAAAGCCTTTCTATTATTTCATTTTTCTTAATGCTCTTTTCCACAATCTCTTCCACATCTTCAGGCTTTACACCTACATAAAATACCCCTAAAGGCTCTATTGTCATAAGAGGACCTTGTGCGCAGAAACCTTGACAACCTGTCATTTTAACATGAACTTCACTTGTATTCTCAAGACAGTCACTTGATAAGTTCACATCAACATTTGCAAACCCTTCTCTTTTGAGAACTTTTACAAGTTCATCTCTAACAGCCAGTGAACCTGAAGCTCTACAACCAGTTCCACCGCATATACGTATAACTATTTTCTCTTTTTTCTTTGCTTCTTTTATCTTTTCTCTTAAATTTTCTAACTCTTGTATGGATTTTAACTTCACCATTAAACCACACCTCCCACAATCATACTTAATTTTATTGTGCAGAAGCTGCTGCTTCCACATCACTGTACTCTTTTAATACCTCGCTAACCTTCTCAGGAGTCATTTTACCATAAGTTTTTTCATTTACCATGACAGTTGGTGCCAAACCGCATGCACCAAGACATCCAACTCTCTCCAAAGTGAATTTCAAATCACTTGTGGTCTCTCCAGCTTTAATACCCAACTGCTTCTCGAACTCCGCAAGAATTTTGTTAGCACCTTTAACATGGCAAGCAGTCCCAAGACAAACTCTGATAACATATTTCCCCCTTGGTTTTAGATGGAACTGTGCATAGAAAGTAGCAACACCATAAATCTTGCTGGCAGGAATTCCTGTTTTGCTTGCAATGTAGAAAATTACATCTTCAGGCAAATATCCAAATTCATGTTGAACATGCTGAAGAATAGCGATAAGCGCTCCTCTCTCATTTGCGAGCTTGGATAATATCTCATCGACTTTCTCAAACCTTGGATCTTTACTTCCTTTGCAGCAGCAATTACACATCAGATTTAAACCTCCTTTAAACATTTTTAATTTAATAATATTAGTAAAACTTATAAATTATTAGCACAGCCCAAAATGATAAAATTCACGTTGCGTTTTAGTACTTTAATCCTGTTATTAAACCTTTTCAATTTCCTTCTTACCTCACCTCCAGAATTTAGCTTCCACCACCTTGCAACACCTTTCTTTCAAGCTATGGGCTACTCACAACTCAAAACATCTCTTCTAACTCCTCTTTTTGCCCTTGACTGAGCTTAGGCCTTTTAACACAAGACAACACCTCTCTTCCGCAACTTTTGAATTTTGTTCATGTTATCACCCTCCTGGTTATGGGTTTTTCTGTCACTTATTTTTTTACCATGAGGGTTTTGTTTTTGCAAAGACTATTTTAATTTATTAGGAATTCTCGTATATAAAAATTCCTCTTTACAAATTTTCTCCTGTTGTTGTCATCGCCAATTTCCCATGTTTTACCCCTTTTGTGCTTATTATTTCATCTGCAATTTTTATAATTTCCTTTGAAGTGCCTTTTACCACCATTACTTCAAGACAATTATGCTCATCCAAGTGGACATGCATTGTGGAGATTATATTTTTGTAATGTTTATGCTGTATGTCAGTTAGTTTGTCGCTTATTTCCCTCATTTCATGGTTAAAGACATATGTAATTGTCCCCATAGTCTCTACATCTTCTGCTTCCCACTGATTTTCTACTATGAAATCCCTTATTAAATCTCTTATGGCTTCAGATCGATTGTTGTAATTTTTTTTCTTTATTAGTTCGTCAAATTGATAAAGAAGCTTTGATTCCATTGAAACACCAAAACGAGTTATTTCCTCCAGACCTATCACTCCCGTAAAATAGTGTTATTTCTATACTAAAATAATAACTCCATTTTGTGATAGTGTCAAGAATTTATAGGGAAAGGATGATGTCAAGAGTTTGTAGAAAGATTTTTCCCTTTTATCTGTATTCCAGTAATTCTTTGCTTCTTTTCTTTTGCTTTGCAAAACTTTTTGCTAAAAACAAAACCACCTTCTAAAAATTCCACGGTCTTTTAAAGTATTCACAAGCATTTACCTTCTCTGCAAATTCCCTACTTTCAAAATGAACATTCTCAATTCTCCTTATTGGAAACACTCCCCCTATACTGCTTGTTACAAAACTTTCTTCCATCTCGGCTACATCCTCTAGCTTTAGGTAACATTTTTTTACCTCATACCCTAAAGTCACAGCTTTTTCAATCACTTTTTTTCTTGTAACCCCTGGAAGTATGCCTGATGATAGTCGAGGGGTTAAAATCAAATTCCCTTTTCTAAAAAATATGTTTGCAAAAGCCGCTTCACAAATAAATCCTCTCTGGTTTAAAAATAGGCATGTATCATACCCTTTTTCTTTTGCCCTTTTATCTTCGATATAATTCAAGCCCATATTGAAAGTCTTTATATAGTTCAATATGTTTTTTGAATCTTTAAAAACCTTAGATACTACAATATCAAGTCCTTTTTCGTATAAATTCCTACTGTATGATATTTCTTTCTTTTCAATCAAAAGCTTCTGACCATCAAAAAACGTACTAATACCACCAAACTTGCTTCCATTATTCAAAATATATCTTATAATCTGGCTTCGAAAATCCTCATACTGAAGCTCAAAAGAAGTTTTTAAGACAAAAAAGCCCCTTTTTAGCCTTTTAAAGTGTTCATATAAAAAATATGCATCTCCATCTTCGTAATAAATTGTCTCAAAAGGAACTAATCCAAATTTACTATAATAGAAACTCATTCCTTCAAATCACCTTTAAATCTTCAAATTTTTATTGAATTTTGGTTGTTTGTTAAGATGTCATAAAGAGGCTTTCCTTTGTAGAGGGTCTCTTTATACTCTTCCTCCTCATTTGAATCCCAAACTATTCCGCCTCCAACATTGTAATATGCTTGATTGCCTTCTATTATCATAGTTCTTATTGCAATGTTAAAATCCATGTTGAAGTTGTTCGAAACATAACCTATTGAACCTGTATAAACTCCCCTTGGTGTTTTTTCTAATTCTTCAATTATCTTGATGGAATTCAGTTTTGGTGCACCGGTTATAGATCCACCGGGGAATGTAGCTCTTATTATATCCCCAAAGTCAATCCCTCTATTTAATTCACCCTTTATTGTGGAAACAAGGTGAAAAACGGTAGAATACTCCTCCACCTCAAAAAGCTTTTCCACACAAATAGAATAAGGCTTACAAATCTTAGCAAAATCATTTCTCTCAAGGTCAACAATCATAAGAAGTTCGGACCTGCACTTTTCATCATTATAAAGCAGGTTTTTTAAATACTCATCCTCTTTATGGTCCTTTCCCCTTCTTACCGTCCCCTTTATAGGCCTTGTAATTATGACATCATCCCTTTTTTGCAAAAAAAGCTCAGGGGATGTGGAGACAATATTACTTTTGTCAAGTTTGACAAAGGCATGGTATGCTCCATAGTTCCTTTTTCTTAAAATAGAATAAAGAAACATGGGGTCAAATTTGCCAATAAATTTAAACTGCTGGGACAAGTTTACCTGATAAACATCTCCTTCATATATATATTCTCTAATCTTGCAGATGCTTTGCTTATATTCCTCTTTTTCAAAATTGCAAACAACCTCATTGACAACAGGTGGGACAATTCTGAACCCATCGAAGTTATCTTCGTTTTCTAACTCATATATCTTTTCCAAATCATCCCTTTCTGATAGACAAACATAAGTCTTTTTGTCAAAATGGTCAAATATTATATAGTCTTCATAATAACCAAAAAAGGCTTTATAAGTGGCAGAAAAATCTCTTTTTCTTTCCACACCAAACAGATCAACACCGAAGTTGTAAGAAAGATAGCCTGCAAACCCGCCATTGAATATAAAAGGGGAAGGTGATCTTCTTTCCACCATCCTCCTTGTCAGCACATCCAAAAACTCAAAAACGTCATCTTGGTCGTGGCATAAAAAAATCTCTTTTGGATTTACAAATACGAACGAATAGCGACCAAACCTATCGTCAAGGAGATTGCTTTCAAGCAGCACAGAATAGTCCTTATTAAGATTATAAAAAACTCTAAAAGGCTCTATCAATTTGTCCATTATAACCATTTTGTCAATCATTTTGGTCAATTCTCACCTTCCAAAAAATTTTTGAGCATCAAAAGTCCTTCTTCGGTCGCAATCGACTCGGGATGAAATTGCACTCCTTCAATAGCATACTTTTTATGCCTTATTCCCATTATTTCACCTTTTTTGTTAATAGCGGTTATCTTTAGATTATCATGTGGAAAGCCATCTTGAGAAAGAATAAGTGAGTGATATCTTGTCACTTTAAGAGGATTATTCAAATCACGGTAAATTCCCATACCATCATGCTCAATATCATCAACTATGCCATGCATAGGCTTTAGGGCTTTTACAAGCTTTGCCCCAAAATAAACCCCAATAGCCTGATGTCCCAAGCATACACCAAGTATCTTCTTTTTATCCTTGAAGACCTCAATTATATCCAATAGAATTTTATCATCTGTCGGCCTTCCAGGCCCCGGTGATAAAACAATGTGTGAAGGATTGAGGCTTTTTATAAAATCTATATCCACCTCATCCCTGTTTTTTACAATAGTGTCTTCTTTGAGCCTTAAAAAGTAGTTATACAAATTATAAGTAAATGAGTCGTAATTATCCACAATAAGAATCACTTTTGTATCACCTATGCCAAAAATCTTTCCTTTCAGGAACAATAAGATTTATATATTTAATTGCCCTTTTAGTAATTCTAGTCATTGCCGCAATCTTATCAATCTTAGAATATCTTTTATCCATCAATTATTTTACCTTTGAGAAATATTATAAACTACCTTAACATTTACGTCAAGGTTAACATGCAATATGCTCCATCCTCTTGGCCTTGAATTAATTCCTATAGATGTTAAAATAAAATTATACACAAGCAACTTGTGTGCAAAATTTTCACGTTTTAAAAAATGCTTATATCTCCATAATGTTTTAAAAAACTTTTAAACATCAAGTTATCAACATATTCACACACATTTGTGGATAAGTTGCTTAAACAAAAGTATAAATGGGTAAGAGAAAAGAAAAGGGCCATTGATGAAATATCAAAAATTGAAGAATATCTAAATAAAATTGTTATGGAATGTAAAAGTTTTAATGGTATAATTATAATAGTTACAAATGAAGTTTGTATGAAGTGTACTTGGTTGCATTAGATATTCCGCTAAAACTTAAATAGGGGATGAAATGTGATGAGAGAATTCAAAAGATTGTTGATTTGCATATCATTTTCTACACGATTTCCAGTAAATATTGGATATGTTGAAACAGAGGAGATGTCAGCTTCTTCTTTTTATTACGGGACGGTGGGCCTTATCATTGGTCTTTTTGAGTATACTATCTATTTTATAATGCACTTGCTGTTTCCCAAAGATGTATCAATACTTTCTGCCATGTTTTTTGTGCAACTTTTCACATCTTTTATGAATTTAGATGGCCTTACGGATACCTGTGATGGTATATTAAGTGGGAGATCAAATAGGGAAAAGATATTTGAGATTATGAAGGATAGTAGAATAGGTGTTGTAGGAACCGCTGTTGTAGTGTTTACTATACTTTTTAAATATAAATTTTACAGTGTATTTAGCGAAAATTTTAATGAAAAAGTTATACTCATTGCTTTTATATTAGTGGAAATGCTTTCAAAAGCTTCGGTATATCCAAGTTTTCTGGCTTCTCATCCTGCACATTCAGGTAGTAGATTAGGAAGTCTTTTTTTAGGAAAGATGAGCAAGAAAAGATTTATTTTTGCTTTTTTTATAACAATTATGGTTTCCTTTTTGGTTGGTAAATTTTTAGGTATTGCACTCTGTTTTGCAGCTTTTTTATATGGCTTTATCGCAATGAAATTGTTTGAGAGACAATTAGGCGGCATGACAGGAGATGTATTAGGATTTATTGTTGAAACATCGCAATGCATTTTGCTAAGTTTAATGTATATTTTGATTTTATACAACAGAGTAATTTTGTGAGGTTGAAGAGTATGCCAACATGTGTTATTGCAACAGCGCAAGGTACATGCGGAGAGTTTGTACAAGGAATGGTGAAAGGAAAAGAGCTTCTTGTGTCTTGTCCTATCGACATAAAAAGCTATGCGAAAGTTTTTTTTAAGAAAAATGGAAAGATATTATATGAAAAGGCAAGAAAAACCGTACTAAAAACATTAGAATTTATCAATGAGGATAAGAATTTGATTCACAGCATTGGAGTTGAAATAAGCTCAGAAATTCCTCACGCAAAGGGGATGGGAAGTAGTACAGCAGACATATCAGCAGTGGCAGTAGCAACTGCTATGTTATTCGGTAAGGTTTTGAAAGATGAAGATATAGCGAATATATGCACAGCTGTTGAACCAACAAACAGCACCATATTTGATGTGCTCACACTTTTTGATTCAAATAATGGTAAATATATAGAAAAACTCGGGCCGCCGCCTCATATGAAAGTGCTTGTTCTTGAAGGGAAAGATAGAATAAATACAATTGAATTTAAAAGCAAAAGAAAAGAGGTTTTCTGTGTTGAAAAGGAGGTCATGATTTTAAAAGAGGGTGTGAGAGAAGCGAACGGATTTTTAATAGGTTTGGCCTCGACAAAAAGTGCACACAAGAATCAAAAGATTCTCGAAAAACCCTATTTTGAAGAGATAGTTGAAACTTCAAATTCTTTTGGAGCATATGGAGTATGTGTTTCACATACAGGAAGTGCCATTGGTATACTTATGGATGATGCGAAAGTTGATGTGCAAAAAGTGGAGAGATTTTTTAAAATTAAGTTTTCTTCCAATTATTATAAGGTATATCTTAAAAATGTAGTATGCTTAGCACCAGAAATTTTGCATGTAAAATAAAAAGGGTGGTTCTTACCCACCCCCACCAATATTATAGCACATCTTAAAGTCTTCTACATTTAGGACATACTAAAAGATATGAAGGTATTTTATCCCCTTTTTGAGAAGCTTTTATCGCAAGCAAAGATGGCTTTGGCATCAATTCACCACAAGATTGACATCTTACGAATTCAACTTTTGTTATGTCCAACATATCGCCTTTATTGAAAGTAGACATTATTGGTGTGTTCAGAAATTCAATAGCTTCAAAAGGGCATGCATCTGCACACTGCTTGCATGAAATACATTTGCCCTTATCTATAACATATCTTTTCCCATTTTCATCATCCTCCATTTTTATAGCATTCGCTGGGCAAAAATATATACATATACCGCAACCAATACATCTTTCAGGAACATGCTTAGGAAAACCTCTGTAGTTCTCTCCAAATTCAGGTAAAGAACCTTTCGGAAATCCTTCGGTAATTGGCTTTTTAAAAAGATTTTTAAGAAGTGATTTACCCAGTTTATACATTATATCTTCACCTCATTTTATAATAAGTAACTCAACAATAACACAACAACAGATAACGGAAAGAGCACTTTAAAATAGATAGCAGTAAATTGAGCAAGACGCAATCTTGCAGTTATTGTTTCAAAAAAAGTCATTAAAAATACAAGCAAAAAGGATGATAGAATAATCATCAACAAACTAACTGTTGGAGGAACTAATAAAACAGGCAAATACAGCATAGAAAATAGTAAGGCAACAGCTGTCAATTCCAGATAATGCATTATTTCAAACATAAATAATACCAATCCTGATGCTTCTACTATAGGACCTTCTAAAATCTCGGTTTCGGCATTTGATATAGAAAAAGGATTCAATTTTACTTCTGCCTGCATACACATTAGAAATATGGGTAAGGTTAAAATCTTTATAAGCATATCCGTACCTGACCATGTAGTTTTAGCAATGGTCATTAAATTAAACGATGGTATTGGCTTTGCTAAAAAAGCAATTGCAGTTATAATTATAAGTAATGGTATATTGTAATAAAAGAGCATCTGAACAGCCCTTGAAGAACCTACGAGTCCATATGGGGACCTGGTAGCATACCCAAAAAGTATTTGCGAAATTAAAGGTATTTCTAAAAGATATAATATAATTATCATATCAAAAGAAGTCTTAATAGTATGCATATCTTTCTGATAATGAAAAGGTAAAGGAAAAGACACAAAAGCTAATAATAGGGATATAATACCTATAAATGGAATGAAATAATATAGAAAATTAGAAATCCCCTTTGGCTTTACAATCTGTTTGGATAAAAGCTTCCCAATATCATAAAATGGCTGTAAAAGAGGAGGTCCTTGTCTTAACTGCATCCTCGCCTTTACTTTTCTTCGGAAACCCTCCATACAACCCCCAAGTAAAATCGCAAATAACAAACCAGGGTAAATAAACATTGCTAACAGTCCTCTCATTCCTTTCTCAACTCCTTGAAAATCTTTATCGCCTTCATCAAACCCTCTATAATTGCATTTGGATGTGCTGAACATCCACCTATATAAACATCTACTGGAATAAATTTGTCAGCAGGACCAACTATGCTATATCCACCATTAAAAACCCCTCCGCTTATAGCACAACAGCCAATCGCCACAACCACTTTAGGGTCTGGGATCATCTCATAAACTTTCAAAAGTGGCTCTTTAGACCTTGCTGTCACAGGACCTGTAAGAAGCAATATATCAGCATGTCTTGGACTGCCAACCATTTTTATGCCTAATCTTTCAACATCGTACTTAGAAGAAAATAAAGCCATAATTTCTATATCGCATCCATTGCACGAACCGGTATTCATGTGATAAACCCAAGGAGATTTCTCTCGAAAATGTTCAAGCATATTATAACCTCCCCAAAAGATGAGTTAAACCATCCAAATTGAGAAGCAAAATCGGTAGACTTACAAAAATACCTGCTCCAACTATAAAGATAGCCATGATAATAAGAACAAAATCAGATAAATCTTTTTTAAATTTTTTCACTTCCACCTTACATGTTCCCAAGAATACATTGTGATAAGCTCTAATGTAATAAACAAGGGTGATTATACTTCCCAATATCATACCTAATGAAAGCCATACACTCTCTTTTAAACCTGACAGGTATATCAAGTACTTGCCTGTAAATCCAGGAAAAAAGGGTACCCCTATTAATGTCAGAGCAAAGGTAAGAAAAGAAACTGCTCCAAAAGGAAACCTTTGAGCTTCTCCACCGAGCTTTTCCATATCAAGCGTCCCTGCCAATCTTTCCAGTTTATCGGTAATAAGAAACATACCCAACTTGGCTATAATATGATTTGTAAAAAGGATAATTGAAGCTATTATGCTCATATTTGAAAAGATTCCAATGCCGATCAAAAGATATCCTACATCATCAATAGAAGAATATGCAAGCATCTTTTTTAAATCTTTCTCTGCAAATGCCATTATAGCTCCAATAAATATGGTCAAAATTCCTATCAAAATCAACGCTGCTTTAGTTTTTTCATAAAAGCCACTGTTTGTATTACTGATCTTATTCATAATATCCACGAGCAGAGCAAAATCAACTACCTCAGAAAGACATATAAAAACCGCTGCAGTAATTGAATCCACATCTGCCACAAGCTTCGGAAGCCACCACATTACGGGAAATACTGCAAGTTTTAGTAAAACGGCAATCATCAAAACACCATAAAACCATATCCCGTATTTTAATCCTATTTCAGAGATAAAAGAAAGAAAGATATAAATACTTGCTATAAAAACAAACACTTTAAAAGCATTTATAGACTTTCTAAATTTGAGAATCATCAAAAACATAATTATAGAAAAAACTTCAAGCAGTAATGTAAAGATATTTTTCTCCGATCTTAAAATGTATAATTCTGATAAAAGAATGAAAAACAAGATTAAGATAATCTCTTTTTGCTTATAGTTTTTGTAATAAAAGCATCCTAAAACTATTGCCGTAAAAATAAGCACACCGGATAATATATTCACCATATCAATGCTCACCCTCTTTAGATACAGAATATTATTAAAGCTAACACACAACACCCTATAATTAAAGCAACACTCCAACCTTTTTTCTCTAATGTAGCACACAAGTCATATGATTTATAAAAAGCTTTCGATATCCATTTATTAGCTATATTGAAATATCTATCAGGATCAGAGTATTTGTAAAAGGTTTCCATTCTGTTTTCAATCTCAACCACAAAATCATCTGCAGTAAGATTTAATGATTCTTCGGCTTCCCCTCCTGTAAATACCTCTGCTTCTTTTATGCTACCATATCGTTTTAAGAATAACACATATATTAGAAAACCAATAAACACCGCCACTACTGCCCAAAATGCCATTAATGTTGCAGGATAGTTAGCTTGTTGCTTTAAAAGTATTCCGTAATTATATAACTGAAACTGCGACTCTCCATAGTTCAAATTAACAGCTTTTAAAGCTGGAATTAATAAATACTTTATCACTAATTGAGGAAAAACTCCAATTACAATGCAAGGAACTGATAATAGTCCTGACGAAAAAATCATTACTCTGTAATCTTTTTCATCTATTCTTTCATACTTTTTTGGCAATTTCCCATAAAATGCTGTATTCATAACCTTTAAAAATGAAATAGTAGTAAGCGTGCTGGCAATGAGACCTATAGCCGCTATAACAGGAAAACCTGCCTGAATGGATGCAGTATAAAACATCCATTTGCTCACATATCCATTAAAACCAGGAAGACCAGAAATGGAAGCAGCTCCTATCATAAAAACTGCCGCTGTTTTAGGAAGCCTTTTGGAAAGTCCACCCATTTCAGAAATATCTCTACTTCCTGTAGCATGTTGAAGAATCCCAGCTACAAGAAATAAAAGCGATTTAAAAAGACTATGATTAAGCACATGAAAAAGACCTGCAGCAATTGCAATAGGGGTACCGATGCCTATTCCAGAAACCATATAACCTATTTGACTAACAGTATGAAAAGCAAGAAGTTTTTTAAAATCACTTTGTTTTAGTGCATAAAGCACACCTACAAGAGAAGATAGCATACCTAAATAAGCTATAAAAGTTTTCCAATCAATAGAGTAAGGTCCTGTTACTGAATAGAATCGAATTAAAAGATATACGCCAGCTTTGACAAGACAAGCCGCATGTAAAAGTGCACTTACAGGTGTAGGTGCATTCATAGCATATGGTATCCATGTATATAGAGGCCATTGAACAGATTTTGCTATAACAGCAATCAATAATCCTACCAATATCAAATTTTCATATTTCCCTAGGTTATAATTAATAAGTTCTGATATAATTGTGTTTCCCCTTGTCAAAAAAGACACAAATATTACTACAAAAAGAAAACCATAGCCTGCTATGTGTGTCATAAGATAAGCCTTTTTAGCAGAAAAGCTTGAAATATCCCTTTTATACCAGAATCCAATCAATTGATAAGAACACAAACCTGTCAGCTCAAAGAATATGTACGACCATATTAGATTATCACTTAAAACAAGACCTGTATATGCCCCCACAAAAAGCTGCGTAAAAGCAAAAAACCTAGGTAAACCCTCTTTTTCATGTTCCATGTACTGAGTTGCATATATAATAACACAGAAACTTACGAAAGCCCCAAATAGTGCAAAAAACATATTGAGTCCATCAGCCTTCAATATCAAATCGAAATTTACACTTTCTAAAGCAGGACTTATACTTATCTTTGTAACTGTTTCTTTCCCTTTTAATACATCCAATAGACTATATACTATCCCAACTAAAGATATAAATGATGTTAAAATGCTTAATGTGCCATGAAATCTTGCACTGTTAATTTTATAAAAAATAACTGATAACAAAGCACCTAAAAAAAGTATTCCAACAGAAATGGCTAAAAGCATAACATCCATCCCCTTTATTTTTCGACTTTTATCAGTGCTCCTGGCTTGCATACTTTTACACAGGCTGGTTCAAAACCTCTGTCTTTGCATAAATCACACTTTTGTGCAACCATATCAATGTATCTATCAGCAACATTGACCATTTCGATAACACCAAAGGGACATAAATAATAACACATTTTGCAGCCAACACAAACAGATGGGTCTATAACAAAAGCTTTATCAACCTTGATTATAGCACCTACGGGACAAACTTTTGCACAAATTCCGCATTGTGTGCATATATTTATTTTGTTCTTTTCGTCCTTTTTGGAAATGAAAATCCGAGGAGCATCTGAACCATGTACTTTCATGCACATCTTTTCACATGCTCTACATCCTATGCATTTTGTCGGATCTGCCTTGATTCTCAAATGCAACACCTACCTTTGTGTACAAGAGTAACATGGATCAATACTTGCCACTATAAGCGTAACATCAGAAATGTCTTGGCCTATCAACATATTTTTAACCGCATGCAGGTTTACATAACTTGGAACCCTTATTTTCAACCTAAAAGGTATATCACTACCATCCGTTATACAATAATATAGATTTTCTCCTCTTGGTGCTTCCCATCTACCTATCCCAATTCCTTTTGGTATGGAAGGAAGTTTATCTAAATTGATAGGACCATCTGGCAGTTGATTTAAGACTTGCTCTATTATTTTAATACTTTCTCTTATCTCTAAAAGCCGTACTTTAATCCTTGCTAAAACATCGCCATCTTTCTCTACTATTTTATCAAATTCTAAAAATTCATAAGCACCTCCCGGAATATGAGCATCCTTTCTTAAATCAAAAGAGACACCAGAAGCCCTCGCAACTGGCCCCACTACCGAAAGGTTTATAGCATCTTCATGACCTAAAATACCTATTCCCTTGGTTCTGGTAACAAATGTAGGATTTTCAAGTGATTCATCTATAAGTTTTTTAGTTTCTTCCTTAACCCTTTTTACACATTGTCTTATACTCTCTATATCATTTATGTCTCTTCTTACTCCTCCTATGGTATTAAAAGCGTAATTGCCTCTATGACCAGTAATTGCTTCCATTAAATCTTTTATATTTTCCCTCGTATTGAAAAATTTAATAAATAGAGTCTGAAACCCCATAACTTCGCAAGCTATCCCAACATTCAACAGATGGGAATGAATTCTTTCCAATTCACCCACCAATGTTCTTAAATATCTTGCTCTAATAGGTACCTCAATCTTGGCTATGTCTTCAATAGCCTGAACAAAACAAATCGGATGGGAATGAGAGCATATTCCACACACTCTCTCCACAAGAGGAATTACTTGATAAAAATTCTTTGTACAAGCAAGAAATTCTATACTTCTGTGAACATGACCTATTTCTATACTAACATCTTTAACAATATTACCTTCACTTTCTATTTTAAAATGAACAGGTTCTTCTAATGCTATGTGAAAAGGACCAATTGGTAAAGCAAAATTCCTCTTTATATATGTCAAAAAGATCACCTTCTTTTACTTTTTTGCTCCAAAATTCTTTCTCTTTCAAGCTTTGCAAGAGGAGGTTCAATTGAAGCCTGAGATGTCAATAATAACCCTTTTTCCACGTCTTCGTAATCTGTAAATTTAGTACCATACATCTCCATAATCTCTCTTTCTGCCCATTCTGCTGCTGGATATATGGATCTTATGCTTTCAAAAGTTCCCGGAAACTTGTCTACTAAAGTTATCTCCTTTATTGTACCTTTTACATCAAACAAATGTTTCAAAACTATATTCTCCTCTGACTCTAAATCCAAATGTGCTATGGAACTAATATAACGCGCACCTTCTTTTAACATTTTTCCTATTTCTTCTTTTATATTCACTTTTTGTTATCCCTCGCGTGGTTATAAAAATAAACGCACTCGTTGTGTCGAATCCCACTAGAGACCTTAAACCTTTGACAAATCACGACCTTCGCTCAATTTGTTAACTAAGATGGGCTTAAGGTTAAATATGATTTGTCCCAAACCCTATATCTACATGATTTTCATTAGGTGTTGCATTTAATATTGCAATTTATAATATTTAAGTTTTTTAAGGTAAATCAAGTTATAATATTCAGATTAAATATATATCCTAAACCAAGATTTTGTTCAAAACGCATTTAAAACTTGTTAGAGACCTCTTGAGACAGCAAGAAGTCTCTTGAAAAAACAAAAATAAATGCTTAAATTAATTTTTTTTCTGTGAACGATTTTTTTTCATTTCATAAATCTTTTGTGCAAGTTCACGAGTTTCAGAAAGGCGTAGTTCACTTTGCCATTTGTCAAATTCAGAATTGAGTTCATCTAAAGTTTTATGGTGTAAATCAGCTAACTTTATTGCATCAAAGATAATAGATGACTCTTTTTCATCCCCTTCTCCTGATAAAAGCTTTTCTACTTTCTCATATATTTCTATGGGAAGCTTTACTTTTTGAGCAAGTTCTTGTCGAACATCTTTTTCGGCTATTTTGTGACAATAAGCAGCGACTATTGGAATCAGTGGAGAAACTTGTAGCTTTTCTGCAAGTTTCTCGGCATACTCGCCTGCCTTTAGTGATAATCCCATAAGTTCAGGCTGCTCAAGAAAGTATTTGCGCACATTCGCTTTGAGGCGAGTTTTAATAATATCAGGATGAGATTGTATATCATCTGCTATGCTGCCAAGGCATTTGTCGGCATACTCACACCAAGCAGCACACCCCGGGTCAAATTTGGGATTGACAACAATCTTTTTACAACGAGGACATTTTACTGTAATATCATCCTTCCAAAATTCTATTATTCCTCCACAATGCGGACAATTAGATTCGAAAATATCGGTTATTTTCCAAAAACTTCTGTCTTGTCCAGGACACTTCCATTCACTCATGTCACTCATAAATTTATCCTCCTTTTTTATTCTTGATACTTTTTTAAAAATAACTAATTTAATGAAAACGTTAATCTTTTTCTTGCCATTGAAAAATAAACATCTGCATTCATATTTAATCATTGGTGATATTCAAAACCAATCTGCTGTTTTTTATAGCTATTTCTTTTATTTTTTCATCATCTAAACCTGCTTTTTTTAAGTGCTCGATTTCATTGAAGCAGCCCTGTCCATGCATTACTTTGTGTGAACCTGCATCACTTCCTATTGCAATTTTTACACCAAGTTGTACAGCTTTTCTAATACATTCAAGGTGGTTAAAGTATATCTTTTTTATATTATCCATTTGCTTCTCAAATCTTTTATCATTGTATTTTATTAAATTTCCAAGAGGTGAGAGAGTGGGTATCCATATCACATTTTTTTCGGCCATTAAATATAACTCTTCATTTAATATAAAATATCCATGTTCAATTGTATCTGCTCCTGCCATTATTGCAGCCCGAACAGATTTAGAAGAATTGGCATGTACCATAACTTGAAGATTTTCATCTTTTGCTGATTGGACCATATAATATATCTCATCAAAATCAAATGACATCTCTTCTGTAACATGCCCATAAGAACTGAAATCTACAATTCCTGAAACGATTAATTTTAAGTGATCTGGCTTATATCTTAAAAGTCTTCTGAACTCATTCTTAAAATCATCTATCCCATTTATAGGCTTTCCAAGAAAACTACCATAGCTTCCTACTTTACAAAAAGCATAAATAGGCGTTTTATAGGTTATTCCTTCGTCGCTTGCAAACTCTCTTGCAATATAAGATATTCCGAACCTATCTCCACCATCTCTTAAATAAAGAACGTTCCTTTTTTTATATTCCTTCAAAACATCTTTTATAGGCTGATAGTCTCCCTGTAATATTTTGTTCTGATATTCTTTATAGTTTTGACCATTTAATGCTATATGAATATGGCAATCGACATGCATTTTCATTAACTCCCATTAAAAAATTGTCGCATTTAGCGACAGATTTTTTCTAAATTTCATCTAAAAAATTATACTTGCACATGGTTTAGAAAAAGCATAAAAAAGAATTAAAAACTAATATAATTACAAGTTCAATTTCTCTTTTCAAGTATTATTTTGTGATCTAAAAGTTTTATTTCTTTAATCACAGCATCAATCATCTTCTCTTCTCCCAATAAATCATACATAACAAGCTTACCGTTCTGAGGCTTGATATAAATTACATTGTCCATTATCTCATTTTCTTTGCCATTTTCTAAAAGGACAACCCTGGACTCGCACATGGTCTTCTCACCCCTTTTTTGAAACTAATTAAAATGATTTTTTAGCCTCCACTAAAGCTTCACTTGCCTTTAACAGCAAATCAGCAGCCTTTTCTATCCAGTCAGAGCAAGTATCTTTACCCATCGCTTTTGCCTTCTTTGCCCATTTTCTAAAACTCTCTTCGTGAGATTTGTTGTGCTCTATCCAATGGTCAAAAAGTACTTTCAACGTCTCTACATCTTTTGATATTTCATCTTTGTGAGCAATATCGTGATGCTCATGTCCTTCGTGTATATGCATATTTTCTCACCTCATTTCATAATATATAATAATCAAACTTTTTACTTTTGGTTCAATAATGACATAACACTCGGGAATAAATTCATATCGGTATGGGGCAAAAAGCATGCACTTATAAATTCATCCATATACGATGGATATACGCTGAGCTCAACATAGGTCATAGCATCTGCAATCTCCTTGACCTTATCTCTTGCTTGTTCATATAGCAAACAAAGATAAGCTCCTAATAAAGAACTATTGCCTATATAGGAAAATTTGCTCCTATCAATATCAGGTAAAAGCCCAATCATTATTGCATTTTCAATATGAAGGTTTTGCCCAATACCCCCAGCAATTATTACTTTATCTACATCATCCATCGAAAAGCCAACACTCTTTAAAAGGACATTTGAACCAGAATATACGGCTCCCTTAGCTTTTAAGAAGTTGCTGATGTCTATCTCATTAATCGTAATATCCCTACCATCAGCAGTTTCTTTGCCCCAAACCACTACATATTCCATCACGTACAAATCTTCATCAAATCTTATCCTGTCTGATTCTAATTCTTTTGAAATCTCTCCCTTTGAATTAATTATTCCTGAAAGGAACATCTCTGCCAGAAGGTCTATTAAACCTGAGCCACATATGCCTTTAGGTTTAACATTGCCTATTACCCTAATCTTAGGTTCCAATGTCTTCCTATCAATTGAAATTTCATCAATTGCTCCTGGCATTGCTCTCATTCCACAACTAATCTCTCCACCTTCAAATGCAGGTCCTGCAGAGCAAGCACAGGTTAGCATAAGGTCTTTATTGCCAAAAACAATCTCTCCATTTGTACCCAAATCCATAAACAATACATTTTTTTCTTCTTTCCAAATACCTGTAGCCAAAACACCTGATACAATATCCCCACCAACATAACTTGCAACATTTGGAATAACTATTACTTTAGCTTCGGGATTTATGTCAATTCCTATATCCTTTGCTTTTAATTCAGGGCATTCCCTAAATGCAGGTATATAAGGCTCCACCCTTATATACGCAGGTTCTACACCCAAGAAAAGATGTGTCATTGTGGTATTCCCTGCAAATGTTGAGATAATAATATCTTGCTTTTCAATGTTAGCTTTCTTCACCAGTTCGTCTATCAACCTGTTTATAGTCCCATCCACTACTGCAGACTTTATTTTTTCCAAACCACCCTCTGTGGAGGCATAGATTATTCGGCTTATTACGTCACCACCATACTGCATTTGAAGGTTGCCTGATGAAGCAGCAGCTATGATCTTATTGCTTTCCAAATCAATTAAATTAACTGCTACTGTTGTCGTACCTATATCCACACATATTCCATATGTGCTGGTTTCTTTATTTCGAGCCTTAATCCTTATTAATTCACAACCGTTTTTACCTTTTAAAAATGTAGCTCTTACTTTAAAATTATTTTCCCTCAATATTTTAGGCATATTCTTTAAAACATTCAATGAACAAAAAAAATTTTCTATGTTATACTTTACTTTTAGCTCTCTTTTTAACCTTTCAAAATCTGCCACATTATCATCAATAGAAGGCTCAGGAAGTTCTATATCAATATTGAATACACCACACTCTTTTTTTATGCCCTCTTCCTCTAAAAGCTTGCTTGCTTTAAGAACTCTTTCATTTTTTTCATCTCCAGGCTTTATACCTTCCACTAAGATATTTTGTACTTGCTTAGATTCCTCTACCTCAACAATCATATCGCCTTCTACAAAGGTAAGACACGCAAGTCTAATGCCTTTTTGCCTATCCTCACTGGTTAACAGAGAAGTTATTTCCTCTTTATAATCTCCAGAAATGATTTTTACTCTACATTTTCCACATCGTCCTTTCCCACCACAAGGCGCATCAATAAAAACCCCTGCTTTTCTTGCTGCCTCGAGTAAATTAGTGCCTTTTGTTACACTTATACTTTTATTAGAGGGTTTAAAAATTACTGTACATTTTTCCATTTCGTCACCTACCTCATATGTATGATTATGATTTATAAATCACCCAAAAAGGTCGACCTTTAACAATGATATTGTTAGAACCTTGATAATTAAATATTGCTACCTTTATTTGGTCTTTAATGTTCAGATGAAATTTTTTCTACATAATTTGATTTTTATTTTTGAAAATTTTATTTAGTTTTGCTCATGTCTAATATTACTTTAAAAAAATTTTAGTTCTTTGTCAAGAGTCGAGGTGGGTATCTTCTGAATGCCTGCTCTTCCTTGTTTTATCTTGGGGATAAAATTTGCATAAAAAAACTCACATTGTGCAATTAAACCCTGCAGTTAGGAATGATAACTGCAGGGGTTAAAAATATGTCTCATCTAAAAAATATCTAATTCTATTGTTCTACCATCTTTTCATAGTCAGTATTGCTCATCAAATTATCAGCTTCAGCTGGATCACTAAGCTTTACTTTGATCATCCAGCCTTTTTCATAAGGTGATTGATTTACAAGCTCTGGGCTATCAGCTAATTCTTCATTTACTTCTATTACCTCTCCACTCATTGGTGCATAAAGGTCAGATGCAACTTTACCTGATTCTACTACACCAAATTTTTCTCCTTGAGTAACCTTAGCACCTACTTCTGGCAACTCTACAAACAATACATCTCCCAACCGATCTTGTGCATAATCCGTAATACCAACTAATGCAACGTCACCTTCAATCTTTGCCCATGTGTGTTCTTTGTGATATTTGTAATCTGCTGGAAAATTCATATCTAACCCTCCTAATTCTTTGTATTTTATTTTATGATAAAAGATCCATTATAGTAAAGGATCCATGGTCAACGCTGGATGACCAACATTGTTTAAAAATTCCACTACAGCATCTGGAGCTGTACCCACTGTCTCATCCGCAATCATATCAGCAAAATTGTCAATCCCAAACAACTCTTTAGCTGTTTCATTTATCTTATCCCTTACTGCGTCTTTCAGCTCTTTTGGCATCCAAACAACTCTTTTTAAGCCACCTTCTGCCGCGATGAACTTCTTACTCGATATATACTGTCTACCATGCCCCATAAATCCCGGAGTTTGGTTACCACCACCTGTTGTTGAAGCCAACTCACCAAATGTCATACCAAGAGGCGTCATCCCACCATATTCTCTATTTACTATTATTACACCATTTGCTTCAGGCATTATAGCACATATACATTCAAAACAACCGCAAGAAGTCATTGGATTTTCCATCAATGAATACAAGGTTACTTCTTTTATCGCTCCATGTGACAGCTCTTCCACAGCCTTATTACATGATTCAAATATACCTTTAACAGGGTCTAAGCACTCACCCTTTTCAATAGGCTGACATGGTCCAGTAGGATTGATTTCTTTTGTAGCCTTTGCATCAAGCCAGCTAACTGCACCACAAAGTCCTAATCTTTCTGGTGTTACAATACAAACATGCGCTGGGGCAAATGACTGACACATCAAGCAGGAATAGAAAACATCAACGCTTTCATCGCTAAGACCAGCAAGTCTCTCATCTCTTGCCTGATAACGTGGCTTTGCAATTGTCTTCCCCATCTCTTCTACCTTAGCTGGGTCGGTAATTATTGTAACCTGAACTTTGTCAACAACACTTCCAAATTCATCAAGCATCTTAGCATACAAAACCTCACCAAAATGATGAAGCCTAAGACCAGCTTGATATGCATTTTTACCAATTCTGACCCATATGATATCTCTCTGGCCAAGATGCATTACGCCTTCCATATAGTTCAAGAAGTAGTGTATCCTTCTTTCCAACACAGGCTCAAAATCTTGCTGCATCTTCTTACCTGCAACATCCACTAAAATTCCAAGAGGCATCTTACCGCCTTCAGGTCCTAAAGTATCGATATCCGGCCCAATTACCTCGATTTTGTGGTCTTCTATTTCCGACATATCAAGTGTACGAACAACTTCCCATGCTGGTGTCCTTCCACCACCAAACTCAACAAACATATCGCCTTTTCTTATTCTTTCACCTTCAAATGCAGCTGCAAATCCGACAGGAATTGGTATCTCTGTTATCTTTATTTTGATACCTCTTGCTTCTAATGAAGTAGCACCTATCTTGTCATAATCCTTCTGAGATATCAAAGCACCAGGGATTTCTGGAACATCTTGATCTGTAATTACTGGGAAACCTAATGCAATAGCACCTGCACCAGCAGCAACCACAAGCTCACTCAATGGTCCTAATGCGTTAACAAAAGCTGGAACTCTTTCTTTTGTGTAAGTCAATAAACTTCCTAAATCACCAGGTTGAACACCGCCAAAAATCAAAGCAGCTCTTAGTGCAACAGTTACTACATGAATTACAGAAGTCACATCATATCCCAAAGGAACAACCCTGAGCTCAAGCCCCATTTTTACATTACCTTCAATAGCCTGGTCTATAACTTTACCTACCAAAAATGTAAGCAATCCTTTATTCTGATAATTCTTTATAATCTTAGCTGCTATCTCTGCTGAAGGTGCCTCGCCAATAACAACTGCAACACCAGGAATATCGCCCGTAACCAATGGCACACCCAATGAACGAATGATTGGGTCAGGTACAAAACCTATACATGGTTCAGTGTATGGCTTCTCCTCCGTAGCATATTTGCAAGCCTCTATGACTTCGGCACAAACAGCGGTTGCCAACCCAGCCTTCAGTGCAGTATCAAGATTCCTCTCTTCCGAAATAAGACTCTCTATAATTGGCGCCGCACCTGCCAACTCTTTTAAAGTACCAATTTTTTGACCAGTAGCTGCATAAATAGTAGGCAAACTATATGCGGTATCAGGGAAGACAACTTTTGCATCCTCTCCCTTTTTCTCAATAGCTGCTGTAAGTGTTGCTTTTGCAGCCTCTAAAGCCTGGTTTGCTCCAGTAAAGATAATATCCACTAAATTCATAACTTAAAACTCTCCCTCCTACTTTTTTATGAAAACCTTTGAGTAATTGTCCCCCACCTTCACCAGGTAGGAGACTTTTTGACTTAAAAACACTACAGTTCCAGATAAGAATCACAATATAGATTCCAACCCTTTATAACTTCTGCTGTTTTAATAACATCCATCAACATCTTATTACAAGGATTTATTATCGCAGAAGTCAAACCACATTGTATTGCCATAGCACAAAACACAGCATCCATTAATCCCCTTAATTCCTTTGGCGCACCATTTGAAACATTACTGAGTCCACCTGTCGTCTTAAGACCCATCTCGGAGATCTGTCTTACAGCATCAAGAACCTCTTGCTGCTTTTCCTGCATTCCCTTTATAACTACAAAGAGAGGATCAAATAAGATATCATCTGGACTCAATCCTACTTGTATTGCCCTATCTAAGATTTCAGTGCAATAAGCCATTCTTTCCTCGTTATCTCTTGGAATTCCCTCTTTAGCACAAAGTCCAATAACCATTGCTCCGTAATTAGCAGCTAACTCAAGATTCCCCATTCTTGAACCAGCATCTGCAGAGTTTATTATTGCTTTACCGGGTGTTGGATCATAAACCTTTAAACCAGCCTCTATCGCCTTTGCATTTGCTGTATCCAAACACAATGGAACATTTGGAAACTCTGATTGCAAAAGCTTTACCACCCATGGCATTATCTCTTCCCCATCCCTATCAGCAGGTCCAATATTTACGTCAATGTAATGAGCACCTGCTTCAATCTGTTCCTTTGCTCTTTCCAAAATAGGTTTTGGATCCCTTTCTTGAAGAGCCTTTCTTATTGGTGGCGCAATAACATGAATTCTCTCACCTATAATCAAAAATCTTGCCATTAAAATACCCCTCCACTTTTTAAATTTTTTTAAGCAACTCTATTAGTATAGTCCTTTAAGAACTTAGGTAACATTTCTGCTTCTTCAGGCCCTACTACTACTTTCCAACCTGGTAGTGCATCTTCGATATCAGGCTTCAACACTGCTACTTTACCAGGTATAAGTATCTCTCTTGTTTTTAGTTTTTCTTCTACACCCATTTCCTTTACAGCGTCGGCAATTGTTTTACCTGAGAACTTACCTGCAGCCCACGCTGTCAAAACCGAAAGACCACCTGCATCTGGTATTAAAAGCCATGCTGGAACTTTTGACCTTTCAATTTCACCAGAGACAATAAAGTAAGTAAGTGCAAAGTCAACTGTTACCAAAAGCGGTGCATTTTCCTCTGCTGGACCTATCTTGTACAATCCTTTTTCAACTCTCATAGGTTTCTGTGGATCTGTAAAGATGTTTTGTCTCAAAGCAAATAGTGGCAAAGCCAATGAGTAATCAATCTCATCAAGAACAATGATTGAACCATATTTCTCAACAAAAAGCGTAGCATATGCAAGTTGCATGAATTTATCACTTGACAAATTGTTTACAAATACAACACTTGGATAACCAAAGACTCTATCCTGAGCAACTAAAGCTGTTCTCCTTATATTCACTATATCATCAAAAAGTTGTTTAGCTTTGTCTGCTTTTGTGCTTAGTATAAGTTCGTTATATCCACCTGAACGGATTTTTGATACAACATCATACAATGCTTCTAAATTATCAGCTTCTACACCCAATAAAAGATTGTTCTCTTTTGCTATGTTAACCATTGCTTCATAGTTTTGTGGATTTGCCCCGTACAAGATTGGGCCTAAATCCTTTACTTCTTCTACTGCAGCTTTTGCAATTTCAGGGTCATCAGTAATTATCATAGGAACAGCAAGTTTACATTCATCTTTAACTTTCTTCAAAAGCTTTAGATACTGATCTTTGTTTTTGCTTTCACATTTCACTGCAGCTACTTCAACAAACATATTCTCGCCAATACGCACATAGTTTACCTTGTTCATATTAGCAATCTTTTGATTGATTTCATCATCAGACATAGTATCCTTTAGCATTACAGCAAAGCGGTTTCTGTTTACAAATGTCTTTTCATGTCTGAAAAGAACAGTTTCACCACCAAGTGTATAAGTCTTATCGCCACTTCCAAACTTAACCGTTTTCATCAATGGTGCCGTAGCCTCTGCCAATTTCATCTTAGCCTCTTCGCTCATATAAGGACACTTTTCAGCTTCTACGCCACCTTGAGCTAACTTCATTGCAAAAGCAAGACAAGTTGGAAATCCACATTCCTTACAATTCTTCTTTGGAAGCATTTTATATATATCCATACCTGTTAAAGCCATCTTAAATATCGCCCCTTTCAGAATTAGTAAAATTAGTTCAACATTGAATTGATAAAGTTTTTCAAAACTTCAACAGAACGTGGATGTCTTAAAATTACACCATTCGAACCAGCTGCTAATACACCAACCGCTCCACAAATCTCCATTGCTATTCCTCTATCTTCTAAACTTCCCCACTCAGGAGCGTCTTCTTCTGTTGCAGTTGATTCCTTTACTTTCCAGCTTTCAAAGGAAATAGGTGAAATTATTGGCATCTGAAGAGTCGTATCGTTCTGATCCAAGGCTGCAAGTTTTATTCTGTCCAGGGTGGTTATAACATATTCATAACCATAACCCACCGCAGATATACCTGGATTCATCATGATCTTTTCTGGTTTAACACCAAGCTGCATCACTAAAATATTCATCTGTTTTGCAAGGTTTAGGTCAACTGAGCTTTCAGCCACTACGATGTTACCATAAGCAAGGCCTACAGCCGCACCTACTTCTTTGTAATTAGCTTCTACTGCTGAAAGAAAAGCATAATTTTTATTTGCAAGGACTTCAGAAATTTTTGTAAAAATCTTACCATTCTTTTCGTTAGATTCACAACCAGCTATCACAAGTGGAACTTCAACACTATCAGCCACTTTCTTAGCTATTTCTGCACATTCCTCTGGAGTTCTATCCTTTACATCAGGATTTGCTCCCACAAATCTTAAAACTATAAAATCTGGATTGTAATTTTTTACATAGAACTGTGCCCATGCAGCAGGATCCTCTGCTACATCTTTAATAAGATTCATTAGCCCCTCAGGCCAACCTGTCGGAGCTACGTCCCAGACTTCCATACCAATTCTTGGGGGATTTCCTGTATCGCCGTCAAAAGTGTAAAAAGGAAGTACTGATTCACCTCCAATCTTTAAATCCTTACCCATTACCACTTCTTTTATTTGGCCTTTGAATGTTTGTCGTGGTTTTTGATAAGCCATTTTTTTCGCCTCCATCTACTATTTTTTTGTTGTTATTCTTGGAAGTAAAATTTTATCTAAAATATCTCTATAGGCTTTAACCGCTGCATTATCTTTTGGTAAATTTAGCAGCGGAATGCCAGCATTATCATATTCATAGATGCCATTATCAAGAGGAACAAAGCCTGCAAAAGGAATGTTATAACTTTTTATATATTCTAAAAGCTCTTCACTCATTCCTTCCTTGGGGACTCTGTTGACTATAAGGAAGAGCTCTTTTACATCAAGCTTCAATTCCTCTATCAGTGTCTTTACTCGATATGCAGCATCTATCCCTCTTTTAGAACATTCACTGACAGCAAACATCAAATCAACTTTTTTAGTAGTTCTTCTTGAAAGGTGCTCAAGCCCAGCTTCATTGTCGACTACTAAAAACGAATAAGAATCTGACAGTTTGTCAGTTACTTCTCTTAAAACTCCATTTACAAAACAATAACATCCTAGCCCCTCAGGCCTTCCCATTACAAGCAAGTCATAACCATTGCCTTCGACAATAGCCTGCTGCACCATGAAATTCAAATAATCAGCCTTTGTCATTCCCGCAGGAAGTTTTTCATCATCTCTAACTTCCTCTCTGATTTGACCCAAAGTAAATTCCACATCTAAACCTAAAACATTATTCAAATTTGAATTCGGATCTGCATCAACCGCAAGAACCGGACCCAATTTCTTTTCTACCAAATAATCAATTGTAAAACCAGCAAGAGTAGTCTTACCTGTTCCACCTTTTCCTGCTAATGCAATAACATATACCATTTTTTTCACTCCACTTTATACATTGTGTATCGACTGCCCATGTATATCATGAATTGCTTCCATGACAGCCTCACTAAACGTAGGATGAGAATGTACAACTTCTGCTACTTCAGATACTTTCAAACCACACGTTATAGCCACGGCAATTTCATGCACAAGGTCCGTCGCATTAGGTCCTATAATATGAGCACCTAAGATTTTGTCGTTATCTTGATCCGCAACAATTTTCACAAAACCATCTAATTTCCCTGAGGCCTGTCCTTTACCAAGACCCCTGAAATAAAACCTTCCTATGCTAATATTGTATCCCTTTTGCAAAGCTTGTTCTTCAGTTAAGCCTACAGCACCTATTTCGGGCTCAGTGAAAATTGTATGCGGTACAGCCGTATAATCCATAATGCTTTCTTTGCCCATTATATTCTCTACTGCACAAATACCTTCAAAAGAAGCCACATGAGCTAATTGAATACTTGGGATTACATCACCGATGGCATATATACCATCTACATTTGTTTGCATCTTTTCATTGACTACTATTCTACCTTTTTCGGTATTTACTCCCACTCTTTCTAACCCTATTTCTTCAATATTTGCTTTTCTTCCAACAGCAACAAGCATTACTTCGGCTTTTATGATTTTACCATCTTCTAAAGAGACTTCTACCTCGTTTTCATTAATTTTGACTTCCGTTATCTTTGACTTGGTATAAAGTTTAATTTTCTTCTTCTTAAAAATTTTCTCTATTTCTTTGCTTATCTCAAAATCCTCTGTACTTAATGCTCGATCCAACATCTCAACTAGTGTAACGTCAGTACCAAGCCCCTTATAAAACATCGCAAATTCGCAACCAATAACCCCTGCTCCCACTATTAGTATGCTCTTAGGAATATATCTTAAATCTAAAATCTCATCACTTGTCAACACCCTTTTTTCATCAAAAGGGAAAAGAGGAATCCGCCTTGGTGATGAACCCGTTGCAATAATTATTGCATCAGATTTAATTCTCTCTTCTGCTCCATTTTCTTTTATGACTTTAACTTCTCTATTGTTAAGAATTTCACCTTTTCCTTTTATTATTTTAACACCATTTTTATTAAATAGCAAGTCTATTCCTTTATTTAATCTTTCAATAATCTTATTTTTTCGTTCAATTATTGCGTCAATATCTGCTTTGATTTCTCCTTCTAAAATTATCCCATAAGATTTTGCTTTTTTTATTATTTCCAAAACCTCACTTGAAGAAAGAAGAGCCTTGGTGGGAATGCACCCTTTATTCAGGCATGTCCCACCTAATTTATCCTTTTCTATTACTGTTACATCTGCACCGAGCTTTGCAGCTTTTATACCCGCTACATATCCTCCTGGACCTGCACCTATAATTGTAATTCTCTTTTTAGACATTCATATCGTCCTTCCTTACAAATTGCACATGTCAAGTAGAATTGGAACATTCTCTTCTGCACCAATAGCCATTATATGAACACCATCACACAGTTTTTCTTCTTTCACTTGGTTTATGAACTCTGCTGCAATTTTCAAACCTTCTTTAACCTTATTTTCTGCACCTTTTAATCTCTCTATAAGAGCATCAGGAACATGTATACCAGGAACATTTTTGTTCATGTAATTTGCCATTCCAGGTGACTTTAGTGGTATTACACCTACCAATACCTTTGCATTTAAATCTTTAGTAGCTTCCCTAAATTTTCTTAAAACCTCTATATCATATACCGCCTGAGTCTGAAAGAATTTTGCTCCAGCCTGCATCTTCTTTTTCATCTTTATTATTTGTGCCTCTAAAGGATCAAACAAAGGAGTTACGCTTGCGCCAAGGAAAAATTCAGGTGCTTTATTAAGCTGATTACCTGCCCAATCTTGACCTTCCATTAATTTGCTGGCAATCATTAATATATTAACCGAATCACAATCATAAACTGGCTTTGCCCCTGGCTGATCTCCAAACATAGGATGATCTCCCGTTAATGCAAGAACATTTTTTATTCCTAAAGCACCAGCTGCCAACAACTCACCTTGAATTGCTATTCTATTTCTGTCTCTACCGGTTATTTGCATTATAGGTTCCAAACCTTCTTCTAACAAGATCACTGCTGCACCTAAGGAAGAAACTCTTACAACTGCACTTTGAAAGTCTGTGACGTTAACGCCAGCAACTCTTCCTTTTACTGCCTTTGCGCATTCTTTAAAATGAGTCATATCTATGCCCTTTGGTGGGGCCATTTCAGCAGTTACAACAAATTCACCAGATTTCAACTTTTCTTCAAGAAGTCCCATGATCATTCCTCCTACTTACTTTTTTACAACAATTTTTCTTGGATTATAAGCTTTGCTATGATCTTTGGGTGGTTTTAACTCAAGCATTTTATCTAATTTTCCTAATTTTTCAAGTCTCTCGTAAATCAATACCCAAGCACAATCATTTTCAGGATTTACCTCGCATTTTCCGTTTTTAGAACCTCCACATGGCCCATTCATCAAGCCCTTTGCACATTTTGTTATTGGGCATATACCAGCTGTCCAGCCAAGTTCACATTGCCCACATGCTTTACAAGCCTCAACAAAATGTCCTACTCTTTCTATCTCTCCTATAAACATAGTATTATTGGCTGGAAAGACAGGTTTGTCATCCACTACAGCTGCCACTGTTTGTGCACCATCACCACAAGCCATGCATAAAATCGCATCAGCTGCATCTACAGCTTCCTTTTGCTTTTTTAATGTAGCACGAACCTGTAATTTGTTACATGAAGGATCAAGAATTGCATATCCCGTGACAGTTTTCCCTTCTTTTTCGAGCTTTTCTTTCATTTCTAAAACCTGAGCTTCACCACCAGTGAAACATGATGTAGCACATAGCGAGCAACCAGTAATGAATATACTTTGAGAATCTTTAAGCATTTCAAGTATTTCTTCAAAAGGTTTATGTTCTGTAATGACCATCTTAAAAACCCCCTATAAGCTTTTTTGTTGCTTTAAAGCCTTAATAACATGTTTTGCTAAAACTGTAGTTGTAACCGAACCAACTCCTCCTGGAACAGGAGTAATCATAGCTACTTTATCTTTAACATCATCGAAATCTACATCACCGCATAATTTACCATTTTCATCTACATTTATTCCAACATCGATTACAACTGCACCTTCTCCTACCATATCCTTCTTTACCATCTTTGCTTTCCCTACAGCTGCAATCAGGATTTCTGCTCTCTTTGTTTCTTCAGCAAGATCTTTTGTTTTAGAATGGCAAATTGTAACTGTAGCGTTTCTTTGCAACAGCATCATTGCAAGAGGTCTTCCTACTACCATGCTTCTTCCTACAACTGCTACTTTTTTGCCTGCTGGATCAATTTTGAAATGGTCAAGTATTTCTATAACAGCTTGTGGAGTACATGGAGGAAAACCTTCCTTTTCACCAGCCATAACCTTTGCAACATTGATAGGGCTAAAACAGTCTAAGTCTTTTTCTGGAGAAATTTCATACTTTACTCTGTCCTCAGATATTTGTGAAGGTAATGGCCTCATTATTAACATTCCATTAACACTTTCATCATTATTAAGCTCATGAATCTTTTTGATAAATTCCTGTTCAGAAATATCTCCAGGCAACTCAAGAACACTAGCTTCTATTCCAATTTCACTACATCTCTTTAATGCACCTTTTATATAAGCAACCGAGTCTGGTCTATCCCCAACTATCACGATCTTTAAACATGGGGTATAACCCTTTCCTTTTAACTCAGAAACTTCTTTTATCAAGCTCTCCTTTAGTGCTTCAGCTACTTCTTTACCAGATAATATAACAGACATCAGGTTCCAGCCTCCTTTTAAAAATATTTAAAAGCATATAGATTTAGCCTTTTAATTTTTCCATCACTATCTTATAAGCCTCATCAGCCAACTTCTCAGCTTCTCTACACATTTTCTCTGTATACTCATTTGTTTTCTTAACAAATTCCTCATCTTTAATACCATTAAGATTGATTATTACATTTAAGTACCCACTCAACACAGCCGCTTTCAAAATCAAAGCTCCTACTCCTACATCGCTTATAGCAAGCTTTGAACCTATTTCTGCAAGCCTACGTTGGAGTTTTAAAGCCTCTAAGGACTTTTCCATTATCTTTATTGGTACCTGACAAGCATTTTTTAAAGCATTATTCAAAGCTTCTTCTTTTTTCCTTTTTTCTTCATCAGTATTCTTCGGCAATTTGTACGCTTTAGCAACTTCACTAAAAACCTGAGCATCTTCATCAATAAGAGAAAGCAATTCTTCTTGCAATTTCTTCTCTTCTTCTAATATCTTAATAATTTCTTGTTCAACATCTTTATATTTTTCCTTGCCCACGGTCAAATTACCTACCATACTACCAAGTGCATTACCTATTGCCCCAGCTAATGCAGCAGCACCACCACCACCAGGTACAGGCTCTTTTGAGGCAAGTACCTCAATAAACTCTCTTATGTTTTTTTCAACAAGCATTTTTGACCTCCTCGCTTCAACGTATTTTTAGCAACCTCCAAATTTATACGCGCAGCAAAATGCATAATTGAATCACCAAAATCTTCATCTATATCATGGGAAGCTAAACAAGCATAAGCATGCCACAATTTATTAGCCTCGTCCACTGCCTCTTCTCCTATCTTCTTCCCGATAAGACCATGTGCCACATAATAGGTAGCACCACACGGTGCCGAGCGAATTACATCAACTTTTGTTATATAACCTTCATCATCAACATAAACTTTATATTCAGGTCTTCCCAATTTAAACTCTTTAAGAAAGTTATTAATAAAATCAGAGTCTGTTTTTTTAAGCGAACAAAAAGGTTTTGGGAAAACATAATCTATGCCATACTTTTTACATATGTCTTTAAGAGTTTTCTCTAAATATTTATCAATCCATTTTGGGTCTTCTTTAGGGGCTATGAGCACTTTGCATCCTACCTCGGCTGCCATCTTCAAAAGTTGAGGAAAAATATCAGGATGTATTCCTGCAGCGATTAATATATTATGTTCTGGAAGTTTCTCAGGTAAATAGCAAGCAGGGTTATCAATAATCTCTGGCAAGATCGCTGGAAAAAGTACAACTCCTGCTATATTTTCTGTAAAATCCTTTACCTGTTTCTTTTTAAAGTCTATCCACTTCCATGAGATTTGCCCATTTCCCATTTTATTAAATGTCAAATTGGGCAAAAGCTTTCGCAACACATATTCCCCACTAAACCTCGTATAAAAGAGAGGAGGGCAGCCGGGTGTATCTTCCCCAGCTGCTAAAAGCAATCTATAATCACTCAATCTTATACCCCCAAAACTCATCAGATTAGAACAGTCCAGTAATTCTGCCAGTTTCATCTACATCTATATTCTCAGCAGCTGGCTTCTTTGGCAATCCTGGCATGGTCATAATTTCACCAGTTAATACTACAACAAAACCTGCTCCTGCAGAAATCTTTACATTCCTTACTGTTATCTTGAAATTGGTAGGTCTGCCTAACAAAGATGGATTGTCGCTCAATGAATACTGAGTTTTTGCCATACAGATTGGAAGCTTGCCATATCCTAAGTTTTCAAGATTCTCAATTTCCTTGTTTGCCGCTGGTATGTAGTCAACACCATCAGCTCCATATATCTCTCTCGCAATTGTCTCAATCTTCTCTTTTAGGCTCATCTCCAAAGGATAAAGTGGAGCATACTCATTCTTTCCTTCCTCAATCAATCTTAGAACCTCTTTTGCAAGCTCAATTCCACCTTCTCCACCTTTTGCCCAAACCTCAGAAAGAACAACGTTTACTCCCAAAGCCTTGCATTCTTCGCTCACAAGCTTCAATTCAGCTTCTGTGTCTGTCGGGAATCTATTTAATGCAACTACTGCTGGAAGTTTGAATTTCTGTGTGATATTCTCGACATGCTTTAATAGATTAGAAATACCCTTCTTCAACGCATCTAAGTTCTCTTCATTCAAGTTCGCCTTTGGCACTCCGCCATTGTATTTCAAAGCCCTTACTGTAGCCACAATCACTACTGCATCTGGCTTTAAGCCTGCATATCGGCATTTGATATCTAAGAACTTCTCAGCACCCAAATCTGCACCAAACCCTGCTTCGGTTATCACATAATCAGCAAGCTTCAAAGCAAGTTTGGTTGCTATCACGCTGTTACAACCATGAGCTATATTCGCAAATGGTCCACCATGCACAAATGCAGGCGTATGTTCAAGTGTTTGAACCAAGTTGGGCTTCAATGCCTCTTTCAACAAAGCTGTCATAGCACCCTGAGCTTTCAAATCTCCAGCCGTTACAGGTTTGCCATCATAAGTGTATGCTACAATTATCCTTGCCAATCTTTCTTTTAAATCTTTCAAATCATTTGCAAGACAAAAAACTGCCATTACCTCTGAAGCAACTGTAATATCAAAACCATCCTCTCTTGGAACACCGTTAGCTTTTCCACCTAAACCGTCAACAACAAATCTCAATTGTCTGTCGTTCATATCCACGCAACGTCTCCAGATGATGCGACGTGGATCAATACCAAGCTCATTACCTTGATGGATGTGATTATCAAGCATTGCTGCAAGCAGGTTATTAGCTGCACCAATTGCATGGAAATCTCCTGTGAAATGCAAATTTATATCCTCCATTGGAACAACCTGCGCATATCCGCCACCTGCTGCTCCACCTTTAACACCAAAGACAGGACCTAGGGAAGGCTCTCTTAAACATATCATTGTCTTTTTACCCAACTTTGATAACGCATCGCCTAAACCAACAGTTGTTGTTGTTTTCCCTTCACCTGCCGGGGTAGGATTGATTGCTGTAACCAATATCAATTTGCCATCTTTTTTGTCCTTTAGCTTGCTCATCAAACTGTAATCTACTTTTGCTTTGTACTTTCCGTAATATTCAATGTCATCCTCTGTCAACCCAATTTTCTCTGCGATGTTCTTGATTGGTTCCAACTTTGCCTCTTGAGCAATCTCAATATCGCTCTTAAATGCCATCTTTCTCCACTCCTTTTTGTTTATTTAATTTTTAAAACCATTTTAAAAAAGACAGACAATATTTGTTGGAAAATCACCTCCTTCTCCTTTAACAGAAAAATCCATACATTGGTGGTCTAATCTTAAAAATATCATCTCTTGAGGTTGAATTATCACCCAATCTTTTTATATAATACCACCCCCTCGCATTAAATGGTATCCTAAAGTCAGAAAAACTACATTGAATAGTAAAACCTTTTATATCCTTGAAATGTGACAACCCTTGCACTTCTTCTAAATGTGGTAGGATTTTTCATACTTTAGATTATAGAGCCAATACTATTACGGTCCTTATTGCCATACCTATAGCGTATTTCACCGCCAAGTTACCGCCCATGGTGGGCACACTACAAAAAACGCCTTTCAGAGAAGGCACTACATCGTTTTCACAAAATAAGAATCGACTTCTCTACCGCCTTCTTGCTTTGCATAAGTGCGCATGCATTGTCTCTCCTTCCCAACACGGGAAACAAGATGTTTCCATCAATACCCTATCGGCCTTTATCTCATAATAGGGCTTTTCACCCTTTAGACATAAAGGCTCGAAGAGTTATTGTGTTGTTAATCTTCCTTATTGATAATTTTATGTCAATTAATTGGCTTTGTCAAGTAATTTTAGATACATGCAAAAAAGTAAGATTTTTTAAAAAACAAATATAAAGCTTAAATAGAAATTTAAAATTCCAAATTGAGTATCTCATCTTTAACAGACTTACATTTTTCGATGAGAATGTTGCATTCTTTTAAGGTATAACATGAGTAGACAGATAGTGCTGATAGATTTGTTCCTTTAGCGTTATTTTTATTTTTCAGCCTTCAGATATACCCACCAATAAACCGTCCCAACAAATAAACCAGCACCGACTATATTTCCCAAGGTCACAGGTATTAGGTTATTTACAAGGAAACTTTCCCATGTAGCTTTTAATAAAGGTGCATGTGCTGCAATTCCTTGAGCACTTTTAGCAAAGGCAATATACGCAGGGTCATTTCCAGCATAGATACCTAATGGAATAAAAAACATATTGGCTACAGAGTGCTCAAATCCAATGGCAACAAAGGCCATTATCGGCCACCATATAGCAAAAATCTTGCCCACAATATCTTCGGCAGCAAAGGCCATCCAAACAGCCAAGGCAACCAGCCAGTTACACCCAACTGCTCGCCAAAAAGCAACCCACCAAGGCATAGAGGTTTTTGCATTAGCAATCTTAACTACAAATGCCGCCCATGGCATAGAAGTTACAACATCACCTGTTTTAACAGGTTCTAAAATCAAACCAGTAAAATATGACAAAACATAAGCAACAAAGACAGAACCTATGAAATTCCCAATGTAAACAAAAGTCCAGTTTTTAATAATCCCACCAAAGCCTATCTTTTTATCTAAAAAAGCTATAGGTTGAGTCATCATATTTCCAGTAACAAGCTCTCCCCCAGCAATAAGAACCATCATAAGCCCTACCGGGAACACTGCAGCAAAGATAAATTTTTGTAAACTGCCCAAAACCTCATTAGGTATTGTCCCAGCTACTTTAACAGCAAGAAGTCCTCCCAGCGCAATATATGCCCCTGCAAGAAAACCCAAAACAAGCATTTTGATAATAGGCAGTTCAGCTTTTGCTCTTCCTGTTTGAACCATACCCTGGGCTATTTCTTTTGGTGTCTTAAAAGCCATAAAACTCATCTCCCTTTTTTAACATTTAAATAAATGGATTTTAGAACAGTCCAGTAATTCTGCCAGTTTCATCTACATCTATATTCTCAGCAGCTGGCTTCTTTGGCAATCCTGGCATGGTCATAATTTCACCAGTAGCATCAGCACAAGAGAGCCCTCAGTTTTTTCTTAATTTTCCAATTTTGCTACTCGACATTACACCGTATATCTAAAATAAACTTATAGCTGTTTCACTGAAAATATAACCAAAAATTTATCCCCAAAACAAAAAACGCCTTCCGGAGAAGGCGCTACATCGCTTTCACACGACAAAGATATGCCTAATTTAAAGCATCCTTGCCTTACATAATTGCGAATGCATTACCTCTCCTTTCCAACACGGGAGGCATTGACGTTTCCATCAATACCCTATCGGCCTTTATCTCATAGGGCTCTTCGCCACTTAGACATAAAGGCTCGGAGAGTTATTGTATTGTTAATCTTTCTTATTGAGAATATTATGCCAACTAATTAGCTTTGTTAAATGATATTACTCACCCAATTATCCTTACTAACTTAATTAAAAGTATACCTCGCCAAGTCGTGAACTACCGCCACTTGTAGAAGTGTCCGCGACGTAGAGAAGTTTGGCAGTCTATGCACCCTTATTCTCACAGTGTTGTTCACACACCCACTACTGACTATCTGCCACAGAGCAGACTCGCCAGCTACGTTATCTAATGATATTTTAGCATTTTATAGATTAGTTTTCAAAGCATTGTTTAGCGATTCATCTCCCACTTATAGAAATTGGGAGTCTTCTCTTTTATCCTGGATAAATTTAAAAAACTACCAAACAAATCTTTCAGGGCATGAATAGATATTTAATCTATCGCCTCTTGCAAAACCCGCAATAGTTATGTTTAATTTTCTTCCAACCTCAACGGCTAAAGCAGTAGGAGCTGAAATGGACACCACTACAGGTACCTTCCTTTTAGCTGCTTTTAATAACATTTCGACGGATATCCTTCCGCTTGTGAAAACAGCTTTATCCTGAAGGTCTATACCATCTAAAAGAGCCTGCCCAAACGCTTTATCAAAAGCGTTATGCCTACCTATATCTTCATGAAAAATTATAAAATCCTTGTCATCAGCAATCGCACAGCTGTGTACTCCCCCTGTTATCTTGAACAAGCCCGAGCCATTGTTAAATCTCTCTGATAGATTGATTATATCCTTTAACTTGTATTTAATGTTGCTTGTTATTGGGCCTATGTTTAACTGCTCAGGAAAACAAATGCAGGGATTGCATGTGAAGTTGCAGTGACAACAGGTCTTGCCTATCTTTAACTGATCATGAAAACAAATGTTTTTTTCTCCGCTACTCATTATAAATAGATTCTTCACTGAAGAAGCATCTATACTTTTAAGAATTTCCACATGAGCTTTCCCTTCTCTTTCTTCAATAAAGATTCTCTTTATATCCTCTTTTTTTTCAATAATGCCTTGGGACTGAAGGTATCCTACAACCAAACAATCTAATGCTAAAGGAGTGCAGAAAAAAGATGCAAACTCAATAGCGTTTACATAAAGCTTTAAGATATATTCTACAATCACACTATCTGAAAAGCTTTCAACCAAACCATTTTTGTATTTTAAAATATTAATACTTTTAAATGATTCCATTCACTTCCTCCTTAAGAGATTTCGTGAACTACTCCCACCTTCAAAGGTTGAGACTTCGTGAGAAGTTTGGTAGCTTTACGCCATGCCTTATTCTCACAGGATTGTTTACAACCCACTACCAACAAAATTTTTGATTTTTATACTTTTTTTCTCGGTGTATATTTAGTGTGTAATAAATGATGTGACTGTTTGCCTAAAGGTTCACCCAAAAATTCCTCGTATAATTTCTTTATAGCAGGATTTTCATGTGATTTCCTGAGTTCAAGCTCTGCATCATGTTTATATAGAGCTTCTTTTCTTTTCTTATATGCAACTTCCCTATATTCTTCTAAAAGAAGTTTCGGTTGTCCACCACCGCTTATACATCCTTCTGGACAAGTCATCACTTCAACGAAATGAAGGTCACATTTGTTTTTCTTTATATCTTCAAGTATTGGTATAACATTTTTTAAACCTGAAACCACAGCTATTTTCAATTCTAACTCTCCTACCTGAACGGTTGCAGTCCTTATACCTTCTCCGCCGCGAACAAACTCTATGTCTATATTAGGTATTGGCTTTTTAGTAATTAATTCATAAGCCGTTCTAAGTGCAGCCTCCATTACACCACCCGTATTGCCGAAGATTGTAGCAGCACCGGTATAATTCCCTAAAGGAGAGTCAAATTCTTCATCAGGCAGAGTTGCAAAATCAATTCCCTTATCTTTCATCAAGTGAGCCAATTCTCTTGTTGTTATTACCAAATCTACATCTTTATAACCACTGCTTCTCATTTCAGGTCTGTCGCTTTCATATGACTTACAAGTACAAGGCATAACAGATACACTAAATATCTTAGCAGGGTCTACATTATTTATCTTTGCTCCGTAGGTTTTTATAATTGCACCTGTCATTTGTTGTGGAGATTTGCAAGTTGAAATATGTTTCAAAAGCTCAGGGTATGTTTGTTCAGCAAATTTAACCCATGCAGGACAACAGGAAGTGAACATTGGCAAATCTTTGCCCTCTTTTATCCTTTTTACCAACTCATTTGCTTCTTCTATAATAGTCAAATCGGCTCCGAAATTGGTATCATATACCCTATCAAAATTTAAACGGCGTAGAGCTGCAACCAATTTCCCAGGTGTTAAATCTCCCAAATCCAACCCAAATTCCTCGGCTATAGAAACTCTAATAGCCGGAGCACATTGTACAACCTTAAAAAGTTGAGGATTTTCCAATGCCTCTTTAACCTGCCTTGCATACCCTAAATTATATGCAGCAAACAATGGCTCTTTAACGCTATCCAACATTCCTCTCTCTTGTAATTTTACATTTCTTGGTGTTATGCTTTCATCAAAATAAGAAGCATAAGAACTGCATTTTTGTACACATTGTCCGCACATTACACAGACTTCTGTGTTTATCTTTTGTGGTTTGCCCTTTTCCCCTTCAATTGCATCAACAGGACATACCTCTGCACATCGTCTGCATCCGGTACATAACTCCTGATCTATATTAATTATAGCTTTATTTGCAGACATGTTCACATCCCTTTCTTTTCAATATTATTAATTAATAAATTATCTTACCACTCTTAAAAAACTCAACGCAGCCTCTTTATTACGAGCTTTTTTCATTTCGGTTGGCATAACCAAAGTCAACGCATTTTCGGGACATGCCTTTACACAAGCAGGTTCTCCTAAATCATTACACAAATCACATTTATATGCTATTATTCTTGGTTCTTGCACCAATCCGCTTTCACTTTCTTCTTTAAGATTGATTTGAAACACTTCTCTACCATCTTCATATTGAGGCAATAGTTCAATAGCCCCAAATGGACATGCCAATAAACAACTCTTACAGCCTATGCACAACTTTTCATCTACTACGATAGCATTACCTTCCCGCTTAATTGCTCCTACTGTACAAACATTAGCACAGGGGGCATCCTCGCAATGACGACATTGTATAGGCATTGTGCCATGTTCAGTTTTGATTAGATGTAATCTTGGTATAACTGGAATGGATACAGTACCAACCGTCGCACCTACATGGTTATTTCTATTATGAACCGCAAAACAAGCAACTTCACAAGCTTTACAGCCTATACATTTTGCAGGATTTGCCACAACAAAAGGATTAAGTTGCGTTTTCATCTTATCCACACCTTTCAAAAACAATATTGAGTAACAATTTACTTTCTGATACATGAAAATCTCAAATAGATAGAAATATTAGCAAAAATCATTACTTAGTTCCATAAACAGAAAGCAGACTCTCAACATTAACAGTTCTTTTATTCTTAACCATTTTATTTATCTCATCACCATCAACCAATTTCAAAGCCTTAGTCGGACAAAACTGTACACACGCCGGGCCTTCTTCTCTAAAATTACACAAGTCACACTTCACAGCAACAATCCTCTGTTGAGTTTTCTGGTCTTGCATTAGATTTTCTTTTATATCTTTAAATATTGATTGCTCAAGGCTGTCTTGAACCGAAAAGTCAATAGCCCCAAATGAACAAGCTAATAGACAAGTTTTGCATCCTATACATGCTTTTTCATCTATTATTATGGCATTCCCCTCTTTTTTAATAGCTTCAACAGGACATACTTCAGCACAGGGAGCGTCCTCACAGTGACGACATTGTATGGGCATTATTCCTTCACTTGTATACGTAAGATAAAGTCGAGGAAATGGCTGTAGTCCTTGCTCTTCATGCACAAAAGCACAAGCAGCTATACATGTATAACAGCCCAAACAACGTTTAGGGTCAGCAATTACAAAACGGTTAGGCATTTCATTTTCCTCCCTTTTCCTTTGCTAACATGTTAGCAACATCTTTTTCCAATTCAACTTGATACTTTTCTATTTTCTCTTTCAAAATGGCCTGTGCCTCAACCTGTGATATTTTTTCAACTTTAGCAGCCGCTACTTTAAACTCAGGTATGCAGCAAATGGCATCACTTGCCGTATTAGTCAATTCGTTACAACAAGCTTCCCAATAATGAAAGGTCATAAAAATGGTCCCCTTAGGTACTCTTTCGGTTACCCATGCACGTGTCGCAACATATCCACGTCTTGTGGACACCCTAAGGAAATCTCCATCATTTATTCCTAACCTTGTAGCATCTTGAGGATTGATTTCCACTAACTCTTGAGGAGCAATCTGGTCAATAACCGGTGATTTACGCGTCATTGTAGCTGTATGATAGTGGTACACTCTCCTGCCAGTAGTCAATGTAAATGGATACTCTTCGTCAGGAAGCTCTGCAATACTGCCTACAATTACATGGTTGAAGTCTTGTTTTTCAGCCCCTTCATCACATATGCAGGTATTTGGATAGAATATCACAGGATACATCTGTGCTTTGCCTGAAGGGGTTGCAAATTTACCACCTAGGTAAAGAATAGGCGTTCCTGTATGGTCTTCGGTTGGACAAGGCCATGCAAGACCTTTCTCCTTCTCTAAACGAGCATAGCTAATACCACCAAATTTTTCTGGAACAATTTTTCGAACTTCATCCCAAATCTCTTGGACATTGTTATATTGCATTCCAGTATATCCCATTCTCTCGGCTATTTGGCTGAATATCCACCAGTCAGGTTTAGCCTCACCTGGAGCTTCAACCGCCTTTCGCACCCGCTGCACTCTGCGCTCTGTATTGGTAAACGTTCCGTCTTTTTCTGCCCAGCAGGCAGCTGGCAACACCACATGAGCCAAGCGTGCAGTTTCTGTAAGGAAGATGTCCTGCACTATCAAAAGGTCCAAGTGCTCTAAAGCATGGCGCAGATGATCAGAATCTGGATCGCTCATGATGGGATTTTCACCAAATATATACAGAGCACGAACACGTTTATTTAAAATGGCATCCGGAACTTCTGTCACCCTAAGTCCAATATTTGATGGTAGTTTTACGCCCCATACCTTCTCAAAGCGCTCGCGGTTTTGCTCCTTGGTCACATCTAAATATCCAGGCAGAACATTTGGCAGTGCCCCTACGTCACAAGCCCCTTGAACGTTGTTCTGCCCTCTTAGCGGGCATATTCCTGCGCCCGGGCGACCTAAATTGCCTGTAATTACAGCTAAGTTGGCAAGTGAAACAACATTTCCTGTGCCATGGCTAAATTGTGTAACACCCATTGAATACAAAATAGCCGCTGCTTGTGCCTGCCCGTAAAATCGAGCTGCTTTTATTAAATCTTTTTTTGGAATTCCTGTAAGCTCTTCAACATACTCTGGAGTATACTTTTCTACTGCTTTTGCCATTTCCTCAAAACCAACAGCATGATTCTTTACAAAATCGGTCTTAACAAGCCCTTCTTTTATGATTATATGGATCATTCCATTTATAAGAGGAATGTTATATCCAGAAGGCACCCTTAACCAAATATCAGCTTTATGGACCATTGCGTTCATTCTTGGGTCGGCTACAATAAGTTTAGCCCCACGCTCTTTGGCCTTTATAACATGAGCGGCTATTAAAGGATGGCATTCAGCTGTGTTGGAACCGATTATGAAAATAACATCTGAATAAGTACTTATTTCAGGAATGGAATTCGTCATTGCCCCGCTGCCTAACGTCATCGCCAACCCGGCGACAGTAGGTGCATGGCACAAACGGGCACAGTGGTCTACATTATTAATACCTATTACCGCCCTTGCAAACTTTTGAGCTGCATAATTATCTTCATTGGTGGCTCTGGCAGAACAAAACATAGCAAATGCATCTGAACCATATTCGCTCTTAATTTTCTTAAGGCCATTTGCAATAAAGTTCAGCGCCTCATCCCAAGAAACCGGAACAAATTTCCCATTCTTTTTGATAAGCGGGGAGGTCAAACGCCTGGGGTCATGAACATACTTATACCCATAGTATCCCTTAATGCACAGTTCTCCTTGATTGACAGGATGAAGTTTGTCGGGCTCTACTCCCACAATCTTTTCATTTTCAACCTTCAGATAAAGACCACACCCTGTTCCACAGTAAGGACATGTTGTTAAAACCTTTTCCTGTTTACCATCTTTCATAACAAAACCTCCTCTTATAACAAAGCAGAAAGGCAAATATTAACCATATTTGTGGGGCTTATTGCCTGAATTTGAAGATTCTTTGCAAATTAGATTAAACACATCTTAAGAGGCTATTAAAAGAAATGCATTTTATATTATTTCACTTGCTAAAATAATATTTATCAAGGTATACTTTTTTAACATTTTATCATAAAAATTAGGTCAAGTAAATATCATATTTTGAGTTAATTACACAAAAAAACATGGTATAAAACCTCTTTAGTAGAAAGTTTTAGGAACCAATTTGATTTCAAAAGCCTTTTAAATTTTTTCACATTATGAATTATACTTTTCTGCACTTTTGATTATTGCTTCAAATCTAACAACATCTTCGGGATTATTTAAGTTTATAAATATTTCAAGCTCAGATGAAAATTTTCGCACATTTTCTTCTTTTACTTTTATCACATCTACCTTCTTTAAAAAATCTGCGATCTTCAGTTTGTTTTCTTTATAACACTCTTCAATTTTGTCAATAGTAGCTTTTGAATAAAAGGCATGAAAGGGCTCAATGAAGCCTCTGTTTTCAGAGATAATGACATCTTTTTTAAACTTTTTCAAAAGCTCCATCATATATTCTATGTACGGTATGGAAATAAAAGGCATATCGCAGGCAATAAAAAAGGCATAGTGGCTTAAAGAGGCTTTTAATCCTGCATGAATACCCCCTAAAGGTCCTATCCCTTGAAGTTCATCATGTACCACCCTTACATTGAAATTCTGATAAAATTCCTTATTCCATGTAACCACCACTATGTCATCGAAAACTTTTCTAAGATTTTTGATAATCATTTCACTTAAAAAACAATTTTGAACTTTAAGCATACATTTGTCAAAACCCATTCGTTTGCTCTTACCGCCTGCCAGCATTACAGCCGTTTTAAACAATTCCAAGAGAAAAGTCCACCCTTTCTTCTGCAAAACTACCATTATTTTAGGGGTAATGCACTAAACTTTATCTGATCAGTCTTCCTTAGTTTAGCACTTCAATTGTATCACCTATCTTTATTTTACCGCTTTTTATAACCCTTGTAAAAACTATACGCGATTTTGCCAAGCATTTATCTATGTCTATTTTCAACGAACAGTTTTCAGGTTTTTCGCACTCCTTACCTATCATTGTAATCTCGAAAAGCACCTCTCCAACTTTGAGTTTTGTGCCGATGGGAAATCGGTAAAGTTCTATGCCTTTAGTGGTAATATTCTCGGCAATCATGCCAGGTTTTAACACCTCGATCCCTAAGGCCTTCATTTCCTCAATAGTCTCTATATCCAAAAATGTTACCTGACGGTGTGTATTCCCGCCTGCATGTCCATCACCCTCAAGCCCAAAATCCTTTCTAAAAAAACCTTCTGATATAGGGGTTTTAGGCTCACCCTTTTTTTTGCTTATATTTACCGACAAAACCATTCCGTTCATAATTTATCTGCCCCCTTCATGTTCATGTGTACACCAAAATTTTAAACCTACCATAATAATCAATATACTCAATTATATCATCGCTTTGACATGGCTTGAAGATATGATTTTTAAAATATCTTACCTCTTATAAACTCAAAGGCTTCAGATGCCGAACCAATATGAATAAGCTCTCCATCAGTCATAACCGCAAATCTATCCCCTATTAACTCTGCCTCATGAACATCGTGTGTAACATACAACACCGGTATATTCCTGCTTTTTAGCACCTCATAAAACTTGGGCAAAAGCTTTTCTTTGCTCGCAACATCAATTTCACTAAAAGGCTCGTCCAAAAGCATAACCGAAGGCTCAGATACCAAAGCTCGCGCTAACGAGGCCCTACTTTTATATCCACCACTGAGTTGTCGTGGCTTGAAGTGCAAATAGTCTTTTAAGCCCAACATTTCAATCATTCTTTCAGCTGTTTTTTCACAGCCCCGCCCATTTTTCAATGGATACATGATATTATCTTTTACTGTCAGATGATCAAAAAGGGCTGTGCGCTGCGGCACATATCCTACCTCTCTGTGTTCGGGCGGCAGCATGGTTACATCTTGGCCGTTAATAATTATTTGCCCTTTATCAGGTTTTATTATACCAGCTATGATTCTAAGCAATGTAGATTTACCACTTCCATTCAATCCTATTATTACCTTAATCTCAGAAGCTATCTTGAGTGTTACATCTTTTAACACTTTTCGTTCTTTAAAACTTTTGATTATACTAATAATTTCAAGCATCTTTAATGCTCCTTTTATTTATTAAGTTTAACAATCCAACGATAATCAAAGACATTACGACACAAAAAGCGCTAGCTGTCACAGCCATATCAAGTTCGCCCTCCTCAATTTTAGTAAATACATAAGAAGCTAAAACTTGAGTAACACCTGGAATATTTCCACCAAACATAATTACAGCAGCAAACTCACTTAAAGAACGAGCAAAGGTAAGTACTAGTCCTGAAAATATAGCCTCTTTCAAAAGAGGAAGGATAATTCGCAAGTAAACTTTGAAGGGTGTATCCCCTAAGGTGCGCGCTACGTCTACTATTTCTGGTTCTATTTGATCTACTCCACTTGTTATTGCTCTTGCAGCTAATGGATATGATACAAAAAACATAGCTAATACAACCGAAATCATCATGAAAGCAAGACCAGTATTGCTGATAAATCCCAAAACATTGCGTCCAAATGCCAAAAGCAGAGCAGCTCCGGCTACTGTATGGGGCACAGCAACAGGCAAATCATTCATAAGATTGGCAAGGCGATATATAAAAGAATTCTTAGAAAAAAGATGGTAATATCCAAATCCCAAAGCCAAAAAAAGTGCTAAAATTGAAGCAAAAAAGGCAGCTACAAAAGTGTTCTTAACGCTTTTCCAGAATAGCCAATCGTGAAATGTTTTAACTATTCCATTTATGCTAACATGTCCTAACAAAGTAGCTACGGGATAAACTATCAAAATAAAGAACATGGGTAGAAATATTACCTCAATAATATTCCTCCTCATTTTTTAGCAACCTTCCATCCATATTTAGTAAATTTCTCTATATTTTTGTTAACAAAATTTAAGAATTCTTGAGCAAGTTTTTCATTACCACCTTTGATAATAGCAGCGCCATATACAATTTCTCCTGTATATTCTTTTGGTATTATTTGTACATATTCCAAACCAAAAGCCTTAGCTACACTTGAGTAAACAAAACCGGCATCAAGCTCATCATTTTTAACCATCATCGCAACCTGATTAACAGTTACAGGTCGAGCTTTAAGATTTCCCGACAAAATTAATTTTTCCCACAATTTCATTTTTTTAAGTGCTGTTTCGGTATAAACACCGATAGGAGCTTTAGGATCAGCCACTCCCACTGCTACATTCGGTTTTAACAAATCATCCACCTTTTGGACCTTGCTCTTGCCTTTTTCTGAAACTACAAGCACTACAACATCTTCCAAGAATTTCTGAGAAGTTTTTAGCATACCATCATTTTTTAGTTTATCAACATAAAGCCAATCAGCAGGAAAATAAATATCACAAGGCTGTCCACTTTTTATCTGAGAGTAAAGTTCACCGGAAGCTCCATAATTTGGTATTACTTTGGCTCCTGTTTTCTTTTCAAAGCTGAAAATAACTTCATCCATAGGTTTTTTAAGTGATGCCGCTGCATAAAGATAAAGTTTTTGTCCTGTGTAATTTGCTCTTTCGATTTTTGAAGTCTCGTTTGAAGTCTTGCCAGCATTAACGCATCCACTGATAAGGAACATTAACATTGTAAAAATCGTCAACAACCAAATTTTCCTTTTCATTTAAGAAACCTCCTTATCACAATATTTTATTAAGCTTTGTAAAACTCTAAACTTTTCATAATTTAGGGATTCCTAATATATATTTTTTAAAAGAATTCCTCCGTTTTTGTCGAACTTTTATATATGTCAAACACAAAAACGGTCGGAATCCTATGAAAAACAAAGCTAAACAATTATCCCTTTTCGACATTTATGACCATGTTCAATCCTTTCTTAAAGAAGACAAATCTAAGTTTATCAAACTCTTCGAGTTTTTCGTCGACTTGTCTGAAATTATTTTACTCACCTCCAATCCAACCTCATATGCGTATCTTGTCCATAAAACCAAAAGTTCGCCACTGGCTTCCTTCAAATCCCACCCTACAATAGACACTTTTGTCTTTGTCTGATTTTTCACTACCTGCCCATAGCGGCCTTTCAGCCTTTTAAATTAGTCCCTTCCAGAGGCACAAAAAAAATGCCTTCCGGAGAAGGCACTACATCGTTTTCACAAAGCAAGGATGCAACTTCTCTACCGCATTCTTGCTTTGCATAAGTACGAATGCATTACCTCTCCTTTCCAACACGGGAGGCATTGACGTTTCCATCAATACCCTATCGGCCTTTATCTCATAGGGCTCTTCGCCACTTAGACATAAAGGCTCGGAGAGTTATTGTATTGTCAATCTTCTTTATTGATAATTTTATGTCAATTAATTGGCTTTGTCAAGTAATTTTAGATACATGTAAAAAAGTAAGATTTTGTAAAAAAAAACAAATATAAAGCTTAAATAGAAATTTAAAATTCCAAATTGAGTATCTCATCTTTAACAGACTTACATTTTTCGATGAGAATGTTGCATTCTTTTAAGGTATTCTCAATGATTTCTTTATCTTCTATATATGATAGATTTGCTTTGACAATTATGACTGCACTTTGCAGGGCTGCATAGAGCAAAATGGCACCAACAACAGCATCTGCCCGAGCATTTGGATTTCCGTATTTTGTAATAATTAAAATCGGTAAAAAGCCTTGGTCACAAAGTCTCGCAATTTTCATTGGAACATTTATTGCATCGATGTAAGCCTTTTTTATCGCTTCTTGCCTCAATTTCCCCTGCCTTTCATCTTCTTTTGCTATCTTCATAGCTTTTAATACGTTCATATATGCTTGAACATCTTCATCTATTAACTTTACATATTCCTCAAATAATTCATTGCTAATTTTAAGCCATTTTCCCATTTCTTCTTTTATACTGATGTCATATTCATTATAAAAATCTTTACTCATTGTGAGATTGTAAACCATGATTGATAGAGCCATACCGAGCCCTGCTACCAATGCCGAAACACTCCCACATCCAGGAAGTGGCGAACCTGATTTCACTTTTGCAAGATATTCTTTTACCTTATCATCCACCAACATAATATTTGCTCCTTTTCACGATAATCATTTTTTGTTCTCTAATATTCCATAAAAACATCTCCTTTTTTTAATATTTAAATAAATGGATTTTAGAACAGTCCAGTAATTCTGTCAGTTTCATCTACATCTATATTCTCAGCAGCTGGCTTCTTTGGCAATCCTGGCATGGTCATAATTTCACCAGTTAATACTACAACAAAACCTGCTCCTTAAGAAATCTTTACATTCCTTACTGTTATCTTGAAATTGGTAGGTCTGCCTAACAAAGATGGATTGTCGCTCAATGAATACTGAGTTTTTGCCATACAGATTGGAAGCTTGCCATATCCTAAGTTTTCAAGATTCTCAATTTCCTTGTTTGCCGCTGGTGTGTAGTCAACACCATCAGCTCCATATATCTCTCTCGCAATTGTCTCAATCTTCTCTTTTAGGCTCATCTCCAAAGGATAAAGTGGAGCATACTCATTCTTTCCTTCCTCAATCAATCTTAGAACCTCTTTTGCAAGCTCAATTCCACCTTCTCCACCTTTTGCCCAAACCTCAGAAAGAACAACGTTTTTATAGATATTACTAAGATATTGTTAATATACTAGAATTTTTTGCTTTTTTATTTTTCATTCTAATCCGCAAAATTGCTTTTTTTGGAAAATTGATTTATTCATCAAAATTTTTATCTTATATTTTGATTTTAAAGAACCCTATTTAGTCGTTAATTTTCGAAACTGTTTATTATACCCTCAGCATTATAGGAGCTGCGGACAAGTGGAGCTGAGGCTACATACTTAAATCCCAATTCATAACCAACCTTTCTGTACTTTTCAAACTGTTCAGGTGCAACATATTCCTTAACTTCTAAGTGCTGCCTCGAAGGACTTAGGTATTGACCGATTGTTATAATATCACAGTTAATTTTCCTCAAATCTTTCATTACATCTATTACTTCTTCTTCGCTCTCTCCCAAACCAACAATAATACCTGATTTTGTATAAATAGATGGATCCAATTCCTTAACTCTCTTAAGAAGATATAAAGACCTCTCATAATTTGCCATTGGTCTTACTTCAGGATAAAGACGCGGTACCGTTTCTACATTATGATTAATTATTTCTGGTTTTGCCATTACGACAGTTTGTATTGACTCATCTTTGCCTTGAAAATCAGAAACCAAAACTTCTACGGTAACACCCGGTATCTTTTTCAGTTCAGAGATTGTTTTAGCAAAATGTTCTGCCCCTCCGTCTTCCAAATCATCCCTTGTTACACATGTTACAACTACATGACGAAGGTTTAATCTCCTCGCCGCTTCAGCCACCCTTTTAGGTTCCTCTTCATCTAAAGGAAGTGGCTTACCTTTTTCTACAGCACAGAATCGACAGTTTCTTGTACATATATTCCCCATTATCATAAAAGTAGCTGTGCCTTTACCAAAACACTCCGCAATATTTGGACAATGAGCACTTTGACAAACGGTGTGAAGCCTATGGTCACCTAAAAATTTTGACATCTTCTCTATTGTCTCTCTTTGAGGATTATTTACTCTAACATCCAACCATTCAGGTTTCTTCAATTTTGCCCACTCCATTCTAAAAATTCACTTTTTGTCATTTCTCTTAAATCTGCATCAAATATCTCTTCAAATTTTTCTATCAACCTCTCTTCAACTTCTCTTAAATCCACATCTACACCTAATTTTTTTAAAGAAGTGACACCATATTCTTTAATTCCACATGGGGTAATTTTTGAAAAATAAGACAGGTCAGTACTAACATTAAAAGCAATTCCATGCCACGTAACCCATCTTTTTAAAGCAACTCCCAATGCACAAATCTTCTCATCTTTTACCCAAACACCAGGATATTTTTCCTTTCGTGATCCTTCTATACCATAATCCTTCAAAAGTCTTATAATGCACTCTTCCAAAGAATAAACAAACTTATGAACATTTTTACTCCACTTATTAAGGTTTATAATAGGATATGCCACTATCTGCCCCGGTCCATGAAAGGTAATATTACCTCCCCTTTCCACTTCATAAACCTCGGCAATTTTCTTTAATTCTTCAAGTGAGACCAATATGTTTTCAAAACCACCGGCCTTCCCGATAGTATAGACTGGAGGATGTTGAAGTGTAATCAAAACCATTTCAGTTTTGCTATTCTTTACTAAATCTAAAGCTTTTAATTGTATTTCTTTTGCTTCTTGATAGGGAATAAGACCAAGTCTTAGTAAAATTCCATCCATTATCATCACCACAAAAATAATATTGATAGTTTCAATCGTAAATATTATATCATATTATTTCAAAATGAGTAATAAAATTAATTCCTTTGGCAAATAGTTATTTATAATTAAATAAAATCCTTAGATTAAGAAGTTAATACTTGTTCTAATGAATCTCTGATAGCTTTTACTTCTTCAACAGTCTTTGGACTAATATCAAAGGGTGAAACTCCCTCTAAATCAGCTTTTATAATATCCTGATTATAAGACATATAGCCAAGAAGCTTATCATCAATGTTCGATTTAATAAATTCAATATCTTGTTCATTTCTAACTTTGTTTAAAACCACAAATATATTTTTAATCTTCAGATCAGATGCAAGTTCTTTTATCTTATGATAGGTTTGAAGACTTCTTGCACCAGGTTCCACAACAACAATAAGAGCATCAACAGCTTCTGCGGTTCCTCTTCCTAAATGTTCTATTCCAGCTTCCATATCCATAATAACCACTTCATCTCGGAATATAAGAAGATGCTTCATGAGACTTCTAATCAAAGCATGTTCAGGACAAACACAGCCACTTCCGCCTTTTTCCACAGTTCCCATTATTAAAAGTTTTACTCCTTTGTGTTCCTTTGCATATCTATCAGGGATATCATCAACCCGGGGATTTAACTTGAACATTTGCCCAAAAACACCAGGCTTTGCGTTGGTCCTTTCTGCCACAAGTTGTTTTAACTCTGCTATTGGAGTAATCCCTGCAGCTTCTTGAGGTGAAAAACCTATAGCCAAAGCTAAATTCGCATCAGGATCAGCATCAATAGCCAAAACCTTTTTACCTTCTGATGCATAAAGCCTTGCTAAAACCCCTGCAAGAGTAGTTTTTCCAACTCCTCCCTTTCCAGTTATTGCTATTTTCATGTTTTATGCTCCCCTTTTTCTATATCCTTTTTCACAAAAATCGCGATATTAAAACAGGGCACTTAAGTGCCCTGTTTTAATATGTTGTTAAACACCCAAAGCCTTTCTCTTGGTTTCAATATGATCCATAATTAGCTGGGCAGCTTTATGTGGATCAGTTTCTACAGCAAATTTTCCACCGTAAATCTTTTCTACATCTTCTGTAAGAAGTTTTGTTACATTCTTAGAGCCCAGTACAGGTGGGCACACACCAAGAATAGTATATACGCCAGATGCCACAAAGTAAGTTCCAATGGAAACCGCTTTTTCAGACATCCACTCTGGTGCAGCACCTGCAACAGGAAGATCACTTATATCAGTTTTAAGATATTTTGCAAGTTCATTCAACAATATTAAAATTCGGCTACAGTCAACACAAGAACCCATATGAAGCACCGGTGGAATCTTCAAAAGCTCACATACCTTTTTAAGTCCAGGACCACAAAGTTCCTTTGCCTCAAGAGTCAAAAGTCCTTCCGCTCCACAAGCATAAGCTGCACATCCTGTTAAAACAACAAGAACATCATTTTTAATGAGCTCTTTTGCCAATTCTACATGATAATAATTATGCTTTGTTTTAGGATTGTTACAACCAACAAGACCAGCTGCACCTTTTATATCGCCTGCAACTATAGCATCAACAAGTGGCTTTACACTTCCACCCAGTGCATTTAAGATGGTTTCAACACTGAAGCCTACAACTGCTTTGCTCTTTTCTTCAGGGATATTCACTTTTTCTGGTATCCTGTTCTTGTAATTTTCAATTCCTACCATAATTATCTTCTTTGCAATCTCATAAGCATGTTCTTCATCAAACTCAATATGAATAGCACCTGGTACCTTTGCTTTTGGAGATGTTGTTATAAGCTTTGTATGATAGCAGGAAGCAACATAGCTAAGCGATGGCATAATACACTGCACATCCACGATCATAGCATCGACTGCACCTGTTACTATTGCAGCTTCCTGTTGTAAAAAGTTACCTACCATTTTTGTACCATGTCTCATAACAACTTCATTACCTGTGCAGCACATTCCTACAAGATTAATGCCTTTTGCCCCAACTTCTTTAGCTTTTTCAAGTAGTTCTTTATCTTGAGATGCCTGTACAATCATATCTGAGAGAGTAGGCTCATGTCCATGCACAACTATATTGACCATATCCTTTTCAAGAACACCCAAATTAACCTCTGTCTCTATAGGCTTTGGCACACCAAAGAGCACATCGCTTATATCAGTTGCTATCATTGAGCCACCCCAACCATCTCCAAGAGCAGCTCTTACACCTTGCTGTATTAAGTTTATATAATCAGCATCAACACCCATATGAGTTTGATGCATTATCTGAACAATCTCTCTATCTATGGAACGAGGCCAAACATTGTTCTCTTTCCATATCTTTTGTCTTTGTTCAACAGCTCTTTTAGGATATGCCACTAAACCTTTGTATCTACCAAAATCTTCTAATGCTTTCTCTGCTACCTTTTTCGCAATTTCTTTTATATCTTTACCCTCTGTTTTAACGCCAAAATATTTAGCTATCTCCTTTAATTTTTCGGGTTCTTTAACATCATAGTCTGAACCTTCTGCTGCCATATGAAGAGTGTGAGCAATATCCCTTCCGTGATCAGAGTGAGCAGCAGCACCTGCAGCAATCATTCTAATAAGATTCCTTGCAACTATTACATCAGCATCAGCACCACATATACCTTTTTTCGGTCCGTCACCTACAAGGTCAATTCTACAAGGTCCCATATTACAAATACGGCAACATACACCTGTTTCACCAAAACCACACTGAGGTCTCATTTTTTCAGCTCTATCCCAAGCTGTCTCCACATTATCCTTTTTTGCTTTTTCCAACATTTTTGCAGTTGCAATGTCAATAGTTCTCTTCTCTTCCATTTTATCTCCCTCCTTAATTCTATTTCATTAAATTAAGCCTCTTTATATGTTAAAGCACCAGTGGGACAATACATAACACACGCAGGAACATCCGAAACATCTTTACAAAGATCACATTTTATACACTTTGCAGTAACTCTAATTGCATGGAATGGGCACGCTTCTTCGCAAGCCCCACACCCTGTGCACTTATCCCAATCAAGAAGTACCATCCCTCTTTTGTCTTGATAAAGTGCACCTTCAGGACATGCCTCAATACATTTTGCCTTCTTGCAATGCTTACACTGTTCTGCGGCAACAACATTTTTCTTTTCATTGAAGATAATGTGAATTCTTGGCATAACATTCTCTTCAATAGCTGAAATCAGATTCTTACCTGAAGAATGGACAGTGGCACATCCAAGTTCACAGTTATGACAGGTCATACAACGCTCTTTCTCAAAACTTATCTTTTTCATCCTTCTATTCCCCCTCCTTTCACCGTTACATTGTAGGTTTTTGCAGAATCCCCAAATCCTCATAAATCAAAGGGTTCTGCTATATATTTTCAAAGGAATTCCCCCGCTTTTGTCGAAATTTTATATATTACATAGAAATACAAAATCCACAAAACGGAGGAAATCCTCTGAAAAACAAAGCTAAACAATTATTTTTTTCCGATATTTATGACCATGTTTAATCCTTTTTTGAAGAAGACAAACCTTTATCAAACTCTTCGAGTCTTTCGTCGATTTGTCTGAAATCATTCCGCCTTCTTTCTACGACCATTATACTCCCACACCCATCGCCATAGGGATTTTAGCCTTGAATCTATGCTCTTTCTCTTTATAATTTAAGAAAACCTTTACACCTCTACTATTCAACTCTTCCCTCTCTCATAGGTTTTTATACTTCCCTTCATAACGATTATAGAGCCCTGCCACTATCCCTCTCATTCTAAAAAGTGGTCTAAGCTTTACAAAAAGCGTACAGTTATTGAGAAAACTATTGCTATTTTAAAAGAGCCCGTGTCTGTAAATAATTTTAAGCTTAGAAATACCAACTCAATCAAAGCTGATGTTTTGCTTGCATGTATAACACAGCACATTGGGTTAATTATTACAGCAAAGCTTGGAGCTCTTGAACATCCTTTATCTTTAAAGCAACTTTTAGCTTAGCAGCTTACTTTTCGCTTTAACATGCTTGACACTTTTTTACAATCAAGCAGGTGTGTTAAGTTTTACCTTTCTGCTTTTGTCTCTTTTTACCATCTAATTTACTGTATGTATAGACTCATATAAACACATAGTTTGTTATTTAGTTTCTAATAATGGTGTTTTTTTACTTTTATATTTGCTTCATTTTGCAATCAACTAAACTTTTCTGTAATTTGATTATATAACAATGTTATTTTATTGTCAATGTGATATTTGTATAAGACAGTGTAAAATTTCTGTAGGAAAGTGACGTTAAAATCCTTTAATGAGAAGTTTATTTAAACTGCTTCCTACAAAAACTTTATACCATCATCGTTAAAATATAACTATTCATAATCTTTTTTATCCTTGGAGCTGCAACGTCTTGGACACTCAGATGTAAAAATCATCCTCAATACATATCCGCATGTACTTCCCGAAAGGCAAAGAGAAGCAGCAGAAAAATTAAATAAGTTATTTATAAACGGTAAAAATTAGATGTTGTCATTTGGTTGTCATTACAGGTGAAACAAAAAAATCAAGGTTTCTACAACCCTTGATTTTTAAGCATTTTATGGAGCTGGCAGTGGGATTCGAACCCACGACCTGTTGATTACGAATCAACTGCTCTGCCCCTGAGCTACGCCAGCACCTGAATAAAATCTATATAAAAAATTATGGTGCCTCGAAGTGGAATCGAACCACTGACACAGGGATTTTCAGTCCCTTGCTCTACCTACTGAGCTATCGAGGCATAACGTAATGGCGACCCAAAAGGGACTTGAACCCTCGACCTCCAGCGTGACAGGCTGGCGCTCTAACCAACTGAGCTATTGGGCCGCAAAATTATTAAAATTTTAATTTTTTATTTAAAATGGTGGGCCTTCAGGGATTTGAACCCCGGACCAATCGGTTATGAGCCGACCGCTCTGCCAGCTGAGCTAAAGGCCCGCATTTGGTGACCCCGACGGGATTCGAACCCATGTTGCCGCCGTGAAAGGGCGGTGTCTTAACCACTTGACCACGGGGCCATGTTAATGGCTCCTCAGGTAGGACTCGAACCTACAGCCTACCGGTTAACAGCCGGTTGCTCCACCATTGAGCTACTGAGGAATATTTTTAATTCCGGCAGCGACCTACTCTCCCGCGAAAGCAGTACCATCGGCGCTGGAGGGCTTAACTAGCACCCCAGTCGGTCTTGCGACCGTCTGGGGGCCCCTTGTGGACCGTGTTCGGAATGGGAACGGGTGTTTCCCCTCCGCTATCGCCACCGGAAATCTAGACCCTCAAAACTGCACAAAGCCAAAGGTCAAGTCCTCGACTGATTAGTACCGGTCAGCTAAGAGTGTTTCCACTCTTACACCCCCGGCCTATCTACCTCGTGGTCTTCGAGGTGTCTTACCCCTTACGGGTGGGAAACCTTATCTTGAGGCGGGCTTCACGCTTAGATGCTTTCAGCGTTTATCCCCTCCGAACTTGGCTACCCAGCTGTGCACCTGGCGGTGCAACTGGTACACCATCGGTTCGTCCACCCCGGTCCTCTCGTACTAGGGGCAGTGCCTCTCAAGTTTCCTTCGCCCGCGACGGATAGGGACCGAACTGTCTCACGACGTTCTGAACCCAGCTCGCGTACCGCTTTAATGGGCGAACAGCCCAACCCTTGGGACCTACTTCAGCCCCAGGATGCGATGAGCCGACATCGAGGTGCCAAACCTCCCCGTCGATGTGGACTCTTGGGGGAGATCAGCCTGTTATCCCCGGGGTAGCTTTTATCCGTTGAGCGACGGCGTTCCCACTCACTGCCGCCGGATCACTAAGCCCGACTTTCGTCCCTGCTCGAGATGTCTCTCTCGCAGTCAGGCTACCTTCTGCCTTTGCACTCTCTCGCGCGATTCCCGTCCGCGCTGAGGTAACCTTTGGGCGCCTCCGTTACTCTTTAGGAGGCGACCGCCCCAGTCAAACTGCCCACCTGCCAGTGTCCCTACACCGGTTTACGGTGCTAGGTTAGAATTTCGGTAATCTCAGGGTGGTATCCCAACGCCGACTCCAGTGATGCTGGCGCACCACCTTCCCTGTCTCCCACCTATCCTGTACAGAAATTACCAAAATCCAGTGGCAAGCTGCAGTAAAGCTCCACGGGGTCTTTCTGTCCAATCGCGGGTAACTCGCATCTTCACGAGTACTACAATTTCACCGGGCCCCTCATCAAGACAGCGCCCAAGTCGTTACGCCTTTCGTGCGGGTCGGAACTTACCCGACAAGGAATTTCGCTACCTTAGGACCGTTATAGTTACGGCCGCCGTTCACTGGGGCTTCGGTTCAGTGCTTTCACACTTCCCCTTAACCTTCCAGCACCGGGCAGGCGTCAGCTCCTATACTTCGTCTTTCGACTTAGCAGAAACCTGTGTTTTTGGTAAACAGTCGCTTGGGCCTCTTCTCTGCGGCCTTTCGGCACTCCTTCTCCCGAAGTTACGGAGTCTTTTTGCCGAGTTCCTTAATGAGGGTTCTCCCGCTCGTCTGTGGATTCTCTCCTCGCCTACCTGTGTCGGTTTGCAGTACGGGCACCTCAGACCTCGATAGCGGCTTTTCTTGGCAGCTGCTTCGGTGGCTTCGCTTATCAAGCTCCCCTTCTCAGACCCCTGCCAGTACGCGGATTTGCCTACGTACCCTTCGGTGTCTGATTGGACGTGCTCTACCAACCGCACGCTCCACCTATCTCGCTGCGTCCCCGCTTCTCTTAACGGCCCTCGGTGGTACCGGATTCTCTACCGGTTCCCCATCGCCTACGCTTTAAGCCTCGGCTTAGGCCCCGACTTACCCTGGGCGGATTACCCTTCCCCAGGAAACCTTAGGCTTCCGACGGTAAGGTTTCTCACCTTACTCGCGTTACTCATGCCGGCATTCTCTCTACTGTACCGTCCAGCCTCGCTTTCGCTTGACCTTCTCCCGGTACAGTACGCTCCCCTACCCCACCGCTTCCGCGGTAGCCCCAGCTTCGGTGGCATGTTTTAGCCCCGTTCATTTTCGGCGCAGGACCTCTCGACCAGTGAGCTGTTACGCACTCTTTAAATGTATGGCTGCTTCTAAGCCAACATCCTGGTTGTCTTCGAAGTCCCACTTCCTTTCCCACTTAACATGCCCTTTGGGACCTTAGCTGGAGGTCTGGGCTGTTCCCCTCTCGACTACGGATCTTATCACTCGTAGTCTGACTCCCAGGTATTAGCCTATGGCATTCGGAGTTTGATAGGGTTCGGTAACCTCCTTGGCCCCTAGCCCATTCAGTGCTCTACCTCCATAGGCCTTACCCTAAGGCTAGCCCTAAAGCTATTTCGGGGAGAACCAGCTATCTCCGTGCTCGATTGGCATTTCACCTCTACCCACAGTTCATCCCATGGCTTTTCAACGCCAACGTGGTTCGGGCCTCCACCAGATCTTACTCCGGCTTCACCCTGACCATGGGTAGGTCGCACGGTTTCGGGTCTATGGCATGCAACTTACGCCCTTTTCGGACTCGCTTTCGCTTCGGCTCCGCTTCCGCTTAACCTCGCTGCATGCCCATAACTCGCCGGCCCGTTCTACAAAAAGTACGCCATCATCCGGCACTCAACTTAGTGCTTACTCTTCTCTTAACTACTTCTACCTCTTTCTATCCCTCTTACTCTATTCACCCAGTAAACACTAGGTTGAGTGCCGGACTCTGACTGCTTGTGGGCATATGGTTT